>NZ_JADYWM010000029.1:0-29494 GCF_015864815.1 Pseudoalteromonas sp. NZS100
GCTGGTTTAGCGCCGAATGAATCTGAGATTAGATATCAAGATTCTAAAACTGTGGCCAAAATTAGTTGACCACTACACTAAAAACTGATTTTTGGTTGTAACCACCGAAGAAACATATAAAAAAGCTAAAGTACCTTCTTCAAAACTAAAACTTTCGGGTAATATGTAGCACTCTTCACTAATAGGATTATATAGATTTACATTTTCACCTTGAGAGAAAGCTAGGCTTAATGACTTAGTTAGCTCTTTCGTTTTTTGAGCATCATTAAAAGTTGGTAGTATTACGTACAGTAAATCATCATTAAATATCAATCCTGGTATAACAATTTTTTCCAAAATGGATTCACTTTGTAATATTAGTGGCCCAGATAAAAAATCTTTAAAGTTTATTTTGATATAATTGGACAAACTTGAAATAAATGTTAATTCATCGATTGAAGATTCCGAAACCTCACTCCAACGGTCTATAATTATGCTTGCTAAATTCCTCACTGAAACAGGAAAATAACCCCTTTCCGAAAAAGCGAAAAAAAAGTTTTGAAAACTTCCATCAACTACTTTATTTGTAAACTCACTCTCATTATGAGGTAGATGAAAATTATCATTATTAACAAGGTGTGAGCCTGCATGATTTTTAATATTTATATTATTATTTAAAGCTTCAATAGCTATTTTGGTAGATTGCCAAGCTTGCTCGGAAGGAATGGTCAATGTTCCAGGTTCAATATATTTATTACTCCCTAAATGGGATGCAGGAATAGATTCAATAAATACTCTTTGTATTTCAATTGCTAATCGCATTTCAATTAGAGCTTGAGTATTCTTTTTGTTTCTAATTTCAAAGGCGTTAATAAAATCAGTTATTCTCTCAACACTTCCTCCATACAAAACAGGTAAGGTTTCTTCCATGAAAACTAATTTAATTTCTCCCCAGTCAGCCTCAGGAACAAAGTCCTCAGAAGCAGGAAAGTCAGGCAGAAGTCCATACATAGTCAACATTAAAGATCTAAAGTCGAGGTAACTTTTTATCTGTGGCTCTTGTTGAAAATCTTCTCGTTTCATTTCCAAAAGTGAGCCCCACAAAAGAGAATGTTTTAGCAAGCAACTTCTATTCGGAAACCAAATTTCAGAGCACACTATAGAGTAAGCTAACTCTTCAAATTGATATCTCCTAAAGAGCCTACCTAGCGATTGCTTTGCACTTTCATAGGTTTTACTTGAAGAAGCCAATTTTATATTTTTTTTCTTTGTGTTAATTGATTTACGCTTCTTTTTTTTGTTTCTTATACGAGATTTTGGCATTTTTAATCCTTGACCATTAATTTCCATGAAACTTGTTTTGAATAGATCAATCAAATTTTCTAACATCTATAAAACTAACATTAAAAGTACAATTTTTATTCTTGTTTTAGAAGCATTAATACCTATTTTGTATAAGTCGTCCCTACTCGAAAGAGGTAGGGACGACTCGCAGAGTCGCCCGTCGAGGCCACTGCTCATGATGCCTCGACACCCAATCCGCCTTGAAAAATTGCAGGGCCAGAAGAGGGATGGAAATTTGGGCGCGTCGAAAAGGTGTTGCAATCTCTGATCACTGTGATAATTTTATTTATGAACTAGCTCGAAATGAGCACAAAGAAAAAGGGCGTACTCACTGCCCGCAACACGTTCCTGAGGAGCTGCATTCGCAGCATTATGGGTCACACGACCACCCCACTATAAACAACACAAATATAAACCACAGTAGTTCGCGCTGTATTTCAACAGAAATCACACGGCTCAGCTTTGTTGCTTTAGACCAGTTAGCCTTTATGTCTTATGACAATATGCTCGGTTACGTACCGTTCATATGGCTTTAAAACTTACCTATTTTGGCGTTTCGCCCCCTGGTCTTCGGTTTGGTGTTTTTCTCAATACTTTCAAAATTACTTTTTAAATTTATGAGAAACATGAAATGAGCCAATTAGGATATCGACTTCACCAAATGGTGAACGACACACACCGCGAAAGTAGCTTTAGCACTAGAGCTACCCGAAGCAAAGTTTTAAACCTTGCAGCAGCACAACTACTTAGCCATGGTTATAGATTAAGAGATCCATCAGGTCTTAAAACCAAACATATCAATCACCTTGTAACGCATTGGCAAGATGAAGGTCTAGCACCAAAAACGATTAAAAACAGAATGGCAGCACTGCGTTGGATTGCCGAAAAAATAGGTAAACCTAATATCTGTTCACGCAGCAATGATGATTACGGCATTCCAAGAGTTCGCAACAACCCTATTGGCAAGTCAAAAACGTTAGACATGGATAAACATGCCAAGATCAAGAGTGACTTAATCAAGCTTTCCCTGCGTTTGCAGCAAGAGTTTGGGCTTAGAAAAGAGGAGTGTATGAAATTCAGCTTATCCTATGCTTTGATAGATGCTAACACTCTGCAAATAAAAGGCTCATGGGCTAAGGGTGGCAAATACCGAAAAATTCCGATCTTAAAAGAATCTCAACGACAGCTCATTCGTGATATTGCTGTCGTTACCAAAGGCGCACTAATTGAACCTGAGCGAATGTATGTAGATCAAATGCGTGAGTATGACAGAGAAACTGTTCGTGTAGGATTAAATAAAAATCACGGATTACGTCATCATTACGCAAGGGAGCGTTATTTAGAGCTTACAGGTTGGAAATGCCCTGCCGACGGCGGCCCGCATAGAAGAGAGCTATCGCCCACTGATTATGAGCACGATACCAAAGTCCGTGAGCAAATTAGCCAAGAGTTAGGTCATGAACGTTTGAAGATAACCTATGCTTACTTGGGAAGTTAAAATTAAGTACTCCTATTAAGAAAGTAAAGATTGAGATGATACCGCCTTTTTTATGTCTATTTTAAATAGCAAATACAAAGCTCATTTTGAGTTCTATTCAGGCTTTCATTACTAACTTAATCATTTACAGTAACTTTTTAGTGCCTTAGACTCCATATCAAGAGCTACTCTATTTATTGTTAGGACATCAAGTGAAGAAGCTGAGATTTGGCTTTACAGGTGAATCAAAAGTATTAAACGAGTTTTCTAATAAACTTGGTCAATGGTGGTATATATTTTTTGCCGCTGCTGGTTCTGCTTTAATTAGTGTTTGCGCCTCTTTTGCAGCCGGCTTTAACTTTATTGAAAAGTACAATGATATTAATGATTTATTTCCTATCTTGTGCTTGTTAATTTGGAACCCTTGGTCAGGGATATTGTTGGGTGTTATAGCTATTTTGTATGGTGGCAAAGGTACTTTTAACGATTTAGATAACCTTAACTCTCAAAACAAAACGCTAAGAGCGGAGAATGAAGAGGTTTCTGACTTAAAAAATCAAATAAACAGCATTTCTGAAGATTCAGAAGCACTACAAAATGAACTCACTGAGCTGCAAGAAAAGTTGGTAGAGACCTGGCTGAAAGGAAGCTCAAGACAATGGAACTTAAGCTCTCAGGAAAGAGTAACAATCTACTACTATGTAGATGAGCATTTCTATTTACTGGCTAGGCATTCTCAAAATCCTGTTTTCGCAGAGCAACATAGAATGAAGTTCTCAAGAAATCAAGGTGTTATAAGTAAGGCTTGGCAGCATAAAATTTGCGTAGATATAGAGGATTGTCCGTTATATAAAGATGACCCTGAAGGCTACAAAAGTTATATGCAAAAACACTACCAGTATGACTCAGAAAAGATTGATAACTTGGCGATGAAAAGTAGTAAATTTGTCGCTATATCAATTATAGATGCAGATAAACATATAGGTGTTATAGTAGTAGAGTCTGTAAGAGCTGACTTTTTCAAGTCACAAAAAGTATCACAGATACGAAAACACTGTACAGATTACCAAAGCTATATGGTTGACTTTGTAAAGGGTGCGATCAAGTACGATAAATCTGCAAAAATTGCAAAAAATCAAAATCAACTTGTTGATCAAGATATTATGGATACATTAAAGGGGAGGTAGTCATGAATAAGTTGCGAGCAATAATGGCATATTTTTGTGCTAATTACCCACATAAAAGTGAACTTTCAAAAGCAAGATTAACAAAGTTAGTTTACTTGGCTGATTGGTACTCTGCCCTAATGAAAAACCGGAAAATGACAGATATTGACTGGGTTTTTAATCACTATGGTCCTTATGTAGATAACATAACAGATTTAGCTAACCTTGATAGTGAATTCTCGATCACTCCTCAAAAAACGAGTTATGGTGGTGATAAATACGTTATCTCATATAACGGTAAAAGTGTTGATAGCACTTTTGACGATGATGAATTAAATATACTTAATACGATAATAAATAAGACCAAGAGTATGTATTTTAACGAATTTATCAATTTTGTGTATTCAACATACCCTATTTCATCAAATGAGAGATATAGTAGATTAAACTTAGAGAAATTAGCAGAACAGTACCGAACTACAAATAGCGTTTCGTAGAAATAAAGGTATTTCTAACATTTAGACGTATCAATTCCTTAGCAACTAGCTTTGGAATTGATATCTCAACTCATATTTAAAATATTTTCTCCTCCAGTTACTTCGCTCACGATTAAAACTCTTTAAAATATTTATAATATTCTGAATACCTATAATTTTGAAATATAAATCATTTTTTATTATTTGGTAATTTATCGTGAGACATATCCTATTGATTTACTTCCCCCATTAAACTTAACTAAATGTAAGTCCAATTATCGTTCGAATTAGGCATGCCTAATTTTAGGAGTCTCGTATGTGGAAAAGAGCGTTAAAAGTAACAGGGTTGGTAGCACTAGGTGTTGTTGATGTTTTGCTATCAGTTTCTGAAGAGAATGACCAGCTAGATGAATTGGATGATGGTATGGGTAACATTATTGCTGATGGTGAAGAGATGACTCGCGCAGAGGCTGAGGATGCTCAGGCTCGTGGCGAGCTTTACGATACTTATCTGTAAATTAGGCATGCCTAATTTTGAGAGAAGAAATGATGACAAATAAAGAGCTTTGGCCATTTAAGCCTGTATACGATGAGCTGAAGATTCGCTTAGCAGGTATTGAGGACGAGTGTGAACCATTAGGTTTAGAGGTTGATCTTCGCAATGAAACGGAAGAAGAGATGTTCATTGCTTTAACCACACAAAAAGCGTTTGCATTTGATGTTATGAATGAGCATGGCGATATTTGGGATATTCGACTAGAACCCTTTTCCACGTTTAAAAGTCGCAGCGATCAGGTTTTCTTTCCTTTCACAGGCCTTAACCCAACTAAACGGTTGAAAATTAGTAACTGGATTTTAGAGCTTTGTAATTGGGAAGGTAATATCTATTTAGGTAATACAAGACATTAAGGTGCACTTATGACTGATTATGAATGGTTTCAAATGTGGGTATTAATGGTGTTGGCTATTCGCGCTACTCGCCACTACGACAAATTGAAGCATGATTTATTTGAAGCAATTAAAGATGGGAAAATATAGCAATGGCTCCTTTACTAACAGGCTGCGCTTTAGTTCTAGCAATAGTGATATTTTTTGCTGTTCTATTCCATTTAAATAGGAAAAACCTCAACAAACTCGACTGATGTCTAATTTTTGAGCCAATAAATTAGGCATGCCTAACTTTTTAAACACAAAAACATCATTTCCCCCACTTTTTAATGCAAAAATACAGACCCCATATCAGGTAAACCCTAGATTTAAAGGGGGCTAAGAAAACCCCCAAAAAGTTCAGGTAGCTTTCTCCAGCATTCACCTTTGTTATCTGCTCAAATAACTCCAAACGAAACTAAAAGAAATCAAAGTAAAGGAGCTTTATTATGTTTGAGCTTAGAGAAACAGGTTTATTTTACACCCCAACAGCCGATTCAGAACCAAGGTTCTTGTGTGGCCCAATTCAAGTGCTTGGCATTTCCAGAGGAGGTAACAGTACTCGAGACTACGGCTTGCTTGTTGAGTGGAAAAACTTAGACGGTATTTGCATACGCAAGCTAATACCACGACGCCACATAATTAATGATCAAGGTAAAGTGTTAAAAGAATTGCTTGTAGATACAGGCCTTGCACTTTCAAGTCGTAAAGGTATATGGGACCCAATAACATCTTACCTGATTCAAGCAAGGCCAGAAAAACGATATAAAAGCGCGACTCAAACAGGCTGGCTTAATAATAGCTTTGTTACACCCAGTTGGTGCGTAAGTAATGGAGCAGAGCAAGTTATTTACTCAGGCACAAAAGAAGCTGATTTTTTAAGTTCCGCAGGTACCTTATCTAGTTGGCAGAAAGAGGTTGGTACTCTTTGTATTAATAACCCATTACTTGCATTTACTGTTTGCACAGGCTTATGTGCCCCCCTGCTTCATTGGTTAAATTGGCCCAGTTGTGGTGTTCACCTGTTTGGTAAGTCCAAAGTATCTAAAACAACGATCTTAATCATGGCTGCAAGCTTGTACTCAGGTACTGACTTCTATTATGCATGGAGAAGCACCGCTAATGGATTAGAAGCAGTAGCGGTGGAACACAATAACTTACTGCTTTGCTTAGATGAACTGCATCAGGTAGACCCTGAGGTCGTCGATCAGTCCATTTATACAATAGCTAATGGAATGTCAAAATCACGCAGTAATAAAGATGGTTCCCAAAGCCAGCGAAAAAAGTGGCGACTTATCTTTTTAAGTACCGGTGAAATGGGACTTGAAGAAAAACTTTCATCAATACATAAAGGCGTAAAAGCAGGTCAAGAAATCCGTTTCTTAGAAGTACCAGCCCAAAGGCAACATGGTGCTTATGACGATCTTTATGGTCATAACAACATGAATGACTTTTCTGAATCTATTTGGAAAGCCGTTAACGAAAATCACGGCACTGTCATGCCACAATGGGTTGAGTACTTAAGCACTATTGATGATCTCCCTACTCTTTTAAATCGCAATATCAAAGCGATGTTAACCCATTGGGAAATAACAAAAGAAAATAATGGCAATCAGGTTATTGAAGCAGCAAAAAGATTTGCGTTACATGGTGTGAGTGGTGAATTGGCTGCTTCAGCTGGACTTATGCCTTGGCCTAAAGGCCTTGCTGAAAAAAGCGCAAAGGAAGCCTTTGATGCTTGGCTCGAAATACGTGGCTCTTCTAGTGATTCAGAAGATGACAAGTTGATAAAACAATTACCAACTGCCTTAGAACTTTGGCGACGAAAATTATTACCTGAAGGTAAGTTTTTGGGTGATAACTACGGCTACGCGATAGAAAAAGATCGCCAGCTTGCTTGGTTCATAACTCGTGATGCATTTATGAAAGGATTAAAGGTTAGTTATAAAGCTGATATTTCTCATACGATTAAACTAATGTGTAAAAATCATTGGCTGGAAAGTCGTGAAGGTCGAGGAACATTCAAGAAAGTAATCGCAGGTGGGCCACCTGGTGGTCGCTACTTTAAGGTGCTACCACAACAAATTGTGGCTGATTTAGCTTTAGATGAGACACTTTCCCAAGTTTATTTCCCAACTTAAAGTGATGAATTAATTGAATTTTCCCAATATTCCCGTTTTCCCAATAAATTTTAGAGAGTAGACCATGAAAAATGATATAAGTGATGCACTACGTAAGAATGACGAATTACCAGATATCCGAAATACAATTGAAGAGATGATCTTGAAAAGTCACTTAAGCAACAAAGCCGCATTAACAGTTGACGAATGCGCACTTTATACAGGTATGGCAAAAAGCTATATCTATAAACTAACCCATGAAGGCATTATTCCTCATGCAAAACCTAATGGTAAAAAGATCTTCTTCGATAGGTTAGAGCTTGATCAATGGCTTCTTGGTAACAAGGTAAAAGGTGATATAAGCGAAAGTGATTTCATCAAAAAGACAGCAGAATCACTAAACAAGAAATTTTTCTAAAATAGAAAATAAGCCCACATAGTGTGGGCTTATTGATATGAGGGGTCTCTACACCTTGCCGGGACAAACCTCAGTCACAAGGGGAGACCGTTTTTTTCTGAATCAATAGCTTATGATAAGCAATTGATGTAAATTTAATCTAATTAGGTATAAGTATAACAGAATAATTAAGTAGAGCAATATGCGAGTCGATACCAGATTAGAACGCCAAGGGCTAACGAATTCACAAATTTTTTTTATTGAGTGTTGGCTTAGCTTAACCAGTAAAAGTAATATTGATAGTGATAGGGTTACATTTAATAACTCTCTGAATGCTGTTGAAGAGCTCTTGTCCCTATATAAGTTAGGTACAAAATACAGAGCACCACAAAAAAGATTAATAATAGCAGAAGAGCTTATTTCAATATTTAAATCAGATACTTGTTTAGATAACCCAACGTTTAAAAACATACCCAATCATCTGATAGAAATTTTATCTGCAAATATTCCATCAGAGTCAGAAAAGAACCAACCGATAGAAAAAGAAAAAAAATTAATAGTAAGTCTATTAAACCAGCTTAAAACTCTGATAGAAAAAAACTATCGTGATATTGCACTTTATAAAATAGATGAATTAATAAACAATGAAAATGAAGCAGACTTTGATAAACTTTATGTAGCAACTAATAATCTCGCTAGCACACTAAACAGTCTTGGAATGCCCCTAACCGAGTGTTATTTATTAGGCCGGAACTTTTTCTTATCTCGTAACGAATCCTTTATAGAACAATTTGCTAAATTCAAAGCGAAATTAACCTTACAAGAAGAAGATGTAAGGGTATCTTTAAAAATAATATCAAATAAGCTTTATACATTTCTGGATGGTATTGAGGGAGAATTAAATTTTAACAACTGTAGATTCCATCTAATTGACCATCAAAAAAGAAATAGCATCGCTGTAAATATCACAGTATGTGCAATCAGTCATTCTGCTGCGCATTCTAAATCTTTACAAGTGTTGCATCGCTCATTGGACATTATGGCTGTAGCTATTGGACAAGACAAAATAATCATTCAAAGAAGCTATGACGCTGATGGCTGGGGCATATCAAAAACTATCAGGGATTCAACAGACAACCTAATAAGTATATCTGATCGAATTCAGTCTAGTGATTTCTTACTTTATATGAAAACTATGGAGAGGGTATATTCCGAAGGTAGTGATGAAGCAATCAAAAAAGTTAGCTCTGCCATGAGATTTATGAAAAAGGGACTAGAGCCTGGAGCATCTGAAAGTCGTTTTACAGCCTTTTGGTCTGCACTAGAATCTATAACAGAGGGAGTTTCAGAAGAAACTTTAGGCCATGATGAGCATGTTCTATTTGCAACGATGCCATGTATTGGACTTGATTATCCAATAAAACAGCTTTTCGCCTTAAGGGGTGTTGCTAAAGAGTTAGAGTGGGGGGAACTCACTCTTGATAATAATAGATTAGATCTTAAAACAGCCAACCTTGTAGATTTATATAAGGCTATTAAAAATGAACAAATTAAAGTGCAAATAAGAGCTAATTTAGAAAAATATCCATACGCAAAACACAGGTTCAATAAATTAATGCATTTTTGTAACAAACCTTACCTCCTTGGAGAAAAGGTTCAGCAACACATGAAGAAAGTAGAGTTACAAATCCATCGAATATATAGAACAAGAAACTCTATTGTTCATAATGCACATACACCTGAAAGATTAGAGCTACTTTTAGTTAACGTAGAGCATTACCTGAGAGGTACTCTCAATGCTATGGTTTATATGATGGAAAATGCACAAACGATCGTAACCCCTGAAGAAGCTTTCTCTAGATACAAGTACCTCACAAACAAAATTATTGGTGAAATGGATCCAACATATCTCATGAGAAGTACCTCTACGAAAGAAAAAAAAGAGAAAGAAAACAGAGAGAAAGCACTTCGTTCAGGTGACGAAGAAACTACCGATATTGAACTAGTCAAATGGCTGGAAATACACGAGTAAGTTTCCTTTAGTTTACTTGCACGATATTTTCTAATGCGAAAGTGGGCCACCACAGACCCACCAAAAAAACATAAACTTACTGTTTTTATTAACTTTTTTACTTATTGTATTGGTAAATAAGCACCTTATTACAGATATATGTTTATTATAAGAGCACTTAGGTGCTCTTTTTTTATGTAAAATATTCACTATAAAATATGTATTTATACCGTCAATCCCTGCCAGTTCTGCCAATAAAATCATACCCAAAGCGATAATTATTACCAGCTAGATTATGTAGATTAGATTGTAGAAAGAGCCTTTAAGTAAGGTATTAATAGCGCAAGTAACACCCATTTTAAGGTCAAAACCGATACATATTTCAAACAAAAATACGTTTTAAAATCGTTATCCTCCACACAAAAGTTAGTTATAAATAGCTTTTTTATAATTACCTAGCTCATAAAAACTAATGTTATTTGCTCAATTTAAGAGCTAAAACGTGAAGATCAACACTCTAAAAAACCAACTTTATACAACATATGGACAGACGATCACTGCGGATTTTTAATAAAAATGACTCGAGATTTGAGTGCGTCAAACTTTTGATCTACTAATCCACCAGCAAAATACATAAAAAAAGCAGCTATAAATACGCATTAAATTAAATATATTGAGATCACTTATCCACAAAACCTAATTTTTAGCTCAAATAAATAGTAAATTGAGCTACCACACTCGAAAAAACCTAATGATCTATTAAAAATTATCTGTTTATAAGCTTATTTTTAATTAATTTCGTTAGATCAGCCCAATTAGATCATTTAATAAAATTATTTTCGATCTAAATTTAAGGTTATCAACAACCTTTATATCCACATTATGATCACCTTGTGCTTTTTATGCCTAGATTTACAATTAAGTCTCTCACTAAATAGTAATATCAATAACTTAGCGATTATTAAACAACCTAAAAGGTGTGTTTAAACAGAGCTTTCCCCACTGTTATCAACAACTTGATCAGAAGATTACATTTAAAGATATTTTGTTAAGCCTTATAATATCAACAACTTAAGTAGGCGCTTTAAAATAAGAGTAAAATTAGCACAAAAATAGTTATACAAAAAAGCACTCTTAACTTTACTGTTACTCACACTCAGTTATCATAGGCAGCAATTAAAACCAATGTGATCACTAATATTCATGAGTTCAGTAAATCTTATTGTTGGCAGCCAAATGGGATCAGCCGAGTATGTTGCAGAGCAACTAAGCGACGCGCTTAATAACCTTGGTATTACTACACAACTACATGATCAACCTGAATTTAGCGATATTGATCAGCAAAATACCATTTGGTTAATTTGCACATCTACTTATGGTGCAGGTGATTATCCTGAAAACTTTATTAGCTTTGTTGAAGATGTGACTCAAGCTAATGATTTATCAGAATTAAAATACTCAGTAATCGCTTTAGGTGATACCAGTTATGACACTTACAACCAAGCTGGACGTAATATAGATGCCTTATTATCTCAAAAAGGCGCTATAAAAGTAGCAGAACGCTTAGAGCTTAATATTCTCGATGAAGCACTACCAGAAGACACAGCATTAGCATGGTTAGACTCTTGGATAACCAAAGCAGGCTTAAAATAGATAGATCAAGTAAAAAGTTATATATAAAGTTACCCACAATTTACTAATAATTTAATAGATTTTGTGGATAAAGATTGAATAAACTGCTTTTTAAAGCATGCTTATCCATGGGATAAGATCCAACTGATTCAGCCCTGTGCATAAGGTGCCTTTTTGATCAGAGCTTATTTGCTGGATGATCCGATCATATTAACACCTTTAGATCTGATCTAATTTCATGTTTTAAATGAAGATCTAAACCTTATCAACAGAAAAGCTGGTCAGTAGTAGTAATAGTAATAAAAGATCTCTTTAAAAGATCCTTTATATTATTAGAGATCACATACTTAGATCTTGCTCTTTGTTTAATCATTTATCTTCTGCCAATTTCTAGGTAGAATACGCTCCCTTTTGAAGTTTACCGGTTTGATTTAAGTAGGATCCCATTAATGATTTTTCACGAAAATTTTGACGTTATCGTAGTAGGTGGTGGACATGCTGGCACTGAAGCCGCATTAGCAGCTGCCCGTATGGGGATGAATACCCTGCTACTGACTCACAATATGGATACCCTTGGTCAAATGTCTTGTAACCCAGCTATTGGTGGGATTGGCAAAGGTCATTTGGTAAAAGAAATTGATGCGCTTGGCGGTGCAATGGCACAGGCCATTGACAAAGGCGGGATCCAATTTCGCACACTAAACTCTTCAAAAGGACCTGCTGTTCGTGCAACTCGAGCACAAGCAGATCGCGCTTTGTACAAAGCAGCTATTCAAACAACATTACAAAACCAAGATAACCTTAAGATTTTTCAACAATCATGTGATGATCTTATTGTTGAAAACGATCGTGTTACTGGCGTAGTAACTCAAATGGGTTTACGTTTTAGTGCTCCAAGTGTTGTTTTAACTGTGGGTACTTTTTTAGGTGGCCAAATACACATTGGTTTAGAAAATTACAAAGGTGGTCGTGCTGGTGATCCACCATCAATTGCATTGGCTGAACGTTTACGCGAACACCCTTTTAGAGTGGATCGCTTAAAAACAGGTACTCCGCCACGTATTGATGCACGTACTGTTGATTTTACAAAAATGGAAGCACAGCCTGGTGATATGCCAACACCTGTATTTTCATTTATGGGTAAACAATCAGATCACCCACAACAAATACCGTGTTACATCACTTACACAAACGAAAAAACACATGATGTTATTCGTAAAAACCTACATCGCTCACCTATGTACTCAGGTGTTATTGAAGGTATTGGTCCACGCTACTGCCCATCAATTGAAGATAAAATTGTACGTTTTGCGGATAAAGATAAGCACCAAATATTTGTTGAACCTGAAGGCTTAACATCATACGAATTATATCCAAATGGTATTTCTACTAGTTTACCGTTTGATGTACAACTTGAGATTGTGCAATCTATTTCTGGTTTTGAAAATGCACATATTTGTCGACCAGGCTATGCAATAGAATATGACTACTTTGATCCACGCGATTTAAAACAGTCTTTAGAAACAAAATTTATCGAAGGCTTATTTTTCGCGGGTCAAATTAACGGCACTACCGGTTATGAAGAAGCGGGTGCACAAGGCTTAATTGCAGGTATGAATGCTGCGTTAAAAGTGCAAGGTAAAGACTCTTGGACGCCACGTCGCGATGAAGCTTACGTGGGTGTATTAATTGACGACTTAGCAACACTGGGTACGAAAGAACCGTACCGCATGTTTACTAGCCGTGCCGAATACCGTTTACTACTTCGTGAAGATAATGCAGATATTCGCTTAACTGAAAAAGGCCGTGAGCTGGGTTTAGTTAATGACGAACGTTGGCAGGCATTTAACGAAAAAATGGAAGTAATTGAGAAAGAAAAACAACGCATTAAAGATACGTGGATTCATAAAGATCACGTCGTTGTTGATCAAGTAAATACATTACTAAAAACACCATTAACTCGTGAAGCAAGTTTAGAAGAATTACTTCGTCGTCCAGAGATTCGTTATAACGATCTTATGGCTATTGACGGTTTAGGATCTGAATTTACAAACGTAGCAGCACTTGAACAAGTTGAGATCCATACTAAGTACGCAGGCTATATTGCGCGTCAACAAGATGAGATCAATAAGCAGCTTCGTCATGAGCAAACAATTTTACCAAAAGAGTTTGATTACAAAACTGTATCAGGTTTATCAAATGAGGTTGTTGCTAAGCTTATTGAGTCACGTCCAGACACTATTGGCCAAGCATCGCGTATTTCTGGTATCACCCCAGCGGCGATTTCGCTATTATTAGTGTATCTGAAGAAGCAAGGCTTATTACGCAAATCTGCGTAACGATAAGGGTACATAGTGTTACAGCAACAATTAACTACATTGTTAGCGCAAACTGATATTGCGCTAACACAAAAACAACAGCAACAGCTAGTTCGTTACGTCGAGTTATTAGATAAGTGGAATAAAGCTTATAATTTAACTTCGGTACGCTTACCTGAAGAAATGATGATTAAGCATATTATGGATAGTTTAGTTGTTGCACCTCACTTACCTGGTCATCATTATATTGATGTTGGCACAGGGCCTGGCCTTCCAGGCATTGTATTAGCGATTGCATTACCTAACACACAATTCGTGTTACTAGATAGTCTAGGTAAACGCGTTCGCTTTTTAATGCATGTTAAACATGAGCTTGGCCTTGATAACGTAACACCTGTTCAGTCAAGAGTTGAAGAATATCAGCCAAGTGTTAAATTAGATGGCGTACTCAGTCGTGCATTTGCTTCATTACAAGATATGGTTGACTGGTGTTCGCACTTAATTGATCATTCGGGTAAATTTATAGCGCTTAAAGGTGTGTTCCCTAGTGAAGAGCTAGAGTCATTACCTACTGGCGTTAAGTTTGAGCAAAAAATTGCATTAGAAGTACCTAAGTTAGATGCACAACGACATTTAATTATTCTTTCTAAAGACTAGGGATCAGAGACACCGTGGCAAAAGTCATCGCATTAGCAAATCAAAAAGGTGGAGTGGGTAAAACTACAACCGCTGTAAACCTCGCTGCGTCTATGGCTGCAACGAAACGTAAAGTGCTGTTAATTGATCTCGATCCGCAAGGCAATGCGACTATGGGAAGTGGCGTAGATAAGTACGGCGACGTACCAACTATTTACGACTTACTCATTGAAGATAAACCTATAGAAGACGTTATTATCAAAGAAACGTCTGGCGAATACCATATGATTGCTGCAAACGGTGATGTAACCGCTGCAGAAGTTAAATTGATGGAATTATTTGCTCGTGAAGTGCGTTTACGTAACGCACTTGAAAAAATTCAGGATCAGTACGAATTTATTTTTATCGACTGTCCTCCCTCTTTAAATATGTTAACTGTTAACGCAATGGCCGCAGCTGATTCTATTTTAGTGCCAATGCAGTGTGAGTATTATGCACTTGAAGGGTTAACCGCATTAATGGATACGATTACGCAGCTTGCTAAGTTAGTAAACCCTAGCTTACAAATTGAAGGCATACTTCGTACTATGTACGATCCGCGTAACCGTTTAGCGAATGACGTATCAGAACAATTAAAACAACATTTTGGCGACAAAGTATACCGTACGGTGATCCCGCGTAATGTTCGTTTAGCAGAGGCACCTAGTTTTGGTACACCTGCTATGTATTATGACCGGGCATCAAGTGGCGCTAAAGCATATTTAGCACTCGCTGGTGAAATGTTACGTAGAAAAGAAAAAACAGCGTCCGTTGTCGCCTAACTTTGAGGTAAAAAAATAACATGTCTGCTAAAAAACGAGGTTTAGGCCGAGGACTCGATGCACTTTTAAGTTCGTCAAAGCCTACACCGAGCGCAAGCAAGGAACAAGACACATCAAACGTGACTGAAGCTGTAAAAAATGCGGCTGGGCCAAATAACAGTGAATTACAAAAACTCCCAATCGAGTTTTTACACTCTGGTAAATATCAACCTCGTAAAGACATGTCCGAAGAGGCACTAGAAGAGCTTGCTAGTTCTATTCGCTCACAAGGTATTATTCAACCTATAGTCGTGCGCCCTATTGCACAAAATAGTTTTGAAATTATCGCCGGTGAGCGTCGTTGGCGTGCAGCGCAAATAGCTAAGCTTGAAACAGTACCTTGTATTATTAAAGACGTACCAGATGAAGCTGCAGTTGCTATTGCGCTAATAGAAAATATTCAACGTGAAGACTTAAATGCTATGGAAGAAGCGGTTGCGTTAAATCGCTTACTTAATGAATTTGAACTAACACATCAACAAGTAGCAGATGCGGTTGGCAAATCACGTACTACAGTAACTAACTTACTTCGTTTAAATAATTTAAACAGTGATGTAAAAATTCTGTTAGAGCATGGCGACATTGAAATGGGGCACGCTCGTTGTTTATTAGCCCTTGAGGGAGAAGCACAATCAGATGCTGCTCGTTTAGCTGTCGCTAAAGCACTAACCGTTCGTGAAACCGAGAAGTTAGTTCGTTCAATTTTAGAACCAGTGCCAGCTAAAGAAATAGCTGAAAAAGATCCAGATGTTAAACAGTTAGAGCAACAACTCGCTGAAAACCTAGGTGCCAAAGTAGAAATAAATTACAACAAAAAAGGCAAAGGTAAGCTTGTTATTTCTTATACTAATTTGGACGAACTTGACGGCATTTTAAATCGCATTAATCAAGACAATACCCACCATTAGTTTTCTACATGTCTAAAAAGGGACATTTGTAGCTATTTCGTGTTACAAAGCGTCTACTCAAGTTGCAAAACTGGCAGGATTAAGTATAATTTCGCCAGTTTTCACACCCTAACAATTAGAACGCAATAAAGGTTAACTAAACGTGACTGATAAGTTAGCGAGTCCATATCGACTTGCCGTATTAAAGTTAATTTGCCTTCAGGGTGTTGTAGCATTAGTTGCTGCTGTAATTATTTGTTTTAGTTCGGGAGTCAATGCCGCGCTTTCATCACTCGCTGGTGGAGTTGTCGCAGTACTTCCGCACTTTGTATTTGGTCTTTATGCATTCAGACATATGGGTGCAAGTCGAGCAAATCAAGCGTATGCCTCGTTGAAACGCGGCAACGGATTAAAATTTATGCTAACAATTGTATTGTTTGCGCTAGTACTGAAGCATTTTCCGGTAATTTTATTACCCTTTTTTAGTACTTATATACTGGCGCTCTTTACTGGATTGTTCGCACCCGTTTTTTTTAAACATTAACTTTGGGATATAACATGGCAGCAGAAGAAGTTACTCTATCTGGCCATATCCAGCACCATTTGACCAATGCTAAGATGTGTTCGACCGATACAGGTCTCGCCTTCAATAAAGCATGTACGGATAGTGGTTTCTGGACATGGCATATAGATACCCTCGCATGGTCTATCGGTTTAGGTCTTATATTTTTATGGATCTTTCGTAGTGCCGCTAAAAAATCAACACTAGGTGTACCTGGAAAATTTCAGTGCTTTATTGAAATAATCGTAGAATTTGTTGGCGACAACGTACGCGATACTTTCCATGGTAAAAGCAAACTTATTGCACCATTAGCCTTAACGATTTTCGTTTGGGTGTTCTTAATGAACTTAATGGATTTAATCCCAGTTGACTTTTTACCAGCATTTGCAGGTTTCGTTGGTGAAACAGCATTTGGTATGGATTCACATGATGTGTACATGAAAATTGTACCTACTACCGATATTAATATGACTTCAGCGCTAGCGCTGGGTGTATTTATACTAATGGTTGGCTTTTCAATCAAAATAAAAGGTATTGGCGGGTTTATTAAAGAGTTAACGCTTCATCCGTTCAGCTCAAATAACATGTTTGTTCAAATTATTTTGATACCATTTAACTTATTACTTGAACTGATTGCACTCGTTTCTAAACCGTTTTCATTAGCACTACGTTTGTTTGGTAACTTATATGCTGGTGAGTTGATTTTCATCTTGATCGGCGCTATCGGTTATATGCAACTACCGTTGCACTTTGTTTGGGCAGTATTCCATATTCTAGTTATTACATTACAAGCATTCTTATTCATGATGCTTACGATTGTATACCTAAGCATGGCAAGCTCAGATAATCACTAATTTTTACAACCTTTAATATTTAACTTTAATTTACAATTGAAACTTTGGAGAAAAAAATGGAACTAGTATTAGGTCTTAAGTATATCGCAGTAGCTTTACTAATCGGCTTTGGTGCAATCGGCACAGCAATCGGTTTTGGTAACATGGGCGGTAAATTCCTTGAAGCATGTGCGCGTCAACCTGAGCTTGCACCTTCGCTACAAGTTAAGATGTTTATTCTTGCTGGTCTAATCGATGCTGTAGCAATGATTGGTGTTGGTATCGCTATGGTATTGTTGTTCGTACTTTAATTTTATTTTTTGAACAGCTTACTATTTAAGGAGGAGCGGTTGTGAACTTAAACGCCACTCTTATCGGTGAATTGATTGCGTTTACGGTGTTCGTATTATTTTGTATGAAATACGTATGGCCACCACTAAACGGTGCAATTGAAGCTCGCCAGAAAAAAATCGAAGATGGTTTAGCTGCCTCTGATAGAGCCGAAAAAGACTTAGAACTTGCGCAAAAGAAAGCTGCTGAACAGCTTAAAGATGCAAAAGCTCAAGCGGCTGATATCATTGATCAAGCTAAAAAGCGTGCAGTGCTAATTGTTGACGAAGAAACACTTCGTGGTCAGCAAGAGCGTGAAAGTATCATTGCTCAAGGGCACTCTGAAGTTGAGTCTGAACGTAATCGCATAACAGAAGAGCTACGTAAGCAAGTAGCAACTCTGGCAGTGATTGGTGCAGAACGTATTTTAGAGCGTGAAATTAATCAAGCCGCACATAGTGACATCGTTGAAAAACTTGTCGCTGAGCTGTAATTAGGAGGGTATGAGCATGTCTAATTTGACTACTATCGCTCGCCCATACGCTAAAGCGGCTTTTGAACTTGCCGTTGAGAAAGGCACTCTAGAAAGCTGGAATGATATGTTGTTCTTTGCAGGCCACGTAGCCAGCAATGAACAAGCATCATCTGCTTTAGCAGGTATGCCTACAGCTACTGCACAAGCTGAATTATTTATTCAACTTTGTGCTGAGCAGCTCAACGAACAAGGTCAGAACCTAGTTAAGGTGATGGCTGAAAATGGACGTTTGACAGCTCTACCTGACGTTGCTGAGTTATTTGCTGAATTTAAAGCAGAATACGATAAAGAAATCGAAGTAGATGTGATTTCTGCAACTCCTCTTGTTGCTGCGCAACAAGAGTCATTGGTAGCGGCACTTGAAAAACGTTTCGCACGCAAAGTTAAGCTGAATTGTAGTGAAGACGCGTCAGTGGTTGGTGGACTTATTATTAGGTCTGGCGACACTGTAATCGACGGTACTATTCGCGGTAAATTAAGCCGCTTAGCTACAACACTACAATCGTAATTGGGAAAAAGAGCATGCAACTTAATTCCACTGAAATTTCAGATCTGATCAAACAACGTATTGAGAAGTTCGAAGTTGTAAGTGAAGCTCGTAACGAAGGTACTATTGTATCTGTTACTGACGGTATCATCCGCATCCACGGTCTTGCTGACTGTATGCAAGGTGAAATGATTGAGCTTCCTGGCAGCCGTTATGCTATCGCACTAAACCTTGAGCGCGACTCAATTGGTGCAGTAGTAATGGGTCCGTACGCTGACCTTACTGAAGGCGTAAAAGTATATACAACTGGTCGTATTTTAGAAGTTCCTGTTGGTCCTGGTCTACTTGGTCGTGTTGTAAACACACTAGGTGCTCCAATCGATGGTAAAGGCGCTTTAGATAACGACGGGTTTGAACCTGTAGAAAAAATTGCACCAGGTGTAATCGAGCGTAAGTCAGTAGATGAGCCAGTTCAAACTGGTTATAAATCTATCGATGCGATGATTCCAGTTGGTCGTGGTCAACGTGAACTTATCATCGGTGACCGTCAAACAGGTAAAACTGCACTAGCAATCGATGCAATCATCAATCAAAAAGACACAGGCGTTAAGTGTGTGTACGTTGCGATTGGTCAAAAAGCATCTACTATTGCAAACGTAGTTCGTAAATTAGAAGAGCATGGTGCACTAGCAAATACTATCGTAGTTGTTGCATCTGCTTCTGAATCTGCGGCACTTCAGTACTTAGCACCGTTCGCGGGCTGTACTATGGGTGAATACTTCCGTGACCGTGGTGAAAACGCATTAATCGTATATGATGATTTGTCTAAGCAAGCAGTTGCTTACCGTCAAATTTCATTACTACTTAAGCGTCCACCAGGCCGTGAAGCATACCCAGGTGACGTATTCTACCTTCACTCTCGTCTTTTAGAGCGTGCATCGCGTGTAAACGCAGATTACGTTGAAAAGTTCACTAATGGTGAAGTGAAAGGTAAAACTGGTTCATTGACGGCATTGCCAATCATTGAAACTCAAGGCGGCGACGTTTCTGCGTTCGTACCGACTAACGTTATCTCTATCACCGATGGTCAGATCTTCTTAGAAACTGACTTATTCAACTCAGGTATCCGTCCGGCAGTAAATGCTGGTATCTCGGTATCGCGTGTTGGTGGTGCTGCACAAACTAAAATCGTTAAGAAACTAGGTGGCGGTATTCGTCTAGCCCTAGCTCAGTACCGTGAATTAGCTGCGTTCTCGCAGTTCGCGTCTGACCTTGATGATGCAACTCGTGCTCAACTTGAGCATGGTGAGCGTGTAACAGAGCTAATGAAGCAGAAACAGTACGCGCCAATGTCTGTTGCTGAAATGTCTTTGTCGTTATTTGCTGCTGAAAAAGGCTTCCTTCAAGACATCGAGATTTCGAAAATCGGTGACTTTGAAGCAGCTTTACTTTCGTATGCAACTAGCACATACGCAGAGCTTGTGGCTCAAATCAATGAAACTGGTAACTTGAATGCCGAGATCGAAGCGCAGCTTAAAGAACTTCTTACGAAGTTCAAGTCTACGCAAACTTGGTAATTTAGTTATTAATGGTGCGCTTTAGGAAACTAAAGCACACCTTGATTCGGAGAGAGAGTCATGGCCAGCGGAAAAGAGATTAAAAGCAAGATCGGGAGTATTAAAAATACTCAAAAGATCACTAGCGCAATGGAAATGGTTGCTGCGTCTAAAATGAAAAGGGCGCAAGAACGCGTTGCTTCAAGCCGTCCATACGCTAATAAATTACGTGAAGTAATTGGTCGTGTTGCTCAAGCAAATCTTGATTTTACTCACCCGTTCTTAAAAGAACGTGAAGTGAAACGAGTTGGTTATATTGTTATCTCTACAGACCGTGGTCTGTGTGGCGGTTTAAACTCAAACGAGTTTAAGAAAGTTGCACTTGATGTTAAAGCGTGGAAAGAGAAAGGTGTTGATGCTGAATTTGCTACTTTAGGTAGTAAGGCAGCAGGCTTCTTTCAACGTTTTGGTGGTCAACTACTCGCTAAAAAAGCGGGCCTAGGAGATAAACCTTCAGTACAAGACGTTATTGGTCCTGTAAAAATTATGCTTGATGCATTTTCTGAAGGCAAAATAGACCGTTTATTCTTGGTATATAACAAATTCGTTAATACCATGAAGCAAGAGCCAATTATAGATCAGTTACTCCCTTTGCCAAAAGCTGAAGAAGAAGTATCTGCTCACACATGGGATTACTTATACGAGCCAAACCCAGAGGCTATTTTAGAGTCTTTGTTAGTACGCTTTATTGAGTCTCAAGCATACCAAGGTGTGGTAGAAAATGCTGCCTCAGAACAGGCTGCTCGTATGGTTGCAATGAAAGCTGCAACTGATAACGCAGGTGACCTTATGGACGAGCTACAGCTTGTTTATAACAAGGCTCGCCAAGCAGCAATCACACAAGAAATTAGTGAGATTTGTTCTGGCTCAGCAGCAGTTTAATGCTTCGGGTAAAGATTAACGAGAGGAATAGACATGAGTTTAGGTAAGGTCGTCCAAATTATCGGCGCCGTTGTGGATATTGAATTTCCACAAGATAGCGTGCCAGCGGTATACCACGCACTAAGAGTAACAGATGGCGATTTAGCTGGTTTGACTTTAGAAGTTCAACAACAGCTAGGTGGCGGTGTAGTGCGTACTATCGCTATGGGTACTACTGATGGTTTACGTCGTAGTGCTTTAGTTATGAATACAGGTGAATCGATTCAAGTTCCAGTTGGTAAAGCAACACTTGGTCGTATCATGAACGTACTTGGTGAGCCAATCGATGAAGCGGGTCCAATCGGCGAAGAAGACCGTATGTCTATTCACCGTGCAGCGCCTTCATACGAAGAGCAATCAAGTTCAGTTGAGCTTTTAGAAACTGGTATCAAGGTTATCGACCTTGTATGTCCGTTTGCTAAAGGTGGTAAAGTTGGTTTATTCGGTGGTGCCGGTGTTGGTAAAACTGTAAACATGATGGAACTTATCCGTAACATCGCAATCGAGCACAGCGGCTACTCAGTATTCGCAGGTGTTGGTGAGCGTACACGTGAGGGTAACGATTTCTACCATGAGATGAACGATTCAAACGTACTTGATAAAGTATCGCTTGTATACGGTCAGATGAACGAGCCTCCAGGTAACCGTTTACGCGTAGCGTTAACAGGCCTTACTATGGCTGAAAAGTTCCGTGATGAAGGTCGCGATGTGCTTTTCTTCGTAGATAATATCTACCGTTATACACTTGCTGGTACAGAAGTATCTGCACTTCTTGGTCGTATGCCATCAGCGGTAGGTTACCAGCCTACACTTGCTGAAGAAATGGGTGTGCTTCAAGAGCGTATCGCTTCAACTAAGACTGGTTCAATTACATCAATCCAAGCGGTATACGTACCTGCGGATGATTTAACAGATCCATCTCCAGCAACTACCTTTGCTCACTTAGACGCAACAGTAGTACTTTCACGTGATATCGCATCACTTGGTATCTACCCAGCGGTAGACCCACTTGATTCATCTTCACGTCAACTTGACCCACAAGTAATTGGTCAAGAGCACTACGATACAGCACGTGGCGTTCAAACAGTTCTTCAGCGTTACAAAGAACTTAAAGACATCATTGCAATCCTAGGTATGGACGAGCTTTCTGACGAAGATAAGCAACTTGTATCTCGTGCACGTAAAATCCAACGTTTCCTATCTCAGCCATTCTTCGTGGCAGAGGTGTTTACAGGCGCGTCAGGTAAATACGTATCACTGAAAGATACAATTGCTGGCTTCAAAGGCATTTTAAACGGCGAGTTTGATGAGCTTCCAGAGCAAGCGTTTTACATGGTTGGCTCTATCGAAGAAGCTCAAGAAAAAGCCAAAGGCATGTAACTAGGAGGGTAGTATGACAGCTATGACTGTACATCTTGACGTAGTAAGCGCAGAGCAGAGCTTGTTCTCTGGTCTTGTTGAATCGATTCAAGTATCTGGTAGTGAAGGCGAGCTGGGTGTAAACCTAGGTCATGCTCCACTACTAACTGCCCTTAAACCTGGTATGGTACGTTTAGTTAAGCAATATGGTCACGAAGATGTGTTATATGTTGCTGGCGGTACATTAGAAGTTCAACCAAATCACATCACGATTCTTGCAGATACTGCGGTTCGTGGTGAAGATTTAGATGAAGATTCTGTACAAAAAGCTAAACGTGAAGCTGAAGAACATATGGCGAATTCGTCAGCTGTTGAGTTTGATTATCAACAAGCGGCTACGCGACTGGCAGAAGCAGTTGCTCAGTTACGCGTAATTCAGCAATTACGTCACAAGTAAGCCTATCCGGTTTTGAAAAGCCCACTTTATGTGGGCTTTTTTGTGTCTGTAATTTAAACATGGTGTATCGCTTATTTATAATTGTTAAATAACAGGTCTATCAGACTATTATCTGTGCTTTATCACTTATATCCTTCACCAATCCTCGCTACAATAACGTCATCCAATTAAGTGTGTTTTTCAGTCAAGATTCAGTACGAATAAACTAACCTACTGAGTATCTGCACAAGAAGTGATTTACGTAATCTTCTGCACAAACATAATACTTATTTAGCTAAAACAACGGAAAAAGGAAATTGTTTTAATGGCTCTAACAACTGTTATTCTTGCTGCGGGTAAAGGTACTCGTATGCGCTCTGCTCTACCTAAAGTTTTGCACAATGTTGCAGGTAAACCAATGGTACAGCACGTTATTGATAATGCGATGGCATTAGGTGCAACGACTACAAACTTAGTTTACGGACACGGCGGCGATCTATTACAACAACAACTTGCCGATAACGATGTAAATTGGGTACTTCAAGCAGAACAACTCGGTACTGGCCACGCAGTAGCGCAAGCCAACTCTCATATTAACGATGAAGACACAGTATTGATTTTATACGGCGATGTACCGCTAACAAAACAATCAACTCTAGAGCGTTTATTAGCTGCAACACCTAAAAATGGTTTAGCGGTATTAACGGTAAATTTGGTAAACCCAAATGGCTATGGTCGCATGCTTCGTGTTGGTGGTAAGTTAGTCGGTATTGTTGAGCAAAAAGATGCAAGCTCAGAGCAGTTACTTATTAACGAAGTAAATACAGGCATTATGGCTGTTAACGGTAAGCTATTAAAAACATGGTTAGGTAACTTATCTAACAATAATGCACAAGGCGAGTACTACTTAACAGATATCGTTGCAATGGCTCACAGTGAAGGCGTAGAGATCACTTCAGCGCAACCAGATCATGCAATGGAAGTTGAAGGCGCAAATAACCGCGTACAACTTGCAGGCTTAGAGCGCGCTTACCAAGCATGGCAAGCAGAAGAGTTAATGTTAAATGGCGCAACACTTGCCGACCCTGCCCGTATAGATGTGCGTGGCAATGTTAAAACAGGCGAAGACGTATTAGTTGATATAAACGTTATCTTTGAAGGTAATGTGACCCTTGGTAACAATGTACAAATTGGCCCTAACTGTGTACTTAAAAACTGTACCATAGGCGATAACGTGGTAATAAAGGCGAATACCTTAATTGAAGATGCAAGCGTAGCTGCTAAATGTACGCTGGGCCCTTATGCTCGCCTTCGCCCTGGCGCTGTTATGGAAGAAGACTCACACATTGGTAACTTTGTTGAGATGAAAAAAACCCGTTTAGGCAAAGGCTCAAAAGCCAACCACTTAAGTTATTTAGGTGATGCTGAAATTGGAGAAAAAGTGAATATTGGCGCTGGTACTATTACCTGCAACTACGATGGTGTTAATAAATCAAAAACTATTATTGGCGATAATGCTTTTATTGGCTCTAATTCATCACTTGTTGCCCCAGTAAATATAGGTGCAACTGCAACAATTGGTGCAGGCTCTGTGATCACCAGTACCGTTGAAGATGACCAATTAGCAATAGCACGCTCTAAACAGCGTAATTTAACGGGTTGGAAACGCCCAGTTAAAAAATAACAATTAGAGGCTACTTAGGTAGCCTTTTTTATTTTAGTTGAAGTTTAAATTGCTCTTTATAGCGTCTAGATAGGTTTAGTACTTTACCTGTAGTTAATTTTATTTCACTGTCGCCACTGGATAGTGGTGTAATAGACTCCACTTTATCGAGTTTTACGCCATGGCTGCGGTGAATTCTACAAAACCCCTGCACTTCAAGTTGTTTGCTTAATGCTGTAAGCGTTGCCCTTAACGGATATATACGTGAGCCTATATGTAGGTTTACATAATTACCCGACGATTCAAGCCAATCAACATCCTCTATTTTTATAATGAATTCTTTTCCGAGCTTTTTAACTAATAGGCGGTTTATGGTCGATGTTGTTTGCTGCTCACTTTCTTCAATTGAAGAGGCTTCACCTAGTAACTGCTGCACCACATATTGATATACTTTGATAAGTACGATGAAAAACACAAAGCTTATAGCGTCTTTCTGGTATTCATAAATAAGCTCAAACCAGCTAAGTCCAAAGTTGTAAGACCCATCATTCAACAAATATATGAATTTACGAACCCCTACCATAATACCAACGTGTAACACGCTAAATATAATAGAGGCAGCAAAGTACATACCTAATGAGGCCGTAATATTTTGCCAATTAAAAGATAAGTGTCTTAAAAACCAAATTAAAATAGGGAATATAAGCAAAGTACTCAAGGCACTTGAATACTCCCAAACAAATGGCTCCCACATTAAAAAAGTTAAAGCCCCTTCTCTTTGGGCTTCCATTATTTGGGTTGTAGCGTTTACTGTATTATTAATTAATACGTAAGCACACAGTAATACTGATGCGTAAATGCTTTGAAAACGTTGAAAGTGCTGTAGGTTCATAAATGTATGCTTATTGCTGACGTGGCACGCTTATCCCTGTATACCACCTTTTATCACTATTGCTTGTAATATAAGCACTTGTAGATAGTTTTAGCGAGATCTTTAGGTATGAATAACGCATAAAATTCATAAAGTAATAAAAGCATGAGCACTCAAACACAACAACCTTCATTAGTTAATTCGCGTAAATATTATCTTGATTGGCTTAGGGTAATCGCATTTGCGTCGCTAATTTTTTATCACATTGGCATGTTGTATAGCGAAAACTGGGGATTTCATTTTAAAAGTAATTACACATCACAGTATGTTGAATATTTAATGTTGGTGTTTTCACCTTGGCGTATGTTGCTCATTTGGTTTATATCGGGTGTAGCACTGCGTTTTATGATTGATAAAATAAGTGGCTTTAAGTCTTGGTTACATTTCACTTTATACCGCTCTATTTTTTTACTATTACCCTTGCTGGTGGGTTTATGGTTAATAGTGCCTTTACAGCTGTTTGCAGAAATGTCGCAGCAAGGTGTTATTGATATTAGTTATTGGCAATTCTATTTAGCTTTTATAGAGACTAACAATACGCTTTTTGATAATTATCAGTCTGGAGTATGGCCGAATGTGGATGTAAATCACTTGTGGTATTTGCGCTCGTTGTGGCATTTTATGCTGATCATTATTGTTTTAACTCTTTTTGCACGCTTGCCCTTTATTGCGCCTTTAAAAACATTTGTTAAGGGGGGTGTGTCATTTGGGTTTTTAATTACCTTGCTCACTATTGCCACACTATTTACAAGCCATTACTTAACTGGCGATTCAATTAGAGAGACTAACGGCTTAATACTGCTACTCGCAGGATACATACTTGCTAAAAACACTTACTTTTGGAACAGCTTAAATAAAAACTTAGTATTACTAGCTTTGAGTTTTGCGGTTTTGTTTGTACTTATAATATTAAGTTATCAGAAGGTGTTTACTCTTCCTCACTTTATTTTAAGCGCTAGCTACAATATTCAACGTGTTGTAGGTGTATTTTTTGTACTTGCGCTCGCTCACCGATTTTTAAATTTTAATACTTACTATTTAAAACAGCTCAATGTATGGGTGTTTCCCTTTTATTTATTGCATCAAAGCATTTTGATTATTTTGTGTTTTTTACTACTGCCTTTAAGTTTAGGGCCTGTTGCTGAACCATTCATCATTATTACAGGGACTTGGTCTTTTTGCGGCGTTATTACATGGGGTATTACACGTATTGATGTACTTAGACCTTTGCTAGGGGTTGCAATTAAACGAGATTATTCCCCGACTGTAAAAATGCTTGGTTATACGGCCGCTTTAATTTTAATTACTCCGCTAGCGTATAAGCTAATTACTTAGGCTAAGAGGCTGTATTAAAACTGCCATAATCTTGTCATGCCTGTGTGTTGATATTTAGCAAATACAATACTAAGGAAAATCACATGTTTAAAAAATCAATTATTGCGCTGTCACTTATATCTGTTCTTACTGGTTGCTCACTTGATGGTGACGATGGCCAAAACGGCTCTCAAGGATTACAGGGAGAACAAGGCGCAAATGGCATTAATGGGATAAATGGTGTAAACGCTAATTCAGTATTAAATATTAGCCTCGTAGGAAGAGGAGTATTAAATGCACAAAGCCCAGAAGGTGCCGCTGAAATAGTTGCTTACCAAGCATCTAAAAAATGGATTTACGCTATTAACAGTTCAGGCGATGACGCTGTTATTAATATTTTACCCGCCGACACCTTTGATACTGCCGCACTCGTTAAAGATAACGAAGGGGTTATCAGCGCCACAAATTTAACGTCCGTTATTACGTTGTCTTTAAACGAGCATACCCAAGGCGATGCAAACAGCATTGCTATTGATGAAAACAATAATTTACTAGCGGTCGCAATGACTGCTAAAAGCACGGGTGATGCAGGTCAAATTGCTTTTTACGATATAAGCGGCGACTCACCTGTATTTATTAAAAACGTAACGGTCGGATTTTTACCAGACATGGTGACGTTCACCCATGATGGCGCAAAGGCAGTGGTTGCTAACGAAGGTGAACCAAGTGGCGACTACAGCGTAGATCCTGAAGGTTCTATTAGTATTATCGATATAACAAATAATGTAATAGCCGATACGGCAATAAATATTGATTTTAAAGCCTATAACAATAAACAAACGGAACTAGAAGGGCAAGGGGTCGTTTTTGCAAACCCAAATGGTCGTACTATTAACGGTAATCTAATAAATACTACAGTAGCTATGGATTTAGAACCCGAGTACGTTAGCATTTCTAAAGATAACAAATACGCTTATGTATCTATTCAAGAAAACAATGCACTTGCAATAGTTAACCTACAAGACAACAGCCTTGAGCTAAAGGGCTTAGGCTTTAAAGATTGGTCAAGCTTACAACTTGATGCCTCAGATAAAGATGGCGGCGTTAATTTTAAATCATACCCAGGGCTCTATGGTATGTACCAGCCCGATACTATCTCAAGCTTTAGTTGGAAAGGCGCTAACTTTATAGTCACTGCCAACGAAGGTGACGCAAGAGAATACTTTTTTGATACAACGGATGAAGCAGACTGTATAGCAAAGGGCGGACTTGATTACGATAAAGACGACGGCTGCTTAGCTTATATAGATGAGAGCCGCGTTGAAGACTTAACGCTTGCAGCTAATTTTGATTACTTAAATAACGACGATAACGATATTGGTCGCTTAAAAGTAACAACAATAAAAGGCGATACTAATAATGATGGTCAATACGAATCGCTTTATGCTTATGGTGCACGTTCGTTTACCATTTGGGACAGCAATGGGCTGGTGGTGTTTGATTCAGGCGATGATATAGGTCGTATTACTGCATCGGTTCATGGTGAAGCATTTAACAACAATGAAGATGAAAACAAAGGTGACTCACGCTCAGATGATAAAGGCGCAGAGCCAGAAGCGCTGACTATTGGTAAAATTGACGATCGTACATTTGCTTTTATAGGGCTTGAGCGTATGGGTGGGATTATGGTTTATGATATTACCAATCCATATAATGTGCAGTTTGAAGACTACTTCTATAATAGAGGCTTAATTAAAGACGCTAATATTACAGGCGATTTAGCGCCTGAAGGAATGGAATTTGTTCCAGCAGAGCAGAGTGCTACAGGAAACCCACTCTTAATCGTTGGAAATGAAATATCAGGCTCCATTGCCGTATGGGAAATAGCATCTAAATAAACCTTTAATTTAAAACAAAGCTGTGTGTTGTTTGTTTAACATACAGCTTAGTTTAAACCTTACTAATACCTCATCAATAGATACATATGTTGTGCGTGTTTTTTAAACTAAAAGTATCCTGTAGCCCTTTATTTGTATAGCTTTCATACTAAATTCATTTAATTGTCAAAAAGCTGAAATAAAACATTGACCCCCGCTCGAATCTCCCTATAATGCGACCCCACTGAGACGGGAAACGGCGAAGCATAGCAAGGCACGAACTACTCAGAGAGTTAAATAAAACTTCGGCTTTAAATCTTCTAAAAAGAAAGTTTAAAACAAAGTGTTGACTCGAAAAATAAAGGGTGTATTATTCGCATCCCTTGAGACGCTAAAGCGA
>NZ_JADYWM010000003.1:0-345861 GCF_015864815.1 Pseudoalteromonas sp. NZS100
TGGAGCGGTACACGAGGCTCGAACTCGTGACCTCGACCTTGGCAAGGTCGCGCTCTACCAACTGAGCTAGTACCGCATTTTATGTATCAGTTATTTGAATTAGCACATGATGATTTATGTGAACATTCAGGTAACTGATTAATTACCGTTTCGTTTATCTAGGGGGCTATGCCCTCTCAACACGGACGCATTCTACAGAGATTATTAAACGCGTCAATACAAAAAATGCTAGTTTTGAACTGTTTGCTTGTTTTTTATCTAAAACGGTGCGTTATTATACATTTAGAGTTAATTTTTAGTCAATTCACCCCATGCTGCACGTAAATATTGCATCATAGAACTCAAGGTTAAAAAGGTCGCAATGTACAGTAGTCCAAAACTTAAATAGTTCATCCATGTATCATATTGCCAAATCAAACCGATAATGGCCAACATTTGTGCAGCCGTCTTAATTTTACCCATGTTTGATACAGCGACATTACCACGCTTACCCTGCTCTGCCATCCATTCACGAAGTGCAGATATGATAATTTCACGGCTTATTATAATAAGAGCAGGTATGGTCATGTACATTGACTGGTACTGATCAGATAACGCTACAAGTGCGGCACATACCATTACTTTATCAGCAACGGGATCTAAAAAAGCACCAAAAGGGGTTGATTGCTCAAGCTTTCTTGCTAAATAACCGTCTAGTATATCGGTGATTGATGCAAGCCAAAAAATAAAGGCGGCAGCAAAAAAAGCCCAGCTATAAGGCAAATAAAATATCACCAAAAAAACGGGGATAAGAAAAAGTCTAAATGTTGTGAGTGTGTTTGGAATATTCCACATAACTACTTGGATATGTCTTTTTTGCTATATTCGCATGTAGGGCTAGCCCTTGTCATGCAAATGGTTAAATATCTTCTCAGCCATGTCAGGGCTGATCCCAGGAACTTTCTTTAACTGTTCTATATTAGCAGCTTTTACTCCCTGCATGCCCCCTAAATATTTTAATAATGTTTGCCGACGCTTAGAACCGACTCCATTTATTTCTTCTAGTAGTGATTGCGTACGTTGTTTTTGGCGTTTATTACGATGCCCTGCAATTGCAAAACGATGAGATTCATCACGTATATGCTGTATTAAATGTAGCGCAGGCGCATCTGAATCCATAGGAATGGTTTTTCGACCACCGTCAATTAGTAGTGTTTCAAGGCCAGGCTTACGGCTAGTACCTTTAGCGACACCTACTAATAAAGGCATTTTTGTATGTGGCCAGTTAGAAAAGTACTGCTCCGCGCGCCCCAGTTGCCCCTTACCACCATCAATAAAGATAACGTCTGGAATTTTGTCTTCATCTACTAATTTGTTGTAACGCTTATTAAGTGCAAACTCCATTGCAGCATAATCATCACCACCGGTTATACCCGTTACATTATAGCGCCTATACTCTTTTGTATTTGGGCCTTGTGAGTCAAATACAACACAACTTGCAACAGTGTTCTCCCCCATAGTGTGGCTTATATCAAAACACTCCATTCGGGTAATATCATCAAGTCGCAATGTTGCTTTTAATTGTGCATAACGTTTATTAATAGAGTCTTGGGTACTTTGCTTAACTGCAATACTGTTTAATGCATTTTTATTGGCCAGTTGTAAGTATTGAGCACGCTCACCACGGGTAACTACTTTAAGTGTTACTTTGCGCTCACTTATTTGTGTGAGTGCTTCACCGAGTGCCCCGCTCTCTTCTATTTCAAAAGGTAATATGATTTCTTTTGCAATACGCCCTGTTGCTCCTGGCGCTAAATAGTACTGTCCTAAAAATGAGGTCAATATTTCTTGCTCGCTTGAATCTTTAGGTACTTTTGGAAAATACGTTTTACTACCCAATACTTTGTGATCGCGGATCATTAATAAATGAATACCATTTAAACCATTTAAATGAGCAAAACCAACTACGTCCATTTCAGCAAAATTACCTGATATAGACTGTTGCTCCTGCATTTTACGAAGTAGCATTATTTGGTCGCGAACTTTTGCGGCCAGTTCAAAATTTAATTGTAGGCTGGCTGCTTCCATTTTTTTTATTAAATCAGCAATAACTTCGTGAGATTTACCCGTTAAAAACTTACGGACATAGTCAACTTGCTCGCTGTAATCATCATCCGTAACTTTATTCACACACGGAGCTGAGCAACGCTTAAGCTGATATTGCAGACACGGGCGACTTCTTGCGCGGTAATAAGCATCTTCACATTGACGAACAGGAAATATTTTTTGCATTAATCGCAAGCTTTCTGAGACAGCTCCAGCACTTGGAAATGGCCCAAAGTACTCACCTTTAATTTTACGGCTGCCACGATGAAACGCTAAACGAGGGTGTTTATGGCTAGTTAATAAAATATAGGGATACGACTTATCGTCGCGTAATAATATGTTGTAGCGAGGCTGGTATTTTTTTATTAGATTATTTTCAAGCAGCAGCGCTTCTGTTTCAGTATTAGTGAGTGTGACTTCGATGTCACAAATATTACTCACTAAAACGCGTGTTTTGCTATCGGTAATGTTACTTCTAAAGTAACTGCTCACACGCTTTTTTAAATGCTTAGCTTTACCAACATAAATAACTTGGTTGTCACTATCAAGCATGCGGTATACACCCGGCTCACTTGATAGCGTTTTGAGAAAATGTACGTGATCAAATTCAGACATAAATTATAGTTAGTACGAAACGTCTATATCAATCATTTTATGACGGATTGCTAAATGGGTAAGCTCAACATCACCACCTACATTTAGCTTTTCAAACATACGGTAGCGATAGCTATTTACTGTTTTTGAACTTAGGTTTAAACGCTCAGCTATATTTTGTGCTTTTTCACCTTTAGTGATCATAAGCATAATTTGCAGTTCGCGTTCAGATAAGCTCTGAAAAGGATTTTCGTCTGTACGACCTGTCACTTGCGCAAGTGCTATTTGCTGTGCAATTTCAGGGGCAATATAACGCTGACCGGCATGAACACAACGAATGGCACGCACCATTTCGTCAGAACCTGCACCTTTAGTTAAAAAGCCATGTGCACCAATTTGCATTACTTTACTCGGAAACGGGTCTTCACAGTTAACGGTAAGCACAATAATTTTTACATCAGGGCAGTAACGACAAATCTTTTTAGTCGCTTCTAATCCGCCCATGCCTGGCATATTCATATCCATTAATACTATGTTTGGCGCATGCTGACGACAAAACTGTACAGCCTCTTCGCCAGTTTTAGCTTCACCAATTACTTTAAACCCTCGTACATCATCAAGAATACGCTTTATTCCTGTTCGTACAAGTTCATGGTCATCAACTAAAAGTACATTAATCAATGGAACATCCTCACTTACCTAACAACATGCAATTTAATTAAATTAATTTGCCACAGTAACATACATAAAGCGAAACAATAACTAATATTATTGCCTCGCCCTAATAGTTTAAGATGACGATTTTTCGCTAAATCTGTCAACCCATAACGCAATGATACCATCACCCGTTACATTACACGCAGTACCAAAGCTATCTTGTGCCAAATAAAGTGCAATCATTAATGCAACCGCGCCTTCATTAAACCCAAGCATGCTTGTTAATAGACCAAGCGCCGACATAACTGCGCCACCTGGAGCACCTGGTGCTGCAATCATTACTACACCTAACATCATAATAAACGGTAGCATACCCATTAATGAAGGGACTTCCATGCTTGGCGATAAAAACATAACAGCCATTGCACAGGTTACTATAGTGATAGTTGAGCCAGATAAATGAATGGTTGCACACAGTGGTACGGTAAAGTTTGCTACATCTTCTTTAACGTTATTTGCTTTACTTGATTGAAGCGATACTGGAATCGTTGCTGCACTTGACATAGTACCTAACGCTGTAAAGTAAGCTGGTAGCATATTTTTAACTAATTCGATTGGATTACGTTTTAATAGTACACCTGTCGCTATATATAAAACGCTTAACCATAACCAGTGCATAACAAGCGCTGCAATTAGTACTACGCCAAATGTTTGCAGTGTATCTACCACAGTACCCGCTACCGTCATTTCGGCAAATACACCTGCAATGTAAAATGGTAAAGCAGGGATAATTACTTTTGATAATAATCCGTCAATCACATCACGGCCCTGATCAGACACCTTTTTAAGCGTATCCAGCTCTAATTGGCTCATGCCTATACCAAATACAAAAGCAGTTACTAATGCGGTCATTACCCCCATCAGAGGTGGAATTTCTAAATCAATAAAGCTGCCAATTTCTGTAGCAACTTCTGCCTCGAATGTAATACCACCGCTTAAAAAAGGGATAACAGCACTTACTAATAAAAATGCAAGCGTACCTGCAATAATTGTAGAGCTATAAGCAAACCCGACTGTTTTACCAAGTAAGTGACCAGACCCTTTTGGTAGGCCTGCAATACCTGATGCAATAAAAAATAATATAATAAGTGGAATGGTAAAGGAGATAATTTGACCAATCAGCTCTTTTACTGTGAATAAAAGTTCAACACCAGTTATAGGTACATATAGTCCAACTAGGATACCGGCCACAATACCGGCAATTAATTTTAAGATTAATTTCATTGTGATTGCTTAATTGAATTTAGATACGTGTTTTTATCATGTTTTAGACGCATTGTGTGATAAAACTATTCAAGTTACATTCATATGCACAAATATTGAACAAACACAGCTTAATTCAATACTCTTTTGAACATTTTTTGACTAAACGAAGTTTTACTCTTTAAATTTTAAATTAAGCCCGCACCTATAATAACTAAAGCACCGCTAATAATTGATTTTTATTTCTACTGGTTATAAGCCCAATAGATATATGTTATAGCCAAACTTTACTTTAGTTTTTTTAAACTCACAGTAAAGTGTGTTTATATAGTTAGTAGCAAAGGCTATTAACACGTTGATCAGATTGCATCCAAAGGAACATTATGTCTACTATTTTTGAAGATAACTCACTAAGCATCGGTAATACACCGCTGGTAAAACTTAACCGTGTTACAGGTGGGAATGTATACGCTAAAGTTGAATCTCGTAATCCAAGCTTTAGTATCAAATGCCGCATTGGTGCATCGATGATTTGGGAAGCTGAAAAGTCAGGTCAGCTTGTTGAAGGTAAAGAACTTATTGAACCAACATCTGGGAACACCGGTATTGCACTTGCATTTGTTGCAGCAGCACGTGGTTACAAGTTAACGCTTACTATGCCAAACACCATGAGCCTAGAACGTCGCAAGCTATTAAAAGCATTAGGTGCAAATCTAGTACTTACCGACGGTGCAAAAGGTATGAATGGCGCAATTGAAAAAGCAAAAGAAATTCAAGCAACAGCACCTGATAAGTATATTTTATTACAACAATTCGAAAACCCTGCAAACCCAAAAATTCACTTTGAAACAACAGGCCCTGAAATTTATGATGCGCTTGATGGCAAAGTAGACTTTTTTGTAGCCGGTGTAGGTACTGGTGGTACTATTACAGGTGTTAGCCGCTACCTCAAAACAGAAAAAGGTCTAAACGTTAAGTCTATTGCTGTTGAGCCAACTAACTCTCCAGTTATTAGCCAAACGCTTGCCGGTGAAGAAATTAAACCAGGTCCTCATAAAATCCAAGGTATTGGTGCTGGCTTCATTCCTGGCAACTTAGATATGGACTTAATTGATGGCGCAGAGCTTGTATCTAACGAAGACGCAATTGCAATGGCGCATCAGTTAATGAAAAAAGAAGGTATTCTAGTAGGTATTTCGTCAGGTGCAGCGGTTGTTGCAGCTAAGCGAATTGCTGAAAAACCTGAAAACGCAGATAAAAATATTGTTGTTATTCTACCTAGTGCAACTGAGCGTTACTTATCAAGCCCAATGTTTGATGAAGAGTTTAGTGAACAAGAACTAGTACAATAAGTAATTTTAAGATTTTTAGAAGGATGCTTTAGGCATCCTTTTTTATTATTTATTATCCAATTTTCTATTTATTGCCTGCCATACCTTTACATCTGCATAGATAAACCACACACTTTAAAAAAACTAATTAATAATAATTAATATGAAAAAAATCACGAGTTTATTAAGTTTGGTCATCTGTTTATTTTTATCAGCCTGTGGTGACGATACCAAAACACTTGGCGACACTCCTGGCGATACAGCAACCGCTTATTTTGATGCGCTTTATAACCAGCAAGACCTTCAAAAAGCCAGCACCATGGCAACCCCCAACCTTACACGTATAATGAAATCCTACGGCACCGCTAAACAGTTTTCCCGTAACTTAGTAAATATGCAATACGATGAAGTCACCATTGAAGTTGATATGACCAATATGAGCGTCCGTGAACAATACGGCGATAACGCTAAAATAAACCTTATTTTTACCGGCTATTTAAATGGTGATAAAATTGACGAAATGCGCAGTGTAAAAATGCTTCGTAAAAAGGGAAAATGGTACATAGATAAAATTGTTGCCGACCCTTACGCTCGTTAAAAATAAATGAATTAAACATAAAAAGGCCTTACATTCGTAAGGCCTTTTTCGCTTTAGCTAGGGCGTGTTGATCTTTGTGGATTGAAGTTTGTTCAATCTAGGGGCGATTTAATCGCGGCGCGAGGTTTGTAACCTAGTGGGCTAAGTAAAAACCGAGCAACAAAGAGTTAATCGTCCCTAGAAAGAACCCAAAGGGCAGCGCATGTTTGGCATTTATGCTGCGTTATCGCCTATTTATGGGGAATAACCACACTACATAGGCTCTGCCTTGCCTAAAAACCAAACAGCCTGCTGCAAATTCAACCACGAAGGGTCAACACGCCCTAGTATTTAAAGTACTGCGCTACAGCTCACCAGGTTGAAAGTTATCAACTGCAATGGCTTTCTTACGTAGCTTATTAGCATGATGCATTGCATCAGCATCCGTTTGCTCTAACAACTTATTTTCAAGCGCATAATTTATAGCACCTTCAATATCAAGCGTTGCAGGCACACTGCCCTTACGCTGCCATTGTTTTAAGTCTTTAAACTGCGCTTGCATATCATGCATAGCTAAAAATGCGCTTTCCATGACCCCTGTACCTGCATTTTCATCTACATAACATAAATGCGTTAAGCGATTTCTAAATACACCAGGTTGAGTCATACGCTCGCAAATACTTTGTGCTATTTCATCACTTGGTCTGTGGTAATGGTTTCCAAGCGGGAACACGATACGTTTAAGGATAAAATTAACAACCGGATTTGAAAAGTTTTTAAAGAAGCCATTAAACGCTTGGCCAATTTCAAATAATGAGTTCTCAATTGCATATTTTACAAATGGTAAATCAGCTTGTTGGCGCCCTTCATCTTCATAACGTTTTAAAACAGTTGATGCTAAGTACAAATGACTTAATACATCACCCAAACGCGCTGATATCATTTCTTTACGTTTAAGTTCACCGCCAAGCATTAACATTGCAACGTCTGTACAAATAGCTAAGCCTCGGCTCATTCTACTCAGTTGTTTATAATAAATAGCCGTTTCACCACCCACAGGCGCTTTAGCAAAATAACTACGTGTTAAGCCATGCACAAATGCCATACCTGCATTACTTGCTGCAAATATTATATGGTTCATTAATAAACCATCAAATTGTTCAAGTGCTGCGTCGTCATCTTCCATTGCAGCGGCTTCCATTTCTTTTAAAACAAATGGATGACAGCGTGTTGCACCTTGGCCAAATATCATTAAGTTACGCGTTAAAATATTCGCGCCTTCAACCGTAATTGATACTGGAATCCCCATATAGCCATGCGCCAAATAGTTATTAGGCCCTACTTGAATTCCTTTACCTGAATGAATATCCATTGCATCATTCATTACCGTACGACCCATTTCAGTCATATGGTATTTAGCAATCGCTGTTACAACCGACGGGCTTAATTTTAAATCAATCGCACCTGCGGTCATTAATCTGCACGACTCAAGTGTGTAAGTTAAACCACCAATACGTGCAAGTGCCTCTTGGACACCTTCAAACTGCCCTATAGATACACCAAACTGCTGGCGTACCATGGCGTATGCCGATGTCATTTTTGAAGCTAAATGTCCAGTTGCTGCACTTAATGCCGGTAGTGATATACCACGCCCTGCACTTAAACACTCAACAAGCATTCTCCAGCCACGCCCTGCACACTCTTGACCGCCAATGATCCAGTCCAGTGGTATAAATACATCTTTACCGTAAGTGGTACCATTCATAAAGGCCATATTAAGCGGATAGTGACGCTCACCCGTTTCAACACCCGGATGATCGGTTGGTATTAGAGCACATGTAATGCCTAGCTCTTTCTTATCACCTAATAAAGCATCAGGGTCATACATTTTAAATGCTAAGCCGAGTACAGTAGCCACTGGTGCAAGTGTAATGTAACGCTTTGACCAATTTAAACGCAGGCCCATTACTTGCTCGCCATTGTGCTCACCCATACACACCACGCCCGAATCAGGAATGCTGCCAGCATCAGAGCCCGCCTCTGGTCCCGTTAATGCAAAACAAGGAACATCTGTACCATTAGCTAAACTTGGCAGCCAACGATCTTGCTGCTCTTTAGTACCATAGTGAAGAAGTAACTCGCCCGGACCTAAGCTATTAGGCACCATAACAGTGACTGCTGCTGTTAAGCTTTTAGTCGAAATTTTTGACACTATCGTTGAATTAGCAATTGCCGAGAACTCACGACCGCCAAATTTTTCAGGAATGATCAGCGCAAAAAAACCTTCTGTTTTTAGGTAATCCCACACTTCTTTTGGTAAGTCTTTGTCTTTTTGTACAATTTGATAATCATCAAGCATCGCCAATAAGGTTTCTACTTGGTTAGCCATAAATGCGTTTTCTTTATCGCTAAGCTCTGGTTTTGGAAAGTGGTGCAGTTTTTGCCAGTCTGGGTTACCACTAAATAACTCACCATCCCACCAAACATCACCTGCTTCCATCGCCTCTCGCTCTGTTTGCGATAATGGCGGAAGCACCTTTTTGAACATTTTAAACGTAGGACGACTAATCAAGTTTAGGCGAATATCTTTAACCGCAAAAATAACCACCACCACGACCAGCAATATTATAAATATTAACATGCGCACATTCCTTACACATTGAATGAAAATAGTAACTTAATTATGACCCATCTTAATTTAAATACAATCATTGCACGACGAGTCGTGAGCCTTAACGCATTCATTTTATTGTTTTAAACATCACTGCTATTATCAACGTTTTAATAACAATAAATTAAAGGAATAGCATGACCCCCTTTCGATTTAAACTAAGTATGAGCGCCTTAATGGTAGCAAGTACTCTTGCTTTAACGGCCTGCGATGCGCAAGTAACGATAGACACTACCAATTCAGCACACACTAAAAAAGCTGTAACAGCTAAAGATGCAAATACATTCATAACAAACACAGAAAAAGAACTGAGTGCACTTTATTTAGAATCGAGCCGTGCAGAGTGGATTTACGCAAACTTTATTACTCACGATACATCTGCTCTATCGGCTGAAGTTAACCGTAAAATGACCGAAACAGTCGTGCGTTTAGCAAATGAAGCTGCAAAATTCGACGAACTAGAGCTTGATTACGATGCTCGCCGTAAGCTTGATAAACTAAAGCTCGCACTTACACTTCCTGCCCCACAAGACGCTGATAAAACAGCACAACTTTCACAAATTGTCGCAGAGCTTGGCGGGCTATATGGTAAAGGTAAATACTGTAAAGAAGATGGCAGCTGTTTAAGCCTTGGCGACATGACCTCAAAAATGGCCACCAGCCGAGATTACAACGAACTACTTGATTTATGGCAAGGCTGGCGTGAAATATCAAAACCCATGCGCCCACTTTACGAGCAACAAGTAGCACTTACCAACGAAGGTGCAAAGGAGCTTGGTTATGCCGATACGGGCGCTATGTGGCGCAGTAAATACGATATGCCTGCTGATGACTTTACCACTGAGCTTGACCGTATTTGGGGCCAAGTTAAACCACTTTATAACTCGCTACATTGCCATGTTCGCGCAAAGTTAGGTGAAAAGTACGGCACCGACAAAGTACCTCAAGATCAGCCAATACCAGCGCACTTACTTGGTAATATGTGGGCGCAAGCATGGGGTAATATTTACGATGTAGTTGCACCAGAAAACGCCGATCCGGGTTACGACGTAACCGAGTTATTAGCTCAAAATAATTACGACGAACTTAAAATGGTAAAAGGGGCTGAAAACTTTTTTACCTCAATGGGTTTTGACGCACTACCAGAGACATTTTACAAGCGTTCACTGTTTGTAAAACCAAAAGACAGAGATGTGCAGTGTCATGCATCAGCATGGAATATCGATAGCAAAGACGATTTACGCATTAAAATGTGTATTCAGCGCACAGGCGAAGAGTTTTCAGTTATTCACCATGAATTAGGTCATAACTTTTATCAACGCGCTTATAATAAACAACCTTTATTTTATCAAGAAAGTGCAAACGATGGTTTTCATGAAGCCATTGGAGACACCATTGCCTTATCGGTTACACCGGGTTACTTAAAAGAAATCGGCTTACTTGAACAAGTACCTGATGAATCTAAAGATATCGGTTTGTTGATGAAAATGGCACTTGATAAAGTAGCCTTTGTGCCGTTTAGCTTAATGGTTGATCAGTGGCGTTGGCAGGTATTTTCAGGTGAAGTAACCCCAGAGAACTACAATAAAGCTTGGTGGGAACTACGTGAAAAATACCAAGGAGTGCAAGCGCCTATCGCACGTAGCGAAAACGACTTTGATCCGGGTGCTAAGTACCACGTTCCGGGTAACACGCCTTATACACGTTACTTTTTGGCGCATATTTTACAATTTGAGTTTCATCGCAGCTTATGTGAAATTGCCGGTAACGATAAAGCCATTCATCGCTGCTCTATTTATAATTCAAAAGAAGCAGGGGATAGGCTAAACGCTATGCTTGAAATGGGTTCATCTCGCCCTTGGCAAGAAGCGCTTGAAACTGTAACAGGTAAGCCGCAGATGGATGCGACAGCAATGCTCGATTACTTTGCACCATTACAAACATATTTAGATAAACAAAACGAAAGCCGCAACTGCGGCTGGTAATAATGCATTTATATAAAACAACAAAGCCCGCTAAATTTAGCGGGCTTTTGATATTACTTTTGTATTAACTAAGTACGGGACTTAATTAAAACTGAAAACGCATGTTAGCAAAGTACGCATCGTTGTCAGAATCATCAGCGTTGTTTTCGTAACCCACCTTTACACCAATATTTTTATTGATGAAGTGCTGAGCACCAAAGCTGTAAGTGTCTTGCTTGTTGTAGTTAGCAAATACAGATGTTGCTTTTGAGAAGTAGTAGTTAGTTTCTGCTACCCATTGGTTTTCTGCGTCATCAATGCTTTCGTATTTACCTTCAAAAGTTAGGTAGTTACCTTGCTGTAAATCAATAAAGTATTTAGCAGCAACTGCACGGTAATCAAAATCGTCGTCTGATGTAAGTGTAACACCTACGTAATCTGTGCTGTTTAGCATGTAGTTGTAAGCTAAATCAAATAATGCGTAATCGTCGCCGTCTTTGTTTTCAACTAGTGTTACTTTTGCAAGTAAATCAGGGTTGAAAAAGTAACCACCCGTCAGTTTATAAAGCTCACTGTTAGAACCTGAATCTGGGTCTAGGTTTTCGTAAGATGCGCCAACAACAAATTCATTAATGAAGTATTCACCACCAACCGATGTTAAATCCCCAAAGTCGTCATCAGCGTAGCCACCATATACGTTAGTTTGTTTATTGATGTATTCAAACTGATCGTACGGACCTAAAGTTTTTTTAGGAGATAGGTAGTAAATAGAATCTACAGCAACGGTGTCGTTGTTATCGCTATTTTTGTAGCTTAGGTTACTAATTGAATTATAGCTGTCTGCAGCAGCCGCAGTGCTAGATAATAAAATGCTCGAAATAATAACTGCTAATTTTTTCATTGTAAGACTTCCCTATGTACATTGCTTTTTATGCTCTAGCTGTATTGCTAAAGTCGAGGCACATGCTAACGTTAGGAAACTGAATGAAAACTTAACTAACCAGTTGTATTTATTAAGTTAATTGTAAGGAAGTGTTGTAAACTGTAAAATTAAAGTAGTTGCAACATCTAGTCAACAACTACTTAAAACATGTACCGTATTAAAGCGCGTGTTGGCTAATAATTCGGTAAACATCGTTAATATTATCGCCAGACTTAAACTCTTTACTAATTGGTGTTGGATCTGAGCCAACCCATATTTTTAGCTCGGCATCTAAGTCAAAGTGGCCTGCACTTTCTTTACTAAACTTGGTAATTTTAGAGTAAGCAATACTCACCATTTCCATTTTAGAACCGGTCATACCTTGCTTATCAATTAAGATTAAGCGCTTATTAGTAAAAATAAACATATCACGTACTACTTTATATGCTTTTTCTACTTGCTCGCCGTCAATTAATGTATTGGCAAGGATTTTTTCTAAATCAGAATCGTCAACTTCGCTTGCATTACCCATAAGTCCGCTAAGTAAACCCATTATACTTTCTCCTGTTTAAATATTTGGTTCTCTAATGTATGACCATTAACTAACTGCCGGTACTGCCAGTGTTGTTGATGACAAAAATTCAGTAGTGCAATATCAAGTGGATCGCTCGTTGGCTGATACTCAACTACATATTCTTTATGTTGGCTCATATACACACGACTCACACCTGCAATTGCTTGAAGCTGTTGCTCAACATTTTGATAAGCCTCGCTTAGCATTAATGTATAAAAGTGTTTATCGGTATTATTAGTTTTTGTTTGATGCTCGCTTAGTACGCCTTTATCTAAATGAAGTACCTGTGAGCATAGTCGCTCAAGCTCAGTTAAATCGTGAGAGCTTAAAATAAATGTAGCCTGTTCACTTAATTCTGATACCAGCTCACGTACTTCTCTGGCATGAATCGGATCAAGGCCTGCGGTTGCTTCATCAAGCATTACAATTTGTGGCGCGCCAATAAGTGCTTGCGCTATCGTAACGCGCTTGCGCATACCGTGCGATAAATCCCCCGCACGCTGCTTTGCAATTTCTTTTAAGCCAACCAAATCAAGTACACGTAGCGCCTCAGTTTGGCTTTGCTTAGCACCCATACCTTGTAGCTTTGCATAAAAGGCGAGTTGCTTATCTATATTAAAACGAGGGTCAAGTTGTGCGTCTTGCGGTAATGCGCTTACTTTATTAAATAAAGCAGCACTACCAGGTTTGTGCCCTAATATTTCAAGGCTGCCTTTACTTGGCGCTATATAGCCGCACAACAAACTAAATAAGGTAGTTTTACCCGCACCATTTGGTCCAACAAGTGCCACTGGCGCGCCTTTGTTAATTTCAAAGTCCACATTATTAAGCGCAAGTTTTGCACCATACGATTTACTCAAACCGCTAGCTGTAATTAATGGTCTCATAGTGAGCTCCTTGCAAAAATACGTTGAGCAACGCTTAGTAATACCGCAGTTTGCACAAGGGGAATAGCCACAGCGCTCAATAATGGTAAATTTTGCCCCGCTAATAGCTCTATTTGCACACCCGGAAATAAATAATCAAGCAAGCCTAATGCAGGTATTTGCCATTGCAATATACCAACTACAATACCGCCTGCTGCAAAATATAAAATTGCCAATACAATAGATAAACGCGATGAGCGAGCAAAGGTATTAATTAACGTCATTAGTGCTACAAATGGGCTCAGAGTAATCACTAATATTAAAAATATAGAAAGCGCACGGGCAAAACCACCAGCCAGTAAACTTGGCTCTCTAAAACCCAATACAGCGAGTGTAGCCACAAGCGTTATACCCACCAAACATGCTAATACTCCTAGCTGCCCTAAAAAACGGCCAAACAGTATTTCAAAGCGAGTGGAGCGCAGTGATAAAAACCTTAGTGTGCCGCGCTCTCTGTCGCCTACCGTTTGGTCGCTACAAATAAATAAACCAAAAACGGGAAAGCTATAAAGGGCTATTAACCAGTACATAGCAAATTCGGCCTCAGGCCAATCCAATAATTTACTTAAACCAATAGAACCTGATATATCACGGGCTATTTGCTCAAAATCGGGGGCACTTACAATGCCTACTGCCTGCCCTATTGGGTAGCGCAGTATTATTAGCCACACCAATGCAAAGGCAGCTAATGCAATAAGTCCACGTTTAGTTAAAAACATACGTACAAGCTCAAATCCCGCTATTTGCGTTAATCGCCCTACGTTTATCGGTAATGATGTTGCCATTGACTATCCTTAATGACTTTTTATTTTCTGTGTATTTATCCACACTAAGTGTAAACACCTTGAATTACCAGCAAAAAAAAGCTCACCTATGGTGAGCTTTGTAACAATACATTTAAATGTAACAGCATAAATTGCGATATAAATTATAAATGCCGCTTATAAACCTCAAGTGCTTGGCTTAAATCGCTAATTAAATCTTCTACATCTTCAAGACCTATGTGCAAGCGAATAACCGGCCCTAAATCCCAACCTGTATTTGAGCGCAACCCTTTCATGGTTAAATTAGCCGTTACCAAACTTTCAAAACCGCCCCACGAAAAGCCCATTTTAATATGCTCAAGGCTATCTAAAAATGCATCAATCGCTTTTTGATTGCCGGTTTTCATAACAAATGAAAACAACCCATTACTGCCATCAAAGTCACGTTTAAAGAACTCATGCCCTGGGCAGCTTTCAAATGCAGGGTGGCGAATATGATCAACAAGCTCATGTTGTTCAAGCCATTTAGCTACTTCTATTGCTGCTTTTTCATGTTGATTTAAACGCACACCCATTGTACGCAGGCCTCTAAGTGCTAAATACGCATCATCGGCACTGGTACATTGCCCTAGTAAGTATGAGTTTTCGCGCAAGGTTGGCCAATACTTTTTATTAGCAACAGCCACCCCCATCATCACGTCTGAATGGCCAACAATATACTTTGTTGCAGCTTGAATACTAATATCAACACCGTGCTCTAACGGGCGATAATGCAGACCGTTACCGTAGGTATTATCAAGCATGGTCATTACGTTGTGCTCATTAGCTACTTTTACCATAGCGGGCACATCTTGCACTTCCATCGTAATAGAACCTGGAGATTCTAAAAACAACACTTTAGTATTTGGCTGAATGTAATCTTTAATACCTGCGCCAATGGTTGGCGGGTAATAGGTTGTTGTAATGCCCAGCCCCACTAAAATTTTATCGCAAAAATCGCGAGTTGGTTCGTACACGTTATCAACCATTAAAATATGATCACCGGTTTTTAAAAACGATAAAAATACTTGGCTGATCGCCGCAGCGCCACAAGGGTACAATGCACACCCTTCGCCGCCTTCAAGTTCTGTAATCGCTTCTTGCAGTGCAAAGTGTGTTGTTGTTCCTCGGCGCCCATAAAATAACGTTTTATCGCCACGGGTTTTAGCTGCTTCTTTTAAATCGGCTACAGTATCAAATACAATGGTAGATGCACGCTGTACAACGGGATTTACTACGCCATGTGTATAGGCTTTTTTTCGCCCTGATGATACTAGCTGAGTGTTTTTATTACTTTTACTCGACATTGTTAATCCTTAAGGGTTTGTGCGCCAATGCTCAATTAAATAACGAGAGATAGAATCGGTTCTAGGCAGCTTTAAATGCTCCCCTTCTTCGTGCCAATTACCAAATTGCTCTAAGTCTTCTCGGCTAAACCATTTTGCATCGTCTAGCTCTTCTTTATCTACGTTAATTTGCTCAGATGTCGCCTCTGCAAAAAAACCAAGCATAATTGACGATGGGAACGGCCATGGCTGAGATGCAACATAACGTACGTTATCAACCTCTATGCCTGCCTCTTCTTTAACTTCACGCGCAACAGCTTGTTCCAGTGTCTCCCCTGGGTCTACAAATCCAGCAAGCGACGAATACATACCAGTGGGCCACGCAGCTTGGCGACCTAATAAACAGCGTTCTACTCCGTCAGCAAAGACTTTAGTAACGACCATAATTACCGCAGGATCGGTACGAGGGAATGTAGGATGCTTACAGTTTTCGTTTTCACATACACGAGAATGCCCGGCTTCCACTGAACGGTTTTTACTACCGCAACGCCCACAAAAACGGTGCGTGGCGTGCCAATAACATAACCCTCTCGCAAGGGCGGCTATTGAGGCATATTTAATGGTTACTTGAGGCCCATATTGGCGAATATCAAAAAACTGGGCGCCCTCTATTAAAGGCGAAAGTACGCTTTCATCCAGATCAGAAACATCCAATGCAAACACACCATGTTTAGCATTGTTTAAACCAACAAAAATAGCACTCGTTAAATCTAAATGTGCCACTTGTTGATACGTTAAATAGCTTACTTTAGGGGTATCTTTAATAAATAGGGTTTGATTATTTTTAACTAAAACCCATTTACTTTGCGCCGACATTTGCGCTTTAAGCCACGATGGGTCTTTACGAAAATTTGAGCCTCTATCTAGTGGCATGTTGCTGTAATGAAGCATGTAAGTCCTTGGTAACTCGTTATGCTTTAAAATTACCATAATCATTTAGCAAACCCAATTGATTACAGTAATAAAAAAAGCCTATATAAGGCTTAATTCATCTATTACGGCTTTGTATTAAAATCTCTCATGTTGCAGGCACTTAGCTTGCACTTTTTTAACTATTTTTTACTGTTAAAGTAGCAAAGTATTATCAATTAAATGAAATTGCTCTGCGCTTTGTTTTAATACCTCAGCAGTTAACCTGTCAGCACCGTATACATCGCACGGTACATTATATTGATTTTTTAAATGCCCAAGTAACAAAGCAAAGTCACCATCGCCAGAGAGCAAAATAACTTTATCAAGATTTTTACCCTGCTCTAACATGTCTATTGTTATGCCTACATCCCAATCGCCTTTAGCACTTCCATCACGGCGTTGAATAAATGGCTTTAGCTTTACCTCAAAACCAATCGCACGCAAAATATTTTGAAACTGATTTTGCTTTTCATCTCCTCGATAAATTGCATACGCAAAAGCACACTCAATATTGTATTGCGCCTCCATCATTCGCCAAAACGCATTGTAGTCAAAGTTTTTCCCGTAACTCTCACGGCACGTGTAATAAATATTTTGCACATCAACAAAAATACCTACGCGTGGTTTCGTGCTTTGCTGCTCGTTTTGTAAAGTCATTTAGTGTCCTAGTGAGGATTAATAGCAATAGAAGTAACGTTATAAAATAAGTGTACCTTGCAATTTATATTTAAGTAACCTAAATTAGTTACATACCCTTATGTAACCAATATTGGTTACATATTAAAAAGTAACCATTTTGAGATTTTTATGATTGGTGTGATCAGCGGCGATATTATTAAATCGCAAACAATCCCTAAGCAGCAATACGATGCCATGCTTTACCAACTAGAGCAAAGTTTACGAAATATTTCGGGGGAGCAAACACTTTGGAATATATACCGAGGCGATGCCTTTCAGTTACAAGTTAATAATCCTCAGCTCCTTTTTAAAAATGCCTTACTTGTATATTTACACCTTAAATCGTCAGGTTATGAACTACGACAAAGCTTGGCACTTGGGCAAATAGATAACCCACGCAGCGATATAAAAACAGCAACCGGTTCTGCTTTTACTCTTTCGGGGCAAGGGCTTGATAAAATAGGCAATCAACGCTTTGTTTTTAATATTAACGAGCAGCAGCTCGATGAAAGCTTAAATCTTAATTTAGCCTTTGCCGACGTATTGCTCACTAAAATCACACAAAAACAAGCAAATGCCCTGTACGTCTATTTAACATCACCAGACAACAGCCACGCGGCACTGGCTAAAGAGCTTAAAACAAGTCGCGAAAACGTAACCAAACTACTAAATTTAGCGCACTACCAACTTATAGAGCGCTTTATTAAGCACACACAACACGTTATAAAAAATATAATTAAAGGAGGTGAATAATGGCGTTTTCACTTTTACTGGTCGCGCTTATTATTGGCCACTTACTCGCTGATTTTTACTGGCAACCTATGAGTTGGGTAAATGACAGAAATACCCGTCACTTTAAAGCCAGTAAGCTTTATTTTCATGTACTAGTGCATGGTATAACAAGTGCACTCATTATTACCCTGTGGGAATACACATTCGGGTGGCAGCAACTAAGCAGTGTTTTAATTGCCACGGCGAGCATTATGCTGAGCCATTACTTTATTGATATAGCTAAATCGTATTCTAATAAAGGCGTGGTGCCTTTTTTACTAGATCAAATAGCGCACATACTCGTTATTATTGCGCTCAGTATTTGGCTAACTGATAATAATAGCTTTATGGCTGCAATTAATAATATGCTCACTGATCCCAAAATACTGTGGGTGGTATGCGGTTATTTAATTATTTTAAGTCCCAGCGCAGTATTTATAAGAATGATGTTAGAGCGTTTAACAAGTAACTTTTCAAGTACTGGTAGCTTACCACTTGCAGGGCAAAGCATAGGTATGTTGGAACGCGTACTTATGCTGAGCTTTATATTGCTTGACCAATTTGCAGGGCTTGGCTTTTTACTTGCGGCAAAGTCAGTATTTAGGTTTGGTGATTTAAGTGCAAGCAAAGATAAAAAACTTACCGAGTACGTTATGCTTGGCACACTACTTAGCGTAAGTGTTACTTTATTTGTAGGTTTAGGTATTAACTATTTAATCAGACAGGCAATACAGTAAGTACAAATTACAGACAATAAAAAACGCGCTACTTCTATTTAATTAAAGAAGGGAGCGCGTTTTTTGTATCTGCCTTTAACTAAATTCTAAATTAATTAAACGCTAGTGCAACCACTAATAATGATTAATCGTTATTGGTGCGACGACGGCGTTGGCCATTACCGCCAACAGATTCACGCTTTGCCCATGGGTTTTGCGCGCTGTCATCTGTTTTAGCAGCTGGCTTTTTAGAACCACCACGGCGTGGGCCGGTACCATTACCACCATTGTTCGGCTTTTTACTGTTAGGCTTGCTGCTATCAGATTTAGGCTTATTAAAAGGCTGCTTTTTCTTAGGCTTTTTAGCCGGCAGTGGGCGAGCATCTAATGCGCGTTCAGCTACTGGGTTAATAGGCTCAAAACCGTCTTCTTCAGCACGTGGAATAAGCTCACCAATAAAGCGTTCAATACCGTATAAATCAACAGCATCATCAACCGTTACAAACGAAATCGCATGACCCGACGCACCAGCACGGCCTGTACGGCCAATACGATGAACATAATCTTCATATACGTTTGGTAAGTCGTAGTTAACAACATGCGGTAATTCAACAATGTCTAAACCACGTGCAACAATGTCTGTTGCTACTAATACGCGTACTTCACCACTTTTAAAACCATCAAGTGCTTTAACACGTGCGCCTTGTGATTTATTACCATGGATAGCCGCGCCTACAATGTCATCGCGTTCAAGTTGTTTAACTAAGCGGTTAGCACCGTGCTTTGTACGGCTAAACACTAATACTTGTTGCCAATCGTTAGTGCGAATTAAGTGGCTTAGCAATGCTGTTTTACGTGTTTTATCTACCGCGTAAACGCACTGAGTAACACTTTTTGCAGTGGTATTTTTTGCTGCAACTGAAATTTCAACTGGGTCATTAATTAACCCTTTTGCTAATGCTCGAATTTCATCTGAAAATGTAGCCGAAAACATCAAGTTTTGACGTTTAGCAGGCATTTTAGCAATTAAGCGTTTAATGTCGTGAATAAAGCCCATGTCTAACATGCGGTCAGCTTCATCGAGTACAAGCACTTCAACGCTATCAAATTTAACTGCATTTTGATTATGTAAGTCGATTAAACGACCCGGCGTTGCTACTAAAATATCAACACCTTTACGAAGACGCTGCATTTGTGGGTTAATTTTAACGCCACCGTAAACTACAAATGAGCTCACATCAGAATGCTTAGCGTACTCTTCAACGTTTTCGCTTACTTGCAAAGCAAGTTCACGTGTAGGCGTTAAAATAAGCGCACGTACGTGATTGCTTTTAGCTTTAGGACCCGACGACAAGCGCTCAATAAGTGGTAATGTAAAACCCGCTGTTTTACCTGTACCTGTTTGCGCTGCTGCCATAACGTCACGGCGTTCAATAATTGCAGGAATTGCTTGAGCCTGAATTGGCGTTGGCGTTTCATAGCCCTTTTCTAAAACCGCATTAACCAAAGACTGTGATAAACCTAAACCTTCAAAACTCATATAAACTCTCTTTTAAATAAGGCTACATTAGCCAGTTGCGCGCATTATACCTGTAGTAGCTAAGAATGCATGCCATTATTTACGTTGCAGGCAATTGAGCATAGTTTATTAAAATTAAACCTGTGATCAAGTTGCTTAAAAATGCAAAAAACGGCCATAGGCCGTTTTTTGTTTATACTGAATTACTCTAAGTATTAGAGTTACTTAACACCTAACTCACGCAAACGTTCTTGCAAGTAGCTATCAGCCGTGTAGCGCTCTGAAAGCACAACATCTGGATGCGGGTGTAAAAATAACGGTAATGAAATACGCGATTTAGTAGATGCTTTACCCGTTGGGTTAATTACACGGTGAATTGTCGATGGGAAATACCCGCCCGACGCTTCTTGTAGCATGTCGCCGATATTAATAATTAAGCTGCCAAAATCACATGGCACGTCTAACCAACCGCCATCTGTTTTTTGAACTTGTAAACCAGGCTCATTAGAAGCTGGTAATACAGTTAATAAGTTAATATCGCCATGGGCTGCTGCGCGAATAGCACCTGGCTCTTCATCACCCGTCATTGGTGGATAATGTAGGATACGTAACAATGTTTGCTCAGAGCCTGCAATCATGTCTTTTAAATCAATCGAAAACTTAGCACGCACATCAGCTGGTGCTTCAGCCTGAACCCAGCTTAATAATGTGCCAGCAAATTCACTTGCTAAACGGTAGTATTCACGTACATCAGCTTCAAGCTGGGCAGGAACGCGACCTTTAGGGTACACATGAAAGTACTCTTTAATGTCTTTTATTGTAAAGCCTTTCGCTACTTCAGATACTGAAGGCGGAAAGTAACCGTCTTGAGTTTCTTTAGAGAATAAAAAGTCGTGCTTTTGCTCTGAGTTAAAAAAGTCTTGCCAATTTTTGTAAATAGACTCAACTAAAGACTGTGGGATTGGGTGGTTTTTTAAAACGCCAAATCCAGTATTTCTTAACGATTCAACAAATTGTGCAGCCGCATCGGGAGCTTTATAATCAACAGTAGGTAATTGCATTGTACGTTCCAGTGAATAGGTTGTGTGAAGTGAGTTGCTTTTAATAGTGCTAAATTACTTATATAAAGTAGCAAAGCCTTCATTATAGCGCTATGCGAGGATAGACAAATGACCTCAAAAACATAAGGACATATGTCCGCAAAACATAGTCACCGTCACTTTGCTTGATCAAGATCAACTAATAAAAAACGTTGAATTTGCAAGGTTTAGTAACTATCTCTGGTCTACTATTAGAATATATTTTATTTGTGTAAATAAGGCTCCCCATGCGACAAAAAGTATCTTTTAAAAGCGGCGATTTAGAACTTGCCGGCCAACTTGAACTTCCCTCTGGTGACGTTAAGTTTTACGCGCTATTTGCACACTGCTTCACATGCGGTAAAGACATTGCAGCAGCTACACGGATTAGCCGTGCACTCACACAACAAGGTATCGCCGTACTACGTTTCGACTTTACCGGTTTAGGTAATAGTGATGGCGACTTTGCTAACAGTAACTTTTCATCAAACATTCAAGATTTAGTATCTGCGGCAAATCATTTACGTGAGCATTTTGCTCCGCCGCAACTACTCATTGGCCACAGTTTAGGCGGGGCAGCCGTTCTTGCTGCTGCTGAGCATATTCCTGAAGTATCGGCTATTACAACCATTGGCGCACCGTCAGACGCGCAGCACGTAGCGCATAACTTTGAAGCACACCTTGATGAAATTAACGCAGCAGGTGAAGCTAAAGTTAACTTAGCTGGTCGTGAATTTACCATTAAAAAGCAATTTATTGACGATATAGCCAAGTACGATAAAAGCCATATTAGTAAACTTAAGCGCGCATTATTAGTAATGCACTCCCCTATTGATGCGACTGTAAATATTAGTGAAGCTGAAAAAATTTATGCATCAGCTAAGCATCCTAAAAGCTTTATTAGCCTAGATAACGCCGATCACCTTTTAACAAATAAAAACGATGCCGACTACGCTGCACAAATAATTGCAACGTGGGCAAACCGTTATGTTAAGTACGACAAAACTAAATACACGGCAAGTTTAACGGGTGGAAATGTACTTGTTGAAGAAAAAGACCATGTATTTACTCAGCACGTAAGTACAAAAGATCATACTTGGCTTGCAGATGAACCAATAAAAGTAGGCGGTAAAAACTTAGGCCCCGATCCGTATCATCACTTATTAGCGGGGCTTGGTGCCTGTACGGCCATGACACTACGTATGTACGCTACACGTAAAAACTTACCACTGGAGCATGTTAAAGTAGAACTTGATCACACTCGCGATTACAACAAAGATTGCGACGATTGTGAGCAAACCGGTAACCTTGAAGCCATTACCCGTAAAATCACCTTACGTGGCGACTTAACTGAGCCAGAGCGTCAGCGTTTACTCGAAATAGCCGACAAATGCCCAGTGCATAAAACACTACACAATAACCCAGTTATTGTAAGTGAACTGGTAGAATAACTGCCGTGAAATTAATATAGCGCAGGTAACACTGCGCTGTGATTTAACTTTTATAAACCTAATTTTTACTATCTAAAAATCCCTCTACTTCTTTACTCATTCTATCCACCAGCCATTTTGGCCCGCCATCGTACATATCGTTATGATGCGATTTTTCTATCATTATTTGCGTAACGGGAAACTTATCCAGCTCTGAATCGTTTAACAGCACATCCGCATCAGCTGGGTAATCACTACCGCGAAGTGTAAGTACGCGTATATTTTTATTGCGTGGGATCAACATGCGGCGATGATCGAGCGTAATAATAGTGCTAACTTCGTTTGGATAAATAGAGCCATATAATGCGGAAATATCACCGCCATTAGAATGCCCAAATAAGGTGAGTTTTGTAAAGTCGTACGCTGGGTATTTACTCGCTAGCTCATTAACTAAAAACTTAAGCGTTACTACGCCACGATGCCAGTTTTCCATGCGAGTTGTTAAGTAAGGCTGCTCACGATTAAGATCAGGGTCGCTTTTTAGTTCATGTGCAACGGCTATTGTTAAATATCCGTGCTGATTAAACGCATTACTGGCAAACGTATACCCGTTATGGCTAATCCCGTAACCTGCGTTAATAAACGCTACAGGGCATTTTACTTGTTCAGTGCACTTAGCATTGTTACTTGGTAGTGTGATATTGATAGGAATAGTACGATTACGGCTTTCATCAGTTATAACGCCATCGTTTGCATAGCTTGTCGCGCTTATTGCTGATGTGCTTATAACTGATGCACTTAGAGCTAGTGCGCTTAACATAAAAAGCTTTTTAAGTGTTTTTTGCATATTTAAACTTATATAAATTATTGTTTTTAATTAAAAATAATTTTTACTTTATAGCTTTGCATTCTCTATTGTCAAACTATGCGATAATAGTCGCCATTGTTTAAATATATTTAGTAAAAGATCCAATAAATGAAATCATACAATAGCATTCAAGAACGTATAGAAATTTTAGAAGACAAACTAACTGCAATACATGACGAAATCGAAACACTAAAAACCCCTGCTAAAAACAACAATGAACGTATTATTTTTAAGTTTATTGAAACAGGCAGCACAGGTAAAACGAAGGATTTTGTTCGTGAGTTAGGTATTAAATCACCACGTGACGGTTTGTTTTCGTCAGGTGACGTTACAAAACTAATTAAAGATGGCGCTGAAGATATTTCACCAGCGTTATTAGCAATCGCAAGACAGCTTGCCAGTGCACGTAATAAAAATGGCCCTAGCCGTTAATTACGCAGTCGCGCAGTGTCTAGAAGCCCAGCCAAGCTGTCGCTTCTAGATATGTAATCATATTAAACTAAATTAATCACATAGTTCTATATTAAGGCTGGTAAGCAAATTTAGTGCTTCGAAGCGATCAAACTTAGCATTCGCTAAAATATTATTATTTAAATCTATATTAAATGCTGTAGCACCTACAAAATCACATTTTGTTAAGTTAGTTTGAAAAAACTCACTATCGCGAAAATCTGTTCCTGTAAATTCACTACCGCTTAAATCTGCATGTCTAAAATCAACATTTTTGGCAAAGCAGTGTGTTAGTTTGAGGGCTTTGAGGGTTAATTCAAAAAAAGAACTATTACTGAGCTCGCAATAATTAAAACTCACCGGTGCGTTAATACTAAGCGCTGGCCAATCTACGTCAGTCCATTGCAGACTATTTAATTTACAGTGGCTAAAACTTACATCTTCAAGCGAGCTGTAGTTCCATTTAAGTGACGATAAATTACAGTTTTTAAAGTTGCACTGTATAAATCGGCAATTTTTAAACTGCCCGCCTGAAAAGTCGCAATCGGTAAATGTGCACTCTTCAAACTCAGAATTTTCAGTTAGTTGCTCTTCGTGCTGCAAAGCATTAAATTGCTCGTCGAAGTAGTGATTATTATTTGAAATTGACACTATTAACCTAGTTTTTAATGGGCATAGACGCTATTTTTAGGTAAATCTTTTTTAAGCGCAAGCACTGCAATAAAAATCAAAGCAAATAGTGGAAATAGCGCTAAACAGCCACCCACAAAAGCTAAAACCCCCGGCATAGTACTTTTACGCTTACCTATTTTGTAGCTAATTACAGCAAAAATAGGAATACTCAGCACAATAAAAAAAACTAAGAACTCACCAAATAAGGTTGCATTGATCGACATAATAATTCCTTTTTCGTCTGTTCGGTTAAAATACACTCTGCTGCAAATTTAACCACAAAAAAACCCTTAAGCATATAACTTAAGGGTTTTTAAATTTAGCTCAATAAGCTAAACAAAAATTACTCTTCGCTAGGTATCGCTTTTTCAACAACACTAATTGCAAGCTCAGCTAACGAATCCATATTAGGCTTACTAGGCGCGTTAGTTAATAAACACGACGCTTGTGTTGTTTTAGGGAAAGCAATAACGTCACGAATGTTATCGGTACCACATAAAAGCATTGCTAAACGGTCAAGACCAAATGCTAAACCAGCATGTGGTGGTGTACCGTATTTAAGTGCATCAAGTAAAAAACCAAACTTGTCTTGTTGCTCTTGCTCGTTAATACCTAAAATTCTAAATGCAGTTTCTTGCATATCTGCATTATGAATACGTACCGAACCGCCACCCACTTCGTAGCCGTTCAATACCATGTCGTAGGCATCTGAAATAGCCGCAGCAGGGTTTGCTTCAAGCTCACTTGCAGTAATATCTTTTGGTGCAGTGAATGGATGATGCACAGCATGTAATGTGCCCTCGTCATCTTCTTCAAACATTGGGAAGTCTACAACCCAAAGTGGTGCCCAACTATTAAGGTTAGTGATTTCTAAGTCAACACCAATCTTAACGCGCAGTGCGCCCATTGCTTCGTTTACTGTGTTACGCTTATCGGCACCGAATAAAATAATATCGCCAGACTGAGCATTAGTACGCTCAAGTAATTTTGTGATTACGTCTTCGCTTAAAAACTTAGCCACTGGTGATTGAACGCCTTCAGCGCCCGCAGTGTGGTCGTTTACTTTCATCCACGCCATGCCTTTAGCGCCGTAAATACCAATAAACTTAGTGTAATCGTCAAGCTGTTTACGAGAAAGCTTAGCGCCACCCGGTACAGTTAATACAGCAACACGACCTTTTTCGTCGTTAGCCGGACCTGAGAAAACATTAAACTCTACGTCTTTAACTAAATCTGCAACATCAACTAATTTCATTGGGTTACGTAAATCTGGCTTATCAGAACCGTAAAGGCTCATTGCCTCGCTGTAAGGCATGATTGGAAAATCGCCTAAATCAACGTTTAGTAATGTTTGCCACATTTCACGGATCATTTTTTCAGTCATACCACGGACTTGATCAGAGCTCATGAACGAGGTCTCTATATCTATTTGGGTAAATTCTGGTTGACGATCGGCACGTAAATCTTCATCACGGAAACATTTAACAATTTGGTAGTAACGGTCAAAACCCGACATCATCAACAATTGCTTAAATAACTGTGGAGACTGTGGTAAAGCGTAAAAACTACCTTTATGAACGCGGCTTGGCACTAAGTAATCGCGTGCACCTTCTGGCGTTGCTTTAGTAAGTACAGGTGTTTCGATGTCTAAAAAGCCGTTTTCATCTAAAAAGCGACGAACAAAGCTGCTTGCTTTAGCACGTAATTTAATACGGTCACTCATTTCTAGACGACGTAGGTCTAAGTAACGGTATTTTAAACGACGCTCTTCTGAGTTTACTTGGTTAAAATCAAGTGGAAGCGGTTCAGAGCGGTTAATAATTGTAAGCTCAGTACCTAAAACTTCTATTTCACCTGTTGCCATATCTTTATTTACTTGGCTATCAGGGCGTGCACGTACAGTACCTTTTAGCTGAACACAAAATTCTTGGCGAAGTGTGTTAGCTGAACTCATTAACTCTTCAATGTCAGAGTCGAATACAACTTGTACTAAACCTTCTCTATCGCGTAAATCGACAAAGATAAGTCCACCAAGGTCACGTCGTTTGTTGATCCAGCCACATAGTTCAACTTCTTGATCTACGTGAGTTTTATTTAGCTGTCCGCAATATATAGAGCGCATAGTTTTCCTGTCAGATAAAAGGCTTAAACGGTTATATTTATTTGTTTTAAGGCGTGTGATTTAAAAAACAGGTCACCACAATACAAATAAAGCCGCTAGCAATCTAAAAATAATCAAATTAAGCCCTGCATTATACCCAAGTAGTATCAAGATGCTAGGGCGTGTGCCGCTTTTGCCCCTGAATTTACAGCAGCTCGTTTTGTTATTTGCTACACTATCGCCACTTTATAATAAGGCGCTAGTTTGTATGTTATATATTGGATGCCCTCAGTGGTCGAGCAACGCATGGAAAGGCAATTTATTTTCAAGCCAATGTAAAAACGCCGATATGCTTAGCCAATACGCCCAGCATTTTAACTCAGTTGAAGGCAATACCAGCTTTTACGCTGATCCTTCGCCAAGTACCGTATTGCGCTGGGCAAACAGCGTACCCGACGATTTTAAATTTACGTTTAAGTTTAATCGTCGCTTTAGCCACGAGCTACATCTTACTAATGTTCAAACCGAGCTTACTGATTGGCTTAACTTGTTCTCCCCTATTTTAGAAAAAACCGGGCAAATCATGCTGCAATTACCTAAAGCATTTGGCCCTGGTGACTTACCCAAGCTAGCCCAATTTATTAGCCTGTTACCAAAAGAGGTTAATTACGGTGTAGAGGTACGTCATACTGCGTTTTTTCAAAAGGGTGAAGCCGAAATAGCGCTTAACCAATTATTAATGGCAAACAACATAAATCGTATATCGATGGATACTCGCGCCCTATTTGCGGTAAAACCAACAACCGAAGCGCTAATAGATGCACAGCAAAAAAAGCCCCATTTACCGGTACATGCAATAGCTACTGGCTCAGAGCCCATGGCGCGCTTTGTTATCGCCGATTTACAAAACGACTATAAACCCTTTTATAAACCGTGGCTGAGTAAAGTAAAACAATGGCTTGATGAAGGAAAAACGCCCTATGTGTTTTTTCATACGGCAGATAACCGAGAAGCGCCATTATTAGCAAGGCAGTTTTGTAAAGACCTTGGTTATAATCACAAAGCATTAAACCCATTTACTGGCGAAAAAGAAGCCCACCAGCCAGCACTTTTTTAAAAGTAAAACGACAGAGAAGCAATAATGAGTGAATACGCACGTTACTTTACCGGCTACCCAGCTAACATTGTTGAGCAAGTATTAAGCCTTATAAATAACAAAAAGGTATGTGACTACTTACTTAAAAAGTATCCGCAAGCACACACTATTACCAGCGATAAACTACTTTATAGCTATGCAACCGAGCTTAAAAAACAATATTTAAAAAATGCGCCACCATTTGGTCGTGCGGCGTTTAAAAAGCAAGGCGATATGGTCACCAATGCACTCGGTACACATACGTATCGAATGCAAGGTAAAACCCGTAAACACGATTTAGCGATAAACAGCGACTTGCTCCGCGCTCCCGAGCCGTTATTAAAAGCGTTAGTGGTACATGAGCTCGCCCACTTTAAAGAAAAAGACCACAACAAAGGTTTTTATCAACTTTGCTGCCATATGGAGCCGAGTTACCACCAGCTAGAGTTAGATTTAAGAATTTTTTGTGTGGTAGTCGCAATGGGAGAAAATCCTTATTTAAAATAAGGATTTTAGCGTTATTTAAATGAGTGAAAATAACGCCATACTTAAGTTAATATTTCCTTTCATAACCAAGCCCCCATATCCAATCTCTTCTCTTATCCAAGTAAGCAGCTCACAATTTAACGCCTCGTCCTTAATAAAATAAAAAAGTTTAAAACTACATAATTGCCCTACATTTGAGAACTACACTCTTAAAAGTTAATTCTTTCTATGTACTCTTAATCTTTGGAGTTTTAAATGATGAAAAATACCCATGCCTTTTTACTCAGTGCACTGTGCTGTGTAACCTTAAGTGCCTGCAACGAGCAAAACAGCCAATCGCTTGAACAATCAAACCTCAATGATTTTACTCTAACAAGCTCAAAAGTAAGTGATGGCGGTAACTTGCCTATGACTTATACGTGCGATGGGCAAAGCATTAGCCCTCCACTTAACTGGAGCGGTGCACCTAACACAACCAAATATTATGCGTTAATTATGGATCATAAAGCGCCAGAGGGAATGCATTGGTATTGGACCATGTACAATATTGCCGCCGATAAAACACAAATTAAAGCGGGCGAAACTCTCGGTGAAGTGGGCTCTAATAGCGTAAACGATTTAAACCAATATGCGCCGCCTTGCTCTAAAGGTCCAGGTGAAAAAAGCTATACTTATACTGTATATGCGTTATCTGCACCGGTTACCTTTAATAGCGATACAAAGGTAGATCGCTCAGCATTACTCGCTGCTGTAAAAGATATTACGCTCGATACTGCAAGTATGACGGTTAAATACTCGCGAAGCGCCAGTAGCGCCGAACACAAACCTAATACAAGACCAAAACCAAATGAGCAACCAAAGCCTGATAAATCATATTTAACCGCTAACGTAAAATCACCTCGTTGCGATGCTATTACACAATCAGTAAGTAATGCAGGGTTTGATAAAAGCGTATCTGTTACGTGCGATGAACAATATGCTTATATTGCCTCATCTACTTATCCTGATCATGAAGTAATGACTGGTATTACAGGTACTAACGAGCAAATACCTGTTCCAGCTAAAGACTACGTAGCACCTATAAAGCTAAATCCTAAAAAAGCAAAAACAATAACAACAATTGATGCAGCCGTAGGTGTTGCCGTTAACGGCGTACCAATATACGACTATTCTTCGCAAGGTGAACTGGACGTAAATAACTACGATGAAAAAAACGACACACTAGCACTCGGACAGTTAGATATATGTGGCGGACACGCAGGACGAGGTGATGACTACCATTATCATGTATCGCCAACGTGTATGATTGACACAATGAAAAACCAATCAAGCGATGCCATTATTGGTTGGGCTTACGATGGTTACCCGCTGTATGGCAGTAAAAACCCAGACGGCAGTGCAATTGCCAGAGGTGACCTTGATGTATGTAACGGGCAAACCGACGACACATTTGGTTATCGCTACCAAACATCAGCTACACCGCCGTATATTATTCAGTGCTTAGTAGGTGAAGTAGATACCGCAAAATTACCAAGAGTGTCACCACTTAGTGGCGATACTCAAGGTATAAGAGCCGACTTGCGCCCGCCACAAGGAGGCGTTGAAAACCTAACGCACACAATCTCTGAAAACGGCAGCCGTACAATGAGCTACTCATACAAAGGCGAGAACTACTTTACTACCTACAGCCCTGCATCACAGGGAAAAGACTGCTATAGCTTTAAACAAAAAACCATCAGTAATGGTGGCAAAGTTCAAACAGGTACATTTTGTAGAGGTCCGCAACCAAATCACCTTACTCCTACAGTCACTAAGCAAAATACAAATTCTACCATTACAGGCAAGCATAACTTAAAGCTAGAAGCATGGGCTGATAACTGGTTTACAGCCTACATAGGCGAGCAGTTACTTGTTGAAGATTCTGTGCCTATAACCACAGAGCGTTCATTTAATGCCGAAAGTATTACGTTTTCTGCAAACTACCCTATTGAGCTTAATTTAATAATTAAAGACTTTAAGCAAAACGACACTGGGCTTGAATACATCGGTGCTAAAAATCAACAAATGGGTGATGGCGGTTTTATTATGCAACTTACCGACACCGAGACAAATAAAGTAGTTGCCGTAAGCGATAAAAGCTTTAAATGCGAAATACTTCACAAAGCGCCGCTTAACAAATTATGCGAAAGCGAATCAAACCCTGTCGCGGGCGAAGGCGTTTGTACGTTTATGTCAAAAGAAGCACCAACTAACTGGCTGCAAAGTAACTTTGACGATACTAATTGGGCTAATGCAGTAGAGCACAACTTTGCCAATGTAGGACCAAAAGACGGTTACGACGACATTAACTGGGATGAAAACGCAAAATTCATATGGGGCGAAGACTTAGAAACCGACAACACCCTTATTTGTAAAGCAATTATTGAGCAACCTCAATAAAAGGTAGTAATTATGTATTTTTTAAAAAAATTAAAATGGCTAATGCTCGCGTGTATTTTAACAAGTATGAGCGCTCAAGTGAGCGCCCATGTATTAAAAAATACAACAGCCCAAGTAATTTTAAGAGACGGGCAAGTTGAGGTTAAAGTATTAACTAATGCTGAGCACTTAATTTCAGCGCTGCAAAGCGAGCAAGCATGGCTTATGGGCGATATTGATAAGCTTATGCCTACAAACTTAAGTGCAGAGCAACAAGAAGAGTTTGTAAAAAATGCACTTAAACAAAAAACGAGCTTACGTGTAAATCAGCAAGTTATGGTGTTTGAACGCGTCGCTTTTACCACCAGCAACATCGAAGCGCACGACCTAGAAATTGTTTTTCAAGCGAAGCACACATTTACAACAGTAGATGAGCTTGCTATATCGTTCCCTAAAAGTTTAGGTGCAGTACACGCAAGCTTTGTAAAACCACAATATAAGTTACTGGGTGCTGGCGATACCGCAAAAATAAAGTTCTAGTCCAAATATCAACATACCTAAAAAGCTTACTTAAAAAGGATTTTAGTAAGCAACTCCCTAAATACGCTAATTGTAGGCACATAATCAATATGCAATACTGCTTGGTACGTTAACACATGATTTTTACTATTTGCCAATCAGTGAAATTAATACATAAATTCTTTTTAGCTTTTTTTATCACTAATATCGCCCTAGTTGGGCTTATGTTTGTGTTTATATACATGACCTTTTCGTCAGGTTTTAACGACTTTGTTGAACAAGAAGAAACAAAACATGTAGCAATGGTGAAGCAGCAACTTATTGAGCTTTATAGCGAATTAGGCAGTTGGCAACCCATTACGCAAAACACGCAATTATGGCGCTCTATTGTAGAGCCGCAAAAAAAGCCAGGCGAGCCTGAAACGAATAAACACACAAGCACCCCACCCAAACCAAATAGCAGCAATGCAACGCCCTCTTTATTGTGGGTACACTTACCTGCAGGTTCCCTTAAAACAGGGCAACGTATAAGTTTATATGATCAAAATAAAAAGGTTGTTGTTGGTAGAGCTAATTTAAACGACAACCCACATATAGAACCTATTTTATTAAACAATAACGTTATAGGCTGGATAGGTTTAGTCCCTTCAAAACTTGTGCAAAGTAGCCCAGCAAAAGCATTTTTAGCAGCGCAATTTCATAACTATTTTATGATCACGTTACTCGTTATTGTGCTCGCATTTATTATGGCTATTGTGTTATCTCGCCATTTAATAAAACCAATAAAGCAAATAGTAACTGGCACCGATGAGTTAACAAACGGAAATTTTGCCAGCAGAATAATTCCCTCTAGTAAAGATGAGCTAGCTACCCTATCCAACAATTTTAATGCCTTAGCCCACACACTTGAGCAAAACCAACAAATGCGATTTCAATGGGTGTCAGACACATCCCACGAATTAAGAACCCCACTTACCGTACTACGCTCGCATTTGTTAGCTGTACAAGATGGCGTATTTACAGCCGACACAAAGCGCATTAATTTACTCATAAACCAAGTAGATAACTTAAGTCACATTGTTGACGACCTAGCCCAACTAGCACAAACAGATAGTGTTAATTTAACCTATAACAATGCGCGCACTGATTTAATAAGCATTTTTGAGCAATCAATTGAAAACTACACCGCTCGCTTTAAAGAGCGTCAATTAAATGTAGACAGCAAAAGCTTAGCCAAAGCCGGTAAATGTATAATAAATGGCGATAAAGAACGCCTTATACAATTATTTTCAAACCTGTTAGAAAATACCTGCAGATACACGCATAAAGGTGGACAAGTAATAATACTTGCCAACAAAACGCACAATAACATTGAGCTTATTTTACAAGACTCAGCCCCAAGTGTTTTACCAAACGACTTACAAAAATTGTTTGAGCGTTTTTATCGCGTTGAAAAATCTCGAAGCCGAGAGCACGGCGGTTCGGGCTTAGGGCTTGCACTTTGCAAACAAATAGTAGAGGCACATGGCGGTCAAATATCGTTGCACAACTCACCACTTGGTGGGCTAGAAGTTAAAATAACGCTGACACTTTTAGGTTAAAATAATGGCATCACAAAAAATACTTATCGTTGAAGACGAAGAAAACATTGCCGAGGTACTTATTGCCTACGCTAAGCAACAAAATTACGAAACTGAGCACTTTAATAGTGGCAAAGGTGTAGTTAGTTTTGTAAAACAAAACGCAGTAGATTTAATACTTCTTGATTTAATGCTGCCAGATGTTGATGGCATAGAGCTATGTAAGCAAATAAGAGCCTTTTCAAGTGTGCCTATTATTATGCTTACCGCAAAAAGTGAAGAAATAGACCGCTTGCAGGGTTTAGAGATCGGCGCCGATGACTACATATGCAAACCCTTCAGCCCCAAAGAAGTTATAGCACGCATAAAAGCCGTACTAAGAAGGACCAGCCAGCCTAAAACCAACATCATCAATCATAATAATTTTCAATTACACAAAGACGATTACGAAGCCCGCCTAAACGGCAAAAGCATTGGCTTTACCGCCGTCGAGTTTAAAATATTTTTATTATTTATAAGCCACGTAGGGCGTGTTTTTACCCGCGAAGATATTATTAATAACGTATATAGCGATACAACCGACATATCCGATCGCAACATTGATACACACATTAAAAATATACGAAAAAAGATTAACGACATTCAAGCAGGGCTAAACCCAATAGCAGCGGTTTATAGTGTGGGCTATAAATTTAAAGAGTAGGTAGTATTGCCTAAAGATAGTTATAGCCGCACGCATTAGTAACGAGAAAATAGCTCAATTAAGGAGTGAAATTCTAAAGCACTTGGTAAATCAATTTAAAAAAAACATTTCAGAATTAAAAGAAAAATAAACATGTTTAGATACTGCTTCAAGTTCTTCGGGTGCAATGAATTTTTTCAACAATGCTCGTCGTCGCCTTTCAAGAAGCTGAGACCTTCTTTTATTAATACTTGGTAAATATTCAAATACTATTAGTCTACAATTCCTCTCCTTAAGTTGCTCTGCTATTAAATCCCACCATAACTGATCAGTCTCTCCAATAGATGAACCAAATATGCATATTAGATCTGCTTCTGAAATCAACTTTTCACAGTCGGACTCAATGCCATGTCTCATAACTAAATTACAGTCTCGTTTTATCAAATGATTTGTAGCATCAATATTATTTGAAAGTTCTTTATTAATTATTTGCTCAGCATTATCAACGCCGATGACCATATCTGAATCTATTGTCCCATGAACATGGAATATAGAATCTAGCCTATGTAGACCAACATCTTCTTTTTTCTCAATCTTAAGATTTGAGTTACGATTAGAAATATTATTTAGACCTAAAATATGTTCTGCCGTATGTGTGTAATTAAAATTAACTATAGAATAAAAATTATGTCTTCGATCTTTACCCCCGAAGAATTTTCTCAAAGATATTGCATCTCTGACTAAAAGAAACTTTTCAGGATGAAATAGATCTTCAATGAATTTTTCATTATTTATGCTTGATATTTTTTCTTTAGTAAATTGTTTTTGAGCTAAAGTTAAATATTCGGCGAGTTCTTCTACGATATTCTCATGAATATCATCCAATTCATCTAATGAGTTTATTTCTTTTGTATATTCACCAAGAGCTAACTCTAAATCAGACCATTTATCTATATTATTAGAGATATTGTCTTTGAAATTTTTGACTGGATAAGAGTCACTTTCTTGAATTTTGTAAAACCCATAAAAATCATTATAGCTACTTTTCAAACCAAGATTAAGATCAAAGCCATTCCCTATTAAGTACACCGTTTTCACACTTTATTTCCATATTCAATTTTAAAAGACAAAAACTTGGTCGTCATATATGAGCGTATTCAGTTTTTTAATTGTATCGATTGTAAATAGATCAAAAAATTAATTCAAATTAATGCTTAAATAACCTTAACCCACAAAAAAACACGATATAAAATCGCGTTTTTATTTTAATCACTAACCCGAACACTCATAACTAAAGATTAATAGCTGAGCAGTCGTTCGGTTTCGTTTCACTCAGCCCAACCTACTTAAATAGACTTAAAGCCCTAGGCCTGCCATAAAATCATCATCGCCATCATCTTGTTCTACTGCTTTAGATGATTTTTCTTTGTCCGCTTTTTTACGTGCTTCGTTTTCAATTATGTCATCTGGGTCGAGTGCTTCTGCAATATCAAAGTCATGTAATTTAATGAACTCTGTTTTATCCATTGCTAATTCCAAGTAAAAGATATTTTGCTTACTTGTGGTGAATGTTACGCGGCGGGCTTGCGGGCGATCCATTGTGGTATCTACCGATATTTGCACTTGCTTATTTATTGCCATCATTTTTGGCTGGTTTTGCGTAATAGACGTATGTAATTGCTCACGCACTTTAGACGTAAAGTCGCCAACAATTTGATTCATCAACTCACCTAGTACGTTTGATACGTCGTCTGATAAATGGCTATGCGCTATTTCATCTTCTGGCATCCCCATGTTGCGCATGTAATCGCCATAAATTTCCATCGCCGCTTGCGAAGTAAAGTTGGTAATTACAAGCCCTGTAAAACCGCCGTCAAATAAAACAAAGCAGCCAATATCTGGTCGCATACATGTACGTGTTATTTTTTGCACCATGGCTGAGTAGCTAATACCATTGCCGCTGGCTGATGTGAGTACACCTGTCACTGAATGACAAAGGGTTGCTAATATATCGTCTGTGCTGATGACCTTACTTTTGCTCATTTAATCTTCTCTTTGGTACTTATTATTCATAATTCTAGTCAAGCTACTGAATTTATCACTGACTATCCAGTATAAAATGTTAAAATAGCGCCATTATTTACAAAGAGACTGCCTTCGTGACCATAAAAGACAGTATTTATGCCTCTGAGCAACAAGTAAAAGATTTCAGCTTTGACCAAAATGTAGTCGAAGTTTTTCCAGATATGATCCAGCGCTCTGTACCTGGGTATGCCACCATTGTAAGCACTATGGGTAAACTTGCGGGTGAATACGCACAAAGTAACTCAAATCTTTATGATTTAGGCTGCTCTTTGGGCGCAGTCACGCTTAGCATGCGCCGTAATATTCGCACCGATAACTGCCATATAATAGCGGTAGATAATTCTCAAGCTATGGTTGAACGTTGTAAGGTGCACTTACAAGGTTTTAAATCGGATGTGCCGGTTACTGTTACTTTGGGCGATATTAACGAGCTTGAGATTCAAAACGCATCGGTTGTGGCAATGAACTTTACACTGCAGTTTATTCCACACGCACAGCGCCAAGCCGTACTTGAGAAAATATACGCTAATTTAAAACCTGGTGGTGTATTGCTGCTAAGCGAAAAAATTAAAGCCGAAAACGAGCAATGCGATAACCTATTAATTGATTTGCACCACGACTTTAAACGTCACAATGGCTACTCTGAGCTTGAAATAAGCCAAAAACGTACCGCCATCGAAAACGTTATGCGCCCAGATACACTAAGCGCTCACTTTACTCGCTTACAAGATATTGGTTTTAGCCAAACTCAAGTGTGGTATCAATGTTTTAATTTTTGCTCAATGGTAGCAATTAAATAAAGAGAGTCATCCATGTCTCAATGGTTTAACCAATTTTACGCATCTATCGCACAAAGCCCACTTAGTCACTGGCTAGAAACCCTCCCTGCTCAATTAAAACATTGGCAAAACGAGGCTAGCCATGGTGATTTGCCTAAATGGCAAAAAGTACTTAAAAACTTGCCTGAGGTGGCAACTTCCCATGTTGATATTTCTACTAAGGTAGAAATTGGCGCCCCAGGAGAGATGAGTGATGGCGAGCAAAAGCAAGCCATGCATTTATTAAAACGCATGATGCCATGGCGCAAAGGCCCATTTAGTGTGCACGGTATTGAAATAGATACAGAGTGGCGCAGTGATTGGAAGTGGGACCGCCTGCTTCCTCATATTGAGCCACTAAAAGGCCGCACTGTTTTAGATATTGGTTGTGGCTCAGGGTATCATTTATGGCGTATGCGCGGTGAAGGCGCAGAGTTTGTAGTGGGTATTGATCCGTCTGATTTATTTTTATGTCAGTTTCAGGCAATTAAACACTACAACCCAGACGAAAACGTACATTTACTGCCACTAGGCGTTGAAGCATTACCCGAGCTTAAAGCGTTTGATACTGTTTTTTCGATGGGCGTACTTTATCATCGTCGCTCACCTCTCGACTTTTTAGCGCAGTTAAAAGCGCAGCTTCGCCCAGGCGGCGAACTCGTACTTGAAACCCTAGTAATTGAAGGCGACGAAAACACGGTATTAGTCCCAACCGACCGCTACGCTAAAATGCGCAACGTTTGGTTTATTCCAAGTACTGCAGCATTAAAACTATGGATGGAACGCGTTGGCTTTAAAGATGTGCAAATAAAAGATTGCGCTATTACCACGCTTGAAGAGCAACGCAAAACCGACTGGATGGAAAACGAATCGTTAATCGACTTTTTAGATCCAAACGATACAAGTAAAACAATTGAAGGCTACCCCGCTCCACTTCGAGCCATATTAACCGCAAAAGCATAGCTGTTAATTTAACGCCTTTAATACTAAAAAAGCGCCTACGGGCGTTTTTTTGTTTATTTAAACAACAAACAGCGGACAAGTGTCCTTGTTAATTATTTCAAAATTACATTTACGCTAGCCGCGACCTTGCAATTGTTGTAAAATACGCGCGTTTCTAAGCAACCCAAAACAACTATTTTGAGGAAAACCTGTGAGCGAACAAAAACAGTCTCTAAGCTATAAAGACGCGGGCGTAGATATCGACGCTGGTAATGCACTTGTTGAGCGTATTAAAGGCGTAGTTAAAAAAACTCGTCGTCCTGAAGTAATGGGCGGAATTGGTGGTTTTGGCGCACTTTGCGAAATTCCTGAAGGCTACAAGCAACCAGTATTAGTTGCAGGCACAGATGGCGTTGGTACTAAACTACGTTTAGCTATCGACTTAAAAAAACACGATACGGTTGGTATTGATTTAGTTGCAATGTGTGTAAACGACTTAATTGTTCAAGGTGCTGAACCCCTGTTTTTTCTAGATTACTATGCAACTGGTAAACTAGATGTAGACACAGCAGCTGACGTAGTTACAGGTATTGGCAAAGGTTGTGAAATTTCAGGTTGTGCCCTAATTGGTGGCGAAACAGCTGAAATGCCAGGTATGTATGATGGTGAAGACTACGACATGGCAGGCTTTTGTACAGGCGTTGTAGAAAAATCAAAAATTATTGATGGCACAAAAGTAGCAGCAGGCGATCAGCTTATTGCACTTGCATCAAGCGGCCCTCATTCAAATGGCTTCTCTTTAATTCGTAAAGTACTTGAAGTGTCAAAAGCTGATACCAGCGCTGACTTTGAAGGTAAAACATTAGGCGAAACTCTACTTGAGCCTACGCGTATTTACGTAAAACCTTTACTTGAGTTATTCAAAAACGTTGACGTACATGCGCTTTCGCATATTACTGGCGGCGGTTTTTGGGAAAACATTCCACGCGTATTACCCGCTTCAGCAAAAGCTGTAGTTAAAGGTGATAGCTGGCAGTGGCCACCAATTTTTAATTGGTTACAAGAAAACGGCAACATTACTACACACGAAATGTACCGTACATTTAACTGTGGTGTAGGCATGGTTTTAGTAGTCCCTGCAGACAAACTTGAGCAAAGCTTAACAATGCTTAAAGACTTGGGCGAAAATGCATGGCACCTTGGTGAAATTCAAGATGCAGCAGCTGGCGAAGAGCAAGTTGAAATTGTAGGTGGTGCTAAGTAATGGCACCGACTCGTCTGGTAGTTTTAATCTCAGGTAGTGGCTCTAATTTACAAGCCATCATAGATGCCTGCGAACGTGGCGAGATAAACGGGCATATAGCGGCTGTTATTAGTAATAAATCAGACGCTTATGGTCTAGAGCGTGCAAAACAAGCAGGTATTGCTACAAAAGTGCTCAGTCATAAAGATTTTGACTCGCGCGAAGCGTACGATGCGCAATTAATGAACGTTATCGACTCTTTTATGCCAAATCTAGTTGTATTAGCTGGGTTTATGCGTATTCTTACTCCTGGCTTAGTGCAAAAATATGTTGGAAAAATGTTGAACATTCATCCATCTTTGTTGCCTAAGTATCAGGGGCTGAATACCCACCAAAGAGCAATTGATGCAAAAGACGATGTTCATGGCGTAAGTGTTCACTTTGTTACTGAAGAATTAGACGGCGGTCCCGTTATTCTTCAAGCGCAAATACCTGTACTCAAGGATGATACAGCAGAAACATTAGCAAAACGCGTGCATGAGCAAGAGCATATAATTTATCCTTTGGTGGTCAAGTGGTTCAGTGAACACAGACTTACTATGGAAGCAGATTATGCAGTTCTTGACAAAAAACAACTTCCTGCACACGGCGCGCACCACCCACAATAAAAAAATAAGTGCCCTGTTGTTATGTGCGGGCGCTTTACTTCCAACTAGCCTAATCGCAGGCGAATTGACCCAGTATCAAGCTAACTACGATATTTTACGCAAAGGTAAAAATCATGGTGAGGCTGTTCGTGAGCTCAAAAAAACGGGCGACGATACTTATGAACTTACATACCACAGCAATATTGAGTGGATGATTTTCTCTGACTCTCGTGAAGAAACATCAAAGTTTACCTTTAAAGATGGCAAGGTTACCCCGCATCATTACAACATGATTCGTACAGGGACAGGCCCAGATAAAGATTACAAAATTGATTTTGATACAACAAACAAAGTAGTGACTAGCAGCGCTAGTGAATACCCACTTAAATGCGAATGGACTGATGAATTTCAGGATGCTATTTCGTACCAAGTGCAAGTGCGCGAAGGATTGAAAAAAGGCGAAACAAGCTTTTCATTCCCGCTCATAGACAAAAAAGGTAACCGCCGCGACTACAACTTTGAAGTTGTTGAAAAAGAGATGATCTCCTTACCTATCGGTAATGTAGAAGCCATTAAAGTGAAGCGTTTATACGATAACGATAAACGCCAAGCAATTGCATGGTTTGCGCCAGAAATGGATTACATGCTGGTACGTATGTGGAAAGGCGAAAAAGGTATGGAGCAGTTTGAAGTTCAAATGAATTCATTTACTGTTATTGCGCCTACAGCTGTTGCGCCTGCAACAGCACAACAACCTCAAGAAGCTAACTAAATTTAATTAAACCAAAGTTAAGCTAATATTTAAAATAGGTGGGCTAAATTAGCTCACCCATTTTAAACAATGCAAATTCCCCAGGCTCCATTTTTTGCCAGCGCTCATCATTCGTCAAAGGCCTTGTGGCTATAACTGTTACTACATCGTTTGGTGTGGTCTCTTGTTGAAAATCAACCACCATATCGGCATCAATCAACGTTGCTTTACCAAATGGCGCACGGCGCGTTATGTAATGTAAGTTATTAGTGCAATACGCTAAAACAAACACCCCGTCGGTCAATAACATATTAAACACCCCTTTTTCACGCAGAGTTTGCGAAAGCTTAGCCGCGTATCTAAAAACCGACGCCATATTACTTGGACGCTTTGGGTATTTTTCGCGAATTTTATCGAGTAACCAACAAAAAGCGAGTTCGCTATCGGTGTTACCTACTGGGCGATAGTACTGCGGTTTTAAATCATGATAATTAGATAGCTGCCCGTTATGAGCGTAAGTAATTTCACGCCCCCATAACTCTCGCGTAAAAGGATGAGTATTTTCTAGGCATACTCGCCCGCGATTACCTTGGCGAATATGGCTAATAACCGAGACACTTTTAATGGGGTATGCTTTAACGAGCTTTGCAATTTCAGATTGATAACTCGGCTCAGGATCTTTAAAGGTTCTACAGCCTTTACCTTCGTAAAATGTAATACCCCAACCATCTTTATGTGGACCTGTATTACCACCACGCTCTAAAAGGCCTGAAAAACTAAAACAAATATCGGTAGGCACATTGGCTGACATGCCAAGTAATTCACACATTAATAAAATAACCCTTAAAAACCATACATTAAAATAAATAGCGAATATTTGTGTATTAAGCGTACACTAAATTGCAGCCCGCTATAACGGCTATACTTACTTAAAAAGTGTCATTTTGCTATTAGATTTATTTATTTTTACGTTAACACTACTTACGGCTAATGCTTTGACTATACGATAGTTATTGATTGTTCCTTTGTCGGGTAATTAAATATCGTATTTAAGTTACTTTCTACTACAATTTAACATCGTTATGTACTTGAAAATTACTGTTACTAGCGCTACTCTAAGTGAGGTGGTCTGACCTCTATTAAGGAATAAAAATGACACTCATATTTACACTGGTTCTAATCGCGTTGCTATGCACTGCGGTTTACCACAGAGCAAGTTGGAACACAGCACTTGGTGTTTCGGCTATAACTTTATTAATTGGTACCTTTGCGGGTGCTTTTGGTTTAATTAGCTGGTTGATCTTTTTGATCATCGCGGTTCCTCTTTCTGTTACTGGCCTTCGTCAGCAATATATCATCAAGCCTATTTTTGCTACGTTTAAAAAAGTAACGCCAAGCATGTCTGATACTGAAAAATCAGCTATTGATGCCGGTACGACGTGGTGGGAAGCTGACTTATTTTGCGGTAACCCAGATTGGAAAAAACTTCACCAATACCCAGTTCCTAAACTTACTATTGAAGAGCAAGCCTTTGTTGATGGCCCTGTTGAAGTAGTATGTAGCATGTTGGACGATTGGGAAGCAACGCACGAACTAACCGACCTTCCTCAAGATGTATGGCAGTATCTAAAAGATAATAAATTTTTTGCCATGATCATCAAAAAAGAATACGGCGGTTTAGAGTTTTCTGCATTTGCACAGTCTTGTGTACTTCAAAAACTAACAAGTAAATCAACATTACTTTCGTCAATTGTTGGTGTACCAAACTCTTTAGGCCCAGGTGAATTATTACAACACTATGGTACAAAAGAGCAAAAAGATCATTACTTACCGCGCCTAGCGAGCGGTCAAGAAATTCCATGTTTTGCATTAACTTCGCCAGAAGCGGGTTCTGATGCAAGCTCAATTCCAGACTACGGTGTGGTATGTAAAGGGCAATGGAATGGTGAGGAAGTTGTGGGTGTTAGTTTAACGTGGAATAAGCGTTACATTACACTTGCCCCAGTGGCTACCGTACTTGGTCTTGCGTTTAAGTTACAAGATCCAGATGGGCTAATTGGCGACAATAAAGAGCCAGGCATCACCTGTGCACTTATTCCAACGGACACTCCTGGAGTTGAAATTGGTCGTCGACATTTCCCGCTAAACGTACCATTTCAAAATGGTCCTACTCGCGGTAAAGATATTTTCGTACCACTTGATTATATTATTGGTGGTCCAGATATGGCTGGTCAAGGCTGGCGCATGCTGGTTGAGTGTTTATCGGTTGGTCGTGCAATTACATTGCCGTCAAATTCTGCCGGTGGCATTAAAATGATTGCCGTTGCAACGGGTGCGTATAGCCGTATTCGTCGTCAGTTCCGTTTACCTATTGGTAAAATGGAAGGTGTTGAAGAGTCACTAGCAAAACTTGCAGGTTACGCTTACAGCTCTGATGCTGCGGTTAGTATGTCTACGGGTGCGGTTGATTTAGGCGAAAAGCCATCGGTAGTTTCTGCCATTATTAAATACCACCTGACAGAGCAAATGCGTGATGCAACTATTCATGCAATGGATGTACTTGGCGGTAAGGGCATCATGCTTGGGCCAAATAACTATTTAGGTCGTGGCTATCAAGGGGCACCTATTGCCATTACCGTTGAAGGTGCAAACATCTTGACCCGTAATATGATTATTTATGGTCAAGGTGCAATTCGCTGTCATCCATTTGTACTTACCGAACTAGGTGCGTGCGAAATTGAAGACCGCGAAGAAGCCCTTAACGTATTTGATAAAGCGCTAATGGGTCACATTGGTTTTACTATGTCGAACCTTGTACGTACTAAATGGCTTGCACTTACCGGCGCTCGTTTTACAAGTGTGCCGTACAACGACGAAACCGCTGAGTTTTACCGTATAGCGTCACGCTTTAGTGCATCACTTGCTCTTATGTCAGACATTAGCATGGCAGTATTTGGTGGTTCACTAAAACGTAAAGAACGTATTTCAGCACGTTTAGGTGACTTACTTAGTTACTTATACTTAGTGTCTGCAACGCTTAAGCGTTACAACGACGAAGGCCGTAAAAAAGAAGATTTTGCTCTAGTAAAATGGAGTTGCCAAGATCACCTTTACCATTGCCAACGTGCACTTGCTGATTTAATTAATAACATGCCTTCGGCTCCACTACGTGCCGTGTTAAAAGTATTGTTATTCCCGTTTGGTCGCCCGGTTCGTAAACCAACTGACCAACTTGAGCATAAACTTGCGCAACTACTACAAGTACCTAGTGAAACGCGTAACCGCTTAGCAAGCTACGTATACTTAAAAAATGAGCCGCTTAACCTTGTAGGTCGTCAAGAGCAAACGCTTAAAGACATCCTAGACGTTGAGCCATTATTTGAAAGAGTATGTAAAGAGAAAGGCCTTAAACTGCCATTCTTCCAGCTTGATAAAGTAGCGCAAATGGGACTTGAAGCAGGCATTTTAAGCCAAGCAGAGGCTGATAAACTAGCTGCTGTTGAGCAATCTCGTTTAGATGTTATTAACGTTGATGACTTTGACCCTGCTGACTTACTTGCAGGCAAAGCCGCACGCAATAGCGTTAAAAAAGAAGCTGATGCTGCTTAACTAAGCTAAGCATTTACAGACCAAAAGCCAGCATATAACGTGCTGGCTTTTTTGTGCACAATAAAAAGTTTTAACAACGTGATGGAATAGTTTAATTCGTTAGATTGTTTAAATAATTATACAGCTTGGTATAACAGGCAGCTCTGACATCTAACCAACCCTAAAAGCTCTGTATTGATTAAATACCCTTAATTCATCTCTATACTCCTGTAAAAACTTAAACCCTCTCAAGAGCTCTACAAGTACAACACTATAAAGTTAATGACTATACCAATTAGCAATAATACTTAGAGCCTGCCTAGCAGTGTTAAAAGTCTCTGATATACGACTGCATGGATGCAGGAGATAGAGCAATGCAGGATCATTTGCCGAAAACAACTAAATAACGAATTATTCCTTATTATCGACATGCTTTTCTTACATCAAAATAGATTACTTAATTAAGCGAATTGGGGTTAAACCTGGCGTTAAGTTAACTGCGGTAAAAGTTTCAAAGTTACGAAAGAAGGGATACAGCGCAATGCACAAGCACTTAACCAGAGCATCGGTAGATTGATATAGGTATTGATACAATAAGGAATATAAGCAGGTTCGTGCAAGGAATGTATTTGATAGCTGATAGCTGATAGCTGATAGCTGATAGCCAAAGAATGTTTTACTAAATTATTTAATCAAGGATTTTATAAGCTTGTTATTGAGGAAATAACAAGTGGCGGAGTGGACGGGACTCGAACCCGCGACCCCCGGCGTGACAGGCCGGTATTCTAACCAACTGAACTACCACTCCGCAGTGGTATGTGCATGGGGTAATGCACTTACTAATTTTAATCATGATATCAAATGGCGGAGTGGACGGGACTCGAACCCGCGACCCCCGGCGTGACAGGCCGGTATTCTAACCAACTGAACTACCACTCCGCAGAGATATCATTATACTTGTTATTACTTAATTTGTTGGCGGAGTGGACGGGACTCGAACCCGCGACCCCCGGCGTGACAGGCCGGTATTCTAACCAACTGAACTACCACTCCATAATAAGAATATGTTTTACAACCATACGTTGTGTAAGTGTTGGCGGAGTGGACGGGACTCGAACCCGCGACCCCCGGCGTGACAGGCCGGTATTCTAACCAACTGAACTACCACTCCAGCTTTTACTTACAAGTTTTACGAAAATGGCGGAGTGGACGGGACTCGAACCCGCGACCCCCGGCGTGACAGGCCGGTATTCTAACCAACTGAACTACCACTCCATATTTTCGTTGCTGTTTAGGTCTCCCTGACAGCGGCGTGAATAATACGAACCAACCCCTATTTCGTCAAGGGCTTTTTTGTTTTTTTATAGGTTTTTTAGTCATCTGTCATCGAAAGGTTTAAAATTTCACCTGATCTGTCATTTTTTGAGCCATTTTTACCGACTTGATTTTTTTCAGTGTCGGCAACATCACCTTCACTTGTTTTCTTTTTCTTTAAAAAAGGCAGCTTAACTTTAAATTTAATCGGTTTTTTCTGAACAAATATACGAATTAACAACCATCCGAGTAATAAAATGAGTGTATTGCAGCCTACAATTAAACTAATAATTGTTGATGTGGCCATTTTTTCTTCAGCAGGTTCACTCTCAACCATTTTATCTGGTGTAATAATCGTTGCCGGATCAATTTCGGGCACCGCTTCTATGGGTCGTTCTATCTCAAATTTATACGTTGGCAGCGTTGCCATAAATTCACGGCCATTAATATTAGTGCCAAAAACAGACAGTTCAACACTATATCTACCCCAATCATAATTTTTAACACTAAGCTGACGTGAGTCTTTAGCTGTAGCATCTATGGTAAACATCTGCTCTTCGTTATTGGGATAGTAGATTTTTCCCTGGATGATGACTGTTTCTGGCTTAACAATACTTGGGTCTATATTTATAGTTAACAGATGCTCGTCTGTGTCTTGCTCTGCTAACGCGACTTCGGTTACAAAAGGAGGCTCGTGCACTTCTATTGTATTTTGCACAATGCGACGCTGCAGCAGAGGTGTTGCCACGTAAAGCTCTGGTGTCCATTCACCCGCAGGGAAATCTAAAGTAAACTCGCCGGTAAACACACCATCTTTAGGACGCTCATCAAATCCACGTCCATCGTCTTTAAATTCCGCTACTTCTTGAATGCCTGCACCAAAGTTAGCAAAGTTTTCATTGTTGGTACTTACAAAGTCAACATTAAGGCTCACAACATCCCTAAATAGGTTTGTGTTAATTGGCTCACCGTCGTTTAGTATTTTCCCGGTGATTTTTATTGTCTCCCCCCTAAACAACATTGAAGGAAGAGGCTCTGCCTCAAGAGATATTTCGCCTAATACAACTATTCTGCTATCGGGCAAAATACTGCCTATTACTTGCCAAGGACCTGCCATAGGTTTTTTTATGGTAACTAAATCGTAGCTGAGTTCGTCAAACCAATCTAAGTTAGGGTTTTTAACTGAGTCAGTAGCAAAGTACTTACTGCCATCGGGCCGCACTAAAATAACAGCAGGTGCACCTGATTTTCTAAAAAACAGCAGTGTTATTTCATCTATTTTGCTATCTATGCGAAAACGATTATCAAGTAAAGGGATCTCATTTTGATGCCCATCGCGCTTGAGCACTTCTACTTGTTTTACGCCATATGCATTGCCAGTAAATAAACTAGCGGCACATAACGCTGTTACAAAATACATCGTTTTCATTAAATCGCCTTATTCAGCGCGCCATATACATTGGCCGCCTTCTTTGTTTACAAGATCTAATCGTGCTTCGTGTGCGCTTTGCTCAGCGTCGCTTGCTCGCAATACAACTAATGGGGCTCTATCGCTATTTAAACGCTTTATACCGCCTTTCTGTTGCTCGCTGCCGTCATCTTTGTTTTGATTCAAATTCAGCTTTGTTTGACCACCCGTCATGGCAAGGTAAACATCGGCTAAAATTTCAGAATCCAGTAGCGCACCGTGAAGTGTTCGCTTTGCGTTATCTACATCGTAACGACGACATAATGCATCAAGATTGTTCTTTTGACCTGGATGCAAGTCACGCGCCATTTTAAGCGTGTCGAGAACTTGACAAAAAGTCTCTGTTTTAGGATAGCCCTGATTAAGTAGTGCAAATTCATTATCCATATGACCAACATCGAACGGTGCGTTATGAATAACTAACTCTGCCCCTTCAATATAGTCGAAAAACTCTTGGGCAATTTGATGAAATAACGGTTTATCACGTAAAAATTCGTTAGTGATACCGTGAACGTCGATTGCTTCTTCTTCACTTGGGCGTTGTGGGTTTATATAAACGTGAAAATTATTGCCTGTTAAACGGCGATTTACTAACTCCACACAACCAATTTCTATAATACGGTGCCCTTGTTTAGGGTCGATGCCGGTGGTTTCTGTATCTAAAACTATTTGTCTACGTGCCATATCGAATTTAGCCTGATTCTGGTATCTTTCTATAATCACTTTATTGTACATAAGATCAAGGTAAAACAGTGCAAAAAACCGTAGAGATTTACACCGACGGCTCATGTTTAGGTAATCCAGGCCCCGGCGGTTATGGTATTTTTATGATTTATAACGGCCACGAAAAAGAAATGAGCCAAGGTTATAAACTCACAACAAATAACCGAATGGAAATGCTCGCGGCTATTGTAGCCCTAGAATCACTCACTCGAGAATGCGAAGTAAACCTAACAACCGATAGCCAATATGTTAAGCAAGGCATTGAATCGTGGATCACTAACTGGAAAAAACGTGGCTGGTTAACATCAGCTAAAAAGCCGGTTAAAAACGTCGATTTATGGAAACGCCTAGATAAAGCCTGTAGCGAGCACAATGTAACTTGGAAGTGGGTTAAAGGGCATAGCGGCAATAAATACAACGAAATAGTTGACGATTTAGCCCGCGATGCCGCTGGCAGTAAAGATTTACTAGAAGATGTAGGCTACCAGCCTTAAATTTATTCTAAGCTAGTTGTTATACCAATTTTATTAAAAAAATGTTCATTCTATCGCATTAAATAACTCACTAACTACGTTAAAAATTATTCATATAGAACAGCTATATGTCACAATTTTCGCCTTGTTAATGTGCTATTTTCTTAGCGCTATAATAGATCACTTATTTAATGCAATTGGTATTATTTTTTTGCTCGCACGATTTAAAGTGTTGCTTTGACGTTTGTCTAAGCCCTGCCCCTTTTACTGGTGCAAATTGCGGCCTAGCATGCCACTTAGGTTTTATTGGCGTAAGTGGCGCAACTCTTTTTCGTGCCACCAGCATATAAACACTGCCCATTGGTTTTAAATACTGTTTTGCAAAAGTCCGCCAAAACTCAAATCTTGATAACCTGTTACCTCTTGCCAGTGATGAATAAATAAAACGTTCGTCACTTACAATTTCAAAACCCAATAAATTTAGCCAATCTTTAACCCTCGCAGGGGTAAAAAAGCGCCCTGTCCATGGTAATTTCTGACCACTAAAAGGCAGCATTTGTGCAAGCCCGCACAAACTAAACGGGTTAAAACCAGTCACTAGTATATAACCGCCCGGAATAAGCGTGCGATGTGCTTCTCGTAAAATGTGATGTGGGTCTGAATGATACTCTAAGCAGTGGCTTAGTATACAAGCATCAATACTGTGCTCGTAAAATGGCAATTCATCTATGTCAGCAACTACCCCGGTGTATGGCCCAGGCTCTGCAACACACACTTGGTGTTTAATCGTACTTATACTTGTGTTTAATTCGCCACTTAAATTACCCAACTTAAGCATATGATAGCCAAACATACGCGGTAGCCATTGCTCCATTTTACGTTCAATATCTGTGCGTAAATAATCCCCATGAGGAAACTGCTGCCACGACAGTGGTTTGGGTCCTTCTTGAAAACTAAGGGCTGGTTTCATTTTTTGAGCTCGTTATACTATGTGATAAGTGTCACTTTATAGAGCAATTTACCATGGTGCAAGTCAAAGCAATTAAAGCCTTTTCTGATAATTACATTTGGTGTTTAACTACCGATAACAGTAACCAAGCATGGGTAGTCGATCCAGGCCAAGCACATCCCGTATTAACGTACTTAGCTGAGCATAAACTAACGCTTGGTGGCATTTTAATTACGCATCATCACTACGACCACACTGATGGCGTAGCTGAATTAGTTGACGCCTATCCAGATATATCGGTTTATGGCCCTGCAAATAGTCCATTTAAAGGCGCCACTCACGCACTCACTGATGGACAAAGCATCAGTGTGCTTAATATTAATTTTACTATTTTAGCAACTCCTGGGCACACGCTTGATCATATTTGTTACACAAATGATGAACTTGCTTTTACAGGCGATACATTATTTAGCGGCGGATGTGGGCGCTTATTTGAAGGCACGCCAGAGCAAATGTGGAAATCTTTTAATAAACTAAGAGAGCTGCCTGCAAGCTGTGTTGTGTATTGCACACACGAATACACGCAAGCTAATCTTGCCTTTGCCAAAGCCGTTGAACCACGCAATCCAGAACTCCTTGCGTACAGTAAAAAAGTAGATGAATTACGCAGTAATAATCAAATTTCTCTACCGACCTCTATTGGACAGGAGCTAAAAATAAATCCATTTATGCGTAGCGATTTGCCAACCATTATAGAGTTAGTGCCCGAGAAATTTATCTCGGTTACAAAAAACAATGAACCTTGGGGAAACTTTGCGAGTCTGAGACAGTTCAAAGACAATTTTTAATGCAAAAACTAATACTTTAATATTTATTTTATTAGAATCATTAACTTAAGATATAGTGATGATTCTATTTCTGCGTTTTAAAAAGTCATTAAGTGGCAATGTTAACTCATAACAGGTAGTATTCGCCGAGTTTTTTACCCGATGTATTGGTATTTATGAATAAATCTCCCCTATTAGTAGCCTTGGCGTTAACGCTAAGTGGTTGTCAAACTGTGACAACATTAGAGTCAGACTCTCAAGTTGCCACGCAAGCAAACCAACAACTCGAAGGCGCAAGTCCTAACGACATTAACAATGCATTGATGGTAAACGCACAATATCAGCAAGTTGACTCTGATGAGCAAGAAGCGCCCGTGTTTGATGATGTGTGGGAGCGAATTCGCTACCAACTTTCTATCGAAATACCGCAAAATCGCCCTGTTGTTACTGAGCGTAATTATTACGCTCGCCACCAAGCCTATTTAGATCGTATTTCTAAACGTGCAGAACCTTACTTACACTTTATTGTTGAAGAAGTAGAAAAGCGCGAAATGCCAATCGAAATTGCACTACTGCCTATTGTAGAAAGCGCATTTGACCCGTTTGGTTATTCTAATCGTAGCGCATCGGGCATTTGGCAGTTTATGCCTGCAACAGGTGAGCGATTCGATTTGAAACAAAACTGGTGGTACGACGGTCGTCGCGACATAGTGCAGTCGACTCGCGCAGCACTTGACTACTTATCGTATTTACATAAAACACTTGAAGGCGATTGGCTTAACGCGATTGCTGCTTATAATTCAGGTGAAGGGCGCTTGATGCGCGCGATTAAAAAGAATCGTAAAAAGCATTTACCTACCGATTTTTGGTCTCTTGATTTACCAAGCGAAACAACAGCCTACGTACCAAAGTTATTAGCACTTGCCGATTTATTAAAACGCTCAGATGATTTTAACGTTACATGGCAACCAGTAATTAATGCACAAGTGGTTGAAGTGGTTGATGTTGGCTCGCAAATAGATTTAGCACTTGCTGCTGATATGGCCGATATGACGCTTACTGAGCTATACAGATTAAACCCTGGTTTTAACCGCTGGGCAACTGACCCTAATGGCCCACATTCTTTATTACTGCCAGTAGATAAAGCAGAGCAATTTAGCCAAAAACTAGCAAACACTGATGTTAAAAACAGATTACGCTGGCAACGTTATATTGTGGCTCGAGGCGACAGCTTATCAGTAATTGCCAAAAAGTTTACAACAAGCTCAAGTGCAATCCGATCGCTTAATAAACTCAAATCAAATACGATTAAAGTAGGCCAAGAGTTATTAGTCCCGCTTACTGATGGCGCTATAAATAGCGAGCATTTACCAAAGCAGATGCGTTTAGCTGCTAATAAAGCAACTCGCACAAAGCTTTCGCACACAGTTAAAAGTGGCGACACGTTATGGGATATTAGCCGCGAATATGACGTAACTATGGATGAGTTGGCTAAATGGAATAAGCTAAAGAAAAACTCTGTACTGCGCCTAAATCAAAAACTAACTGTGTATAAGTCAGCTAATAAACCACAAGCAACGGCAAGTACCAACCGTACTATTACATACAAAGTACGCCGTGGTGACTCACTTGCACGTATTGCGTCTAAGTTTAATCTAAGCGTTAACGAAATTATTAAGTGGAATAATTTAGCCGGTCAAAAATACTTACAACCTGGCCAAAAGCTAAAACTTAAAGTAGATGTCAGAAGTAGTTAATTTATAAAACTATATTAAAAGTAAAAAGGAGCGCATGCGCTCCTTTTTTAATACCTTAAAGTTAAGGATTAAGCAGGTAGTTTTTCTAGCCATACTTTTAACCAAGGCTCGGTTACCGGCCATGGTTCAAAGTCTTCGCATGCATCTATTTCTAGGCGGTTGCCCACAGGCTTTGCTTGTAAATCACGAAGTAGCTCGTCAAAGCTTCGCCCTGCGCCACAAAATGTATCGCCGTAACATCTGTCACCCATTGCAATTACACCAAATGGTTTATCGGTAAGCATTGGGAAAGTGCTATTCATTGCAAAGTACAATCCGGCCAAATTACTCGGTACATCACCTTGGCCTGTTGTGGAGGTAACAATTAAAATATGCGATGCATTTTTTATATCATCAAGTGATGCTTCAGTAATTACTGTAGCAGTATGACCCGCTTGCTCTATTGTGGCTGCAACTTCATCGCTTAAACGCTCTGCACCGCCATTAACGCTGCCTACAAAAATACTAATATGTGCCATTAATAATCCTTTTCTTGCTCTGGCCAACCTAGCTGCTTACATATTTCAAGCATGTCTTCACCTAGTGGCGCTTTAATTGTTATTGATTCATTACTATAAGGGTGCACAAAACTAAGCTCTGTTGCAAATAACATTAAGCGTCTTAGTTCAAAATGATCCCTAAAAAATTGATTATGCTGGTTATCACCATGATTTACATCCCCAATGATAGGCAGTGATAAGTGCTTTAAGTGTCTGCGAATTTGATGCTTGCGCCCTGTTTTTGGAAAGCACTCAACTAACGAGTAACGTACTGTTGGGTACTTACCTATAGGAATAGGCAATGCAGCTTGGTGCAAGCAATTAAACTGGGTTTGCGCTTCTTGCGGTGCTTTATCTTGATCTGCAAACTTATCGGCTATTTTATCATGTTCTTCTTTAAGCGGTTTATCTAAAAATACCGACTCTGGTGCAAAACCGCGCACTAAGGCTAAATAGCGCTTAGCAATGGTACCTTCAATAAATAGCTGGTTCATATCGCGAGCTGCTTCCGAGCTCAATGCAAACAGTAATACGCCCGACGTAGGTCTATCTAGCCTATGTACTGGAAATACATGTTGCCCTAGCTGGTCGCGCAACATTTGCATAGCAAACTGGGTTTCGTGTTTATCTAAAAACGAGCGATGCACTAATAAACCTGAAGGCTTATTTATTGCCACATAGTTTTCATCTTGATACAAAATAGTCAGCTCGCCATATTCAATAGGCGCTGGACGCTCACTCATTTGGTTCTCCTAAAAAGGTATCAAGGGCTGTTAGTAATTCAATTATTTCATCGCTTCCGGCTTTATTCACAAGTGTCATTTGCGCCATAGGGGCAATAGCAAAGTTACGCGGCAGTGGTTGTCTATGTGTTATTAATTGCTGTATTTTTTCAATAAATACAAACTGTAACCACTGCTCAAATGCCATTGTATCGTGACAAAAAGGAGTATTTGAAAGCAGTGCCTCAGCGTCTATTGGCTCACTTTGCCAAAGCGCGTGTTTTTGTAAAAGTGCCGTTAGCTGCACTAAATAAGTTTGGGTTTGCTGGTACATAACCACCCTCTTTTATATATGTAATGCAATTATACCCTGTTCCCTCATAGGCGGCTATGACGTATAATTAATGTAATTTTGCAGTAAAAACAGTTGAGAAAACAATGAGTGATCAAATAGCTACATTAGGTCAGCTTTTAGATGGTGCGGGTACTCAGTGGCGTGCTTTTGATATTGGCAGGCACATTACTAAGCTTGATAAAAAACAATTTTTAGCTATTGAACAAGCTCAAGTGCCTTACCCTTATCCACTTGCTGGTCATGCATGGCTCGCTATTCAATTTTGGGATACTAAAGCCAGTAAAGAACCGTATGTATGGTTTTTAAAATTTCCACTTGATGAGCAAAGTATGCTGGTAAGTGCTAGTCGCGATCACTTTGCTGATATGGTTATTCAAGCGCTAGGCACTGAAATTACAGGCGAACAAGCCGATGGAAAGCTTGATAATAACCCTTATGTTTTTACACCAAACGCAAATAAATTAGCAGCATTTAACGCCCAAATAAAAGTACTATTAAAACAGCCTGCATCGCAGTATTACGAGCATGCACAACTGTACTTTAGCGGTAAAATTGGTTTTGATAATTGGCAAAGTGTTGCACTACAGGGTATTGCCGATTTTGCACTACGCTTAGACAGCGATACAAACTTAAGTAATCTGCAAAAAGCATGGGCGCATTTACCTATTGAAGTACTACAACCACTCAGTGCCATGCTTGAACACGTTGAAATACCAACATCAATGAGTGAGTTACTTGTTGATTACACACAGACCGCAATTAGTAACAACGACACAGTGGCTATAACCGCAGCACTAAGATCAGCTTCAAAAGGTCAAGCTCAAGGGTTATGCGCTCAATTAGTCGATACTGTACTAAGCTCACCAGTGAGGCACGACTCTGACGTGTTACTAACAATAGCTGGGCGGTGTTTTAAACAATTAGAAAACCCTGAACGCTTACATGTATTTATGGATAATTGCGCGCATCATCAAAAAATTGAAGAATTGTTCCCAAGTATTTTTGCAGACTTAGTTGCAATACCGACTATTCGCCCGCATTTATTAGGCTTATTACGTAAAGAAAATCGTAGCGAAACCCTCGCGCGTGCAATTGGAAGGTTATTCTCTTAAATGGCAAGTTTATGGACGTTCATACTTATTGGTAGTGTAATTTACTTATTTTGGCTTAACCGAAAGGTTGCTGAAGCGGCGAACGTTCATGCTAAACGTCAAAGTGAGCAACTGCAGGTGCAGTTGATGAGTGTTGCATGCACAAAACGCCGCTTTGGTTTTTTAAAGAACGGCAAGCCAGGCATTAAAAGTGAATTTATATTTGAGTTTTCAAGCGATGGTGAAAATGCTTATCAAGGTGTGTTAATTATGGAAAATGAGTTTTTGAAAAGTGTGGTTGTTCCACCGCATAAAATATAAAACTTAATATACTTTAAGAGTATGTGTCTTAAATTAATAAATTTAATTCAACACAAAAAACTAAGGCGTAACTAAAGTTACGCCCCAATTGGACTGCATCCTGCTAGATATCCATTATCTTAAATCCGTATTATCATCCCCTGAACGAGTAAACAACCTTGTTTACCCTCACATTGCATCCTGCAATATCCATAGCCACCTTGGCAAACCCACGAAATCTATCGTTTGGCTACATCTGTAGCATCATCCCTGGTAATCCTTTTAAGTAGCTCCTGCCACTTTTTGCATCCTGCAATGTCCATAGCCATCTTGGCAAACCCACGAAATCTATCGTTTGGCTACGTCCCGTAGCATCATCCCTGGTAATCCTTTAAAGTAGCTCCTGCCACTTTTTGCATCCTGCAATGTCCACTTGCCATCTTGGCAGTCCTGCGTAAACTAACGCTCCTGCTACTTCCTGTAGCGTCATCCGTGATTATCCTAAAGTAACTCCTAGCTACTAAGTGCTTCATGCACTTCCTTATTCTTCCTTGTATCCGTTTTAGCTTGTCCTTTATGCTTCCTGCTAGCGTCTGCTATGTTGCCTATTCCTTATCCTTGGCAGTAACTCAATCATTGAGCTATGTCGTCTTGACAAAGAGAAGTTTAAAGCAATCAGGGGGGAGAAATAGGACTTAACATTAAATAAATAAACGTCACAAAAATGAAAAAACAAAATAAATGCTGCAGAACAATAACTTAGAACAAAAAAGGCTACTTATTAGTAGCCTTTAAGTGACAATGCTTACGATGATGTGAGATATATCTCACGGTCTTATGTCCGTTTGGGCGTATTGGCTTACATTATAATTTTAAATAGTTGGCTCAATTATTGATTTAAACAGTAACTCGCCCTCTACTTGATTAAAAGTAAGGTGTTTAAAAGCTTCAAACTTTTCAGTTTTAAAAAATTCAATGTGCTCCTTACGTGTTACAAATACAGCCATCCCTGTTGACTCAGCGTTACATTTAACTAAGTCATCAAGCCCGCGTAGTAAGTAACGACCAAAGCCTTGTCCATGAAAATGCGGATCTACGGCAATAAAAGCTAAAAAATAGTAATTGCCTTTTTGTTTAAGGGCGTCTCTAATTGTTTGTTCTTTATCTATTAATTGATTTGTTTGTAAGTAGCCCGCACTCAGCATTAATTTTAAACGCCAGTGCCAATAACGCTGCGCTTGTAATTGGCTATTAGATTCAAATACACACGCTACTGCTTTTAATTTATCGTTGCGGTATAAACCAATTAATGGCTGTTTTTCTTGCCAAAAACTACTGAGCTCTTCGCGAATTAATGATCGTAATTTTTTTTCGTAAACTGATTTATTTTCGTCATTGTAGCTAAGCATGTTTAGTAATACAGGATCGTCATGATAAGCCTGATAAATTAGGCTCGCTGCAGTACTAATATCTTCTGCAGCTAAATACTGTACGCTGAACGTATCAGCTGGTGTGGTTACACTCATTGTATTTCCTTTATTATTTTAGCTATAGGCTGTTTAACTTTAAACCTAACTATATACCTAAAATTATTAACCGTAAATTCAGCGAGAGTTTAACTAGCAGGAGGTACAGTTAGGTACTAGTATGAATTTTCATTCATTTAAAGGAGCAATATCATGGATACGACAAAACACGACATTAACACACTTTTTGCACAGCTTGGATTACCAAATAGTGATGAGCAAATAGATGCATTTATTGCCTCACATGAATTAGAAGACACAACATTACTCCAAGAAGCTTCTTTTTGGGATGAGGCACAACAGCACTTTTTAGCTGAATCCCTTGCACAAGACGGAGATTGGAGTGAAGTAATTGACGAGTTAGATGTACGCATTCGTCAAAGTAAGTAATTTTATTTAATGTACCCTCCCTTATTTATTGCTAACATAGCATCTGCGCAGCATTTATATGCTGCGTATTTATTTTATTAAAGAGTTATATATCTAATGAATTCAGTTGTATTTGATGCAATCAAAGCCCTTCTCGATGAAGGCAAAACCCCTACTGTAGCACTAACTAAAAGCCGTTTGGCGCAACCGGTTCCAATGCCGATGATTATTGCAGCAGTAAGCCAATATAAAAACAATCCTGATTCAATTAATAACTTCATGAGAAACCCACAGCAGTCAGATAATACTGAGCTTAAAACAAGTCAATTAGATAGAATTGAGCAAAAACTCGATAAACTTCTTGCGCTGCTAGAACAAAAATAATTTGAGACTATAAATGTTCGTTGTTGATTTAACTTTTGATTGCTACCAAGACACCACCCTAGAACAAGCCGAACAAGCAATAAATCGCTTAGTAAATGCACTGCGTTTTAATGGTCAAATAATGGGGGAAGAATTTCCAACCGTTTTAAAAGATGGATTTTTTATTACCCGCGTAATGTGCCCTACTGAAGATGCAATGCACCCGCTAAATAACAGCCCGTTTGTTAAGCACAGTATCGAAAAGTTACATAGTGCTGGGCTACTTGCGCCAAAAGTAAAAGTGATCGGACAAGATATTCACTCCAACGGCGCTGATTGCTGCAAAGAACCATCAAGTTATATTTTATATACAACCTATGTGCATACGTGCAGCCCGCTTTATTGTGGTGATGACTTTTTGCCTGTGCCGCTATTTCGTATTCCGGCAATTGCTAATGGTGACTATAAAACGCTTATAAAATGGCAAGAAGATTGGCAAGCATGCGATCAAATTCAAATTAATGGCGCAACCCGTTGTGAGTTTCCGGCGCTTGAAGAAATATCGAGTATTCAAAGCGACCTGTATAGACGTGGAAAAGACATAACAAAGCGAATTAGTTTTTTAACTAAAAAGCCAACCTATTATTATTTATACCGTGTAGGCGGCGTAGATAAAGCGTCTGAACTTGAACGAAAATGCCCTAGTTGTAATGGCGACTGGAAATTACCTGAATCGTGGTTTGGGTTATTCGACTTTAGGTGTGAGCCATGTGGCTTAGTGTCTAATATATCGTGGGATTTTCAGTAACCATTAGGGCGTGTTGACCTTTGTGGATTGAAATTTGCTCAATCTAGGGACGATTTAATCGCGGCGCGAGGTTTGTAACCTAGTGGGCTAAGTAAAAACCGAGCAACAAAGAGTAAACCGTCCCTAGAAAGAACCCAAAGGGCAGCGCATGTTTGGCATTTATACTTCGTTATCGCCTATTTATGGGGAGTAACCACACTACATAGGCTCTGCCTTGCCTAAAAACCAAACATACAGCTGCAAAATCAACCACGAAAGGTCAACACGCCCTAGTAATGGCTCTAAAAATCAGCTTAGTGATGACGCTAAGCTGATTTATTAAATACGTTTTAAACCTCTAATGCCTTTAAAAAAGCATTAATGTTAGGTGCAAGTACATGATGTGTTTTTTTGCCGACAAACTCTAAACATACTTCACCAGTGTGCACCAATACACTTACTAGTAAATCATCTTGATCTGTTAAACCAATAAATACTGTTTCTGGCTGCTTGAGCTTGCGTTTCATTAAAACGTGGCCCGTTATATTTTGCTGTAGCAAATTAAAGTCTTCTTCGTTCCATGCTTGTAGTAATTCAACTTGATGCCCATCAATACTTGCTAAAATACTTCCACCGTACATATGTCCGTATAGCTCGCTAAGCTCTTTTGGAAACTCAAGTTCTAGTGCACTGGCTAAATCATTAAGCGAACCTGCAGGTTGCTGACGCGTGCCCTGCCATTGAATGTTTCCTTGCTCGTCAACCTCACCAACTTCACATGGGCTTGGCCATTGCTCGTCGTGCGCAATAAGTGGGTACTTTGTAGTGCTTTTAAGGGTATTTTCGCTAAATGTTTGATGAAGTTGTTCTATAAGCAATGCAACAGACATACTGTGAAACTCATTTAAATTAGATATAATGTCCCTATTGTAACTATTTAAGAGCAAACATGACAGATTACAGCAATTCTCCAGACCTTAAAGGTAGCGTATTAGGCCAATCTACTGAGTATGTAGATGTGTACACGCCAAGCTTGCTTTTCCCTATTGCGCGCAAACTAAATCGTGATGCTTTAAATATTGACGAAGCTGAGCTTCCATTTAAAGGCCAAGACATTTGGACAGGTTACGAGCTTTCATGGCTAAACAATAAAGGTAAGCCGCAAGTTGCCGTGGCCTTATTTACCTTTGAATGCCAAAGCAGCCATATTATTGAGTCAAAGTCGTTTAAACTTTATTTAAATAGCTTTAACCAAACCCGATTTGAAAGCATTGATGTAGTAAAACAGCACTTAATTGATGATTTATCAAACGCAGTTAACAGCCCTGTCAAAGTGACTTTATATAATCCTGATGATTACAATTGCTTACCGTGTACAGCGCTGCCAGGTGAATGTATTGATGATTTAGATATTGAAATTAATAATTACGATATTGATGCTAATTCACTTAAAGCAAAAAGTGATGAAGTAGTTACTGAAACGCTCTACAGCCATTTACTTAAATCGAACTGTTTAATTACCTCCCAGCCTGACTGGGCAAGTGTAATTATACGATACACAGGCGAGCAAATATGCCGTGAGTCGTTATTGCGTTACTTAATTTCATTCAGAACACATAACGAATTTCATGAGCAGTGTGTTGAGCGTATTTATAGCGATTTAACAACACAACTTAATATTAAAGAGTTAGAGGTTTACGCGCGTTATACTCGTCGCGGTGGGCTTGATATAAACCCGTATCGCTCTACACATTATAACGATACGCCATTTGCGGTTAAAATTAATCGTCAGTAGGTTATTTTAAACTGGGATATGAGTATTAAAAAAGGAGCCTAGGCTCCTTTTTACATTCTTTAATTAATACCAATTCCATTAAGTATGTGATCTAAATTTTACGCCGAAAAAATAATTCAGTTCTAGGCGTAAATTGATGTAAATGGTTGTTCCCTTTGCGAAATTTACAACAAAGAAATGGGTTGTTTTAGCAAGTAAAATAGATCAGCTATTTATTGAAATTGGTGTAACTTCGCGCTTAGTGGGTATAGGCATACCACACACGTCAACGTAGTTATGTGCTTTAACAAACCATGGTTCAACACGGTTTTTACGAGCATTTATTAAGTTTTTAAACACCGATGAGTTTGTTTTCATCACTTTAAATATACTTTTATCGCTTTGTACATCACCAAGTACTTGTATATTTGTAATTGGGTTAAATGCTTTTCCTTCAGTTGGTATGCGCGCTAAACGGTTAAAATGCTCTATACCTTCTAGCACTCGACCAAACACCGTAATGTTTTTATCAAGGTAGCGCGGGCCTTGCCCTATTGTTACAAAAAACTCCGTACTCGCACTATTTATATCGTTGTCGCGCGCCATGGCAAACACGCCACTACAATGCACTTGCCATGTTTGCGTATGTGCTGAGTTTTGAGCTACTGCAAAGCCGTTTAAAAAACCGGTAACTGGTGCATATCCGTCGCCATTTAGCTCAGTAATTAAAAGTGGTTTGTTTGTTGTTAAATAAAACTCAGCAGGGACTGTTTTATCTGCCGTTTTAATTAACTTTTTACCCGAGCTGTCCCCACCTTGCGCTACAAAACCCTCAACAAACCGATAAACGCTGGTGTTTTTATAAAACCCTTCTCGCGCTAACTTTTTAATATTTTGAACGTGCTTTGGGGCAAGCTGTTCATTAAGCTCAATGTACGCATCGCCCGTTGGCAGCGTTATCTTTAAAATATTTTGAGCGTTCACTACTCGCCAGTCATTGTCTGTTGCACTAGCAATTACCTCACTCGCGCTCAATAAAGGTAGCTCTTGATTAGCAACATCATCACCGAGTTGTTGGGCACAACCGCTTAATAAAACACTAAGCAGAGCTGGCAATATAATTTTTTTCATCACTCATATCCTTATAATTATTATAGTTTTGGTTATTCCCAGTCAAACTTATATAGCACATCAACATTTTGGTATAGCCCGCTCGTTATTTCTATGTATAACTGTGAAAGTAACTGATATCGCACAGCCACTTCACTGAGCGAATCAAATACACCCACGCTATATTTAACTTGTAAGCTGGGTGCTACGTAACCTGATATTTCTACTTTGGTGCTATCGCCACTACCTGATGAGCTTAAACTTACATCTGATAACCCAAAGGTTTCACCTACCTTAGAAACAACCCCTTCGCTGCGGCTAACACCTTGAGAGAGCAATAACTGCGTAAGCATAGCATCGCTTGACGAACTTTCTCCATCACCTAAAGGTTGGCCATTAAGTAAATATGCGAGTGCTTGTGCTTGATCCATCGCAGGCTCAGAAAATATTTTAAGCGTTGGTTGTTCAACATTACCCGTGAGCGTAACCCCTGCAATCACACCGTTTGCAGTCGTATCTGGGTTACGTATTGCTTTAATATTTAAAAATGGTTGTTCAATTGAACCGCTAAAACCTACTTGCCCGGTGCTGATTATTAAATCTTGCCCAAAGGCTAAGTAAGTACCTTCAATCAAGTTAAGCTCACCTGTGGCTATAATTGGTGCACCTTGACTCATTTTTATCGCTAAATCACCCGCAACTTTTGATTCCAAGCCAAACGACTCTACTTTTACATCGTTTTTAACAATCACTTTTAAATCTATGTCGTAATCAAACGGGACTGTCTCGGTGGCCTCAGTTTTTTGATCAACAATAATTTCATCATCGCTAACTTGCACCGCGCCCTCTGGGAGCTCTTCAATCATTATACGACCGTAAGGCACAATTACCTCACCAACAAGCTTGAGTGCATTATTAGCCAAGCCTATTTTTAAATCCGGCGATACTTTAAAAGTAACCCCTTGCTGCGCGCGTACATAAAACTGCTCGCCAACTACCGCAACATTTACAGCAGGTTGCGCACCTTGCCAATCAACGTCACCGGTGAGATTTATTTTACCGCCCTGATTGTCGTTTAAGTTGCCTTTTATTGTGGCTGTTGTTTTATCAAACAATACGTTTATATTTGATTTTTGCAGCGCTATAGGTAATTGCTCGCCCTCTAAACTAATATCGCTCACATTAAGCTCGCCATTTAATAAAGGATCTTTTAACGTACCAGCTAACGCGACTTTTCCGCTAATATCACCTTTTAACTGCTCGAGGGTTTCAAGAAATGGTTGTAAGTCTGAAAGGAGTATTTTATCAATATTAATAGTGCCGTTAAGCGCTTGCGTATTTTGTATGTCGTCAATATCAATTTGTGTGTTTATTTTACCAAGCACACTTGATTCTAAATTAGCTTCAAGCTTGCCAACTTGAGAGTCCGAAAATGCACTAACAGTTAGAGTTTCGATTGGTAATTTAAAACGATCTTCTTCCGAGGTAAGCACCGCTTCTAAGTCGCTAGAATCGATATTTGCGCGTAATGTTTTAAGCGCACCGCTTTGCCAATTAAGTGCAACATCGCCCGCTATATTACCGCGAGTACGAATGCTATTAGGTAAAAAATGCTTAAGCTCCTCAAGTGCTAAGTTGCTTAGTTTAGCATTTAACTGACCGAGATTTTTTGACTGCGCTAAGGTGTCTATGCACAATTTACTTTGCTCAGATGCCCAACAATGTGCACTTACATCAAAGTCGCCACTTTGCGTATTAACCATAATGGCAATATTTCTAGTGTTACTAAAACTAAGCTTTTTATCGCTAAGCGTTACATTACTAAGCTCGCCATTCCAAGTGGTATTACTAATTTTGCCATTAACTTCAAGCTCTACACTGCCTTGCTCGGCATCTACAGATGCCGTAAGTTGGTGATCTGTTTTGTCGCCGCTAATATCAATTTTAACGCTATTAATTTGCTGTTCGGCCACAAGCGCCGAACCAACACTTACCGAAACATCAGTTTGCCAATCGGCTGCGGTATCTAACTGCCCTTTTACTGATAATTTATTAATGTTTATTTCATCAAAAATAAAGCGATCGAGTATTAGTGCTAAATCAACAGAGGGCGTTAACCTTTCCCCCCTTACTTTTAAATTTGCGTTGCCGTCAGCAGTAAATGGAATATTAGCTTTTTCATCACTTTTTAGCGTTACTTTGCCATCAACCTGCCAAGTGTCATCAACTTGCCCGCTTAGTGCTAATTTATTGGTGCCGCTACTTAAATAAAAGCTATCAATATTAGCTTTTAACGTATTGTCGAGCTTAAAGTTCGAGGCAAATTCTAGTGGCACGTCGTTAAGTAATCCGTTTAACTTTGTATTATTCATTTGTAACTGCCACTTGTCGTCAGCTGCACTAAACGAGCCTTTAAACTGTCCCGAAATATCACTGGTGGCGGCATCAGTGAAATACTGCGCTTTTAAGTTAGCAAGCGTGCCATTAAAGTTAGCCTGTATGCCTTTTTGCCAATCAACATTGGCTTTTATAGTTGCACTGCTTTCGTTCGCTTTAATGCTTAGCGCTTGTAACGTTGCTTTGGTGAGACTGCCTTTTAATTGGGTATTTAAGTCAACAGCTGGGTACGCGCCTAATTGGCTATTCCCCTGTAGGCTGAGCTGATAATCGTCGGCATTACCTTGTGCATTGAGGCTTACATTTCGCACTTTAAGCTCATTACTTTGTGCATCAATAAGCCACTGTTTAATTTTGCCATTTAACTCAAACGGATAGTTTTTTTGCTTTAAATTTGCCGTTGCCGTTAAACTAAGCGGATATTGTCCCTGCGTTTCTAAATTTAGGTTTAGTTTTGATAAGTCTCCATTCAACTGCAAATTAGCTTGGTGCTCATCACTTTGTAAAACAACATCCCCTTTTACGGGCAAATTTCCTGCAAGCTCAGCGTTAAGATGCGTATTAAGCTGCCACTGCTCATACTTTGCTGAGAATGACTCTAAATTAATAACCGCATCTTCCACACTTAATTGCAGCGAGATGTTTTCAATAACATGCTGAGCTTCGTTTTGCTCAATCGTAATGTTAGCAATTTCAAAGTCTTCAACAACTAAATCAAGTGGCGAAGTAAATTCTATATTAGGTAATGCGGGTAGGTGCGTTAAAGGCGCTTGAGTATTTTGCGCCGTTAGTGTTTTCGCATCTTGTTCTTGCTCTTTTAAAGCAACAAGTATGGTGGGAATATTCAGGCTTTTAACCGTCAGCTTTGAACCCTCTGCTTTTGCTGAGAGTTTAAAGTTATTAACGCTTACGTTTGCACTTGGGTGCTCTAGAGTAAATTTATTGATCGCAATGTTTTTTACAGCAATATTAAAAGGTAAGCTGATTTTTTCAAGCGGCTCTGCAGCGGCTTCTTCTTGTGACTCTGTAGTTTTTGGTAATGTTAAATTTATAGATTTAGCACTTAAGTTATCTATACAAATTCCATCGCACTGCCACCAAAACAAATCAATTTTCAATTGTTGTGCATTAAAATCCAATCCGTTGCTAGTAAAGCGCACATTAAAGGCATCATTATAAATAAAACGGCCATCTTTAATTTCGATATGTAGTCCATCTACCGCTTTGTTTGCACTATAAGCAATAAATTGATTACCGGGTGCGGTAAATAACAAACAAAATAGTGCGACAACTAACGTGACAAAAATAGCACTTACGGCGGCTGTTATCTTTTTTAATACTGACATTAAATTTCTGGCCCTATGGTAATACTTAAACGTGTGCTTTTACTTTCTTTTGTTAATCCCCAAGCGTGGTCTATACGCACTGGGCCAACGGGTGTTAAATAGCGAAAACCAAAACCAGCGCCTACTTCAAAATCATCAGAAAAATCATTCGTCGCAGTACCACCGTCAACAAATAAAGCTGCGCGCCAGTTTTGAGCAAACTGATAGTTGTACTCTATTGTACTGGTTAGTAAGTATTTACCACCGATGAGATCGCCATCATCATTTTCCGGCGATATTGATTGGTACGCAAAACCACGAACACTTTGATCGCCACCTGCATAAAAGCGCAGTGAGTAAGGTACGTTTTCAATATCATCAACAAGCATTGCACCAACATTTGCTTTTAAAAACACTAAATGCTTATCTAAGTAAGTACGTAACCACGCATGTTGCATTTGTACCCTAATCAGATTAGTACTCGAAAGCACATCATCTAAGCCAAACTCAGCAGATATAAGCCACTGCTCTCCCCAGTATGGAGTCGTGCCGCCTTTTGATTTTTTGCGGGCGTAGCTAATGCCCGGCATTAACATTTCGGTGCTTTCTTCCTCTTCATCACCGATGCGGTAGGTTTCTTGGTCGCGGCGTAAAAATGCTGTACGCACCCACTTATTTTCGGTTAACCATTGGCGCTGAATTTGCCCCGTGAGTATTTCACTGTAGGTATCGTTTGTTAGTTCATCCTCTAATTTATATCCAGCAGAAAAACGCCATAAATCATCATTCGGATCATCAACTGGAATGGTATAAGCCATGGAAATATCTTGCTGCTTTTGCGCCACATTTAAATTAGTTTCGAGATAATGGCCGTCTTCTGTGATCCACGGTTTACTCCATTTAAAACGCACTTTGGGCCCTAAGTCAGTACTAAAACCGCCGCCAATTTCATAGCTATTTGCAGGCTTGTGCAACACATCTACCTTAATAGGTACTTGGCTATTTTTACGCGCAGCAATATCGGCGTAAACGCGCACGCTTGCAAAATAAGGGGTGCTTGATAAATCCAAATTATAGTCAGCAATATGTGTTGATTTATAAGGTTGACCCTGAGTAAAAGGCGCAAGCGAGCGTATGTATTTTTCAGCAGGCGTATTACTAGCTATTTTTATATCACCAAACTGATATCTAACCCCAGTATCAATTACAAAAGTAATAACAGCACTATTTTTATTAAGTGACACTTCTAATTTGCGCGCTGGCCACTTTGCATCAAAATAGCCAAGCTCCAATAGCATAGATTCTATTTTTTTATGAGCAGAGTCATATCTACCATGATTTAAAACATCACCTTGTTTTAAGTTGGTATTTTTAATTAATGCCTGTAATTGAGTATCATTTTGGCCATCGCCGTTTAGTGTAATATTAATTGCTTCTATGCGAGTTGCAGGACCTCGCTCAACTTTAACAATTAGCTCGCTGTCGTCTTTATCATAAATAACCTCGACGGTCGGGCTATAATAACCAAGTGCTTTAATGCTATTTTGTACTTGCTTTTGGGCATAACGACGAAGTGTACGGGTTGGTTTTTCACCAATTAATTGCTTGAGATAAAGGGCTACGTTATTTTCTAAATCACCACTTAACCCTTTAATTTCGTAATCTTCTATGACTTTTTCTGCCGCATAGCTATTTGTCGCAATTAAAGCGCTCACAACACATATGCAACGTAAAAACTTAATAAACAAGTAAATATCCTTACTTTTAATATCTTACATAAAACTGGCTGATTACGCGCATATTAGCATAGCCATAATGAGCAACACATTAACTTAATGACAATCTAACGCGTAAATTTAACTTTGAATAAGTATCAGCATAATTAAAATTAGTACGCGTTAAGACAATATTTTAGTTACAATAGTGCCTACGAATAAAAAATTAATTTAAAATGAGTTTTTAATGCAATTCCCTGATGATGATAACGGCCAACTTTTAGCCGAAATAGCCGCTGCTGGCATTGATTTAAATAAAATGCACCAAGTCGATTTTTTTATTTTATTTGAACAAGAAGCCGATGCTGAAAAATTTGCTAAAGAAATAGTCTCTGATGCATTAGTTCAAAAGGCTGAACTTGAAAAATGTAAAGACACTGGCGTTTGGGAAGTAATCACTCAAGTACAAATGGTGCCAGAGCACACTCTTTTAGGACAAGCTGAGCAATACATTGAAAGCATTGCTAATAGCTTTAATGGATACGGTGACGGCTGGGGATTAATGGACGGTGACGAGGCTTAGTTGCCTTTTAATTGTATTAGTTCAATGCACTCTATCAGTTAAGCTTAACGGCTTAACTGATTTGCCTTCCTAAAATTGCCTTTATAGTCAAATAGCTTATCAGCTACTTTCCAACCATACTTTTTGCTTTTTCGTGCAATAACAAAATCTGGTGGTACTAATTCAAATTGTGCGCTTACTACTTGCGCTGCAGTTTTAAAATTAATAGGTGTTTGTCCAAGTCCTACTCGTAGACCAAATTGCTTATTAAATATAAATTGCCCGCCCTTATTTGCGAGGTTATATACCTCATCACAACTTGCGCCATCTTCATCAAAATACGTTACTTTAATAAGTTCATCTTTAATTAGAGTTACCGTTAACCCACTGCATCGAAGCACAAGTGCGTCTTTTAAGTTTAATGCATTGCGTAACTTATCATCAGGGTCGGCCATTACCGCGCCGCAATCATGGCATTTACGTGCAGCAATATCATTTTGGGCACCGCACTGCTCACATTCTTTAAACCTAAAACGATAATCGCACTGCTCTTTATGCCCATCATCATCTTCTAACAGCCCTTGGCAACGCCTGCCAAAGTGCTCTATTACTTTGCCAGTGGAGTCTGTTTTACCCCAAAATATATTCGCAAACCCACAAACTGGGCAAAGTACCTGCACAGGTTCATTATCACTATCGCCTTTTTTATCACCTACCTCTGGGTGAAATAAATTAAAACCATTGCCAGCATAATCTATTACTAAGCAATCCGTTTTCGATTCAGATAACCTTAAACCTCGCCCCACAATTTGTTGATATAAACTAACCGATTCTGTAGGTCTTAAAATAGCTATAAAGTCGACATGTGGCGCATCAAAGCCGGTTGTTAGTACCGATATATTAACTAAATACTTTAATTGCTTAGCTTTAAATTGCTTAATGATTTTATCGCGCTCAGTGTTTGGCGTATCACCTGTGATTAGTGCACTTTGATGAGCTGGCAAGTAGCTTAATATTTCCTGGGCATGCATTACCGTGGCTGCAAAAACCATAACACCTTCGCGCTCTTCACTGTATTGAATTACTTGCTGTAATATAGCCTGCGTTGCGCGCTCACTGTTTTTTAAAAGCGCATTCATGTCATCAGTCGTATATTGCCCAAATGCATTGCTATCTAATGACGAAAAATCATAATGGCTAATTGCTGCATCAACTTCGTTAGGGGGCGTTAAATAATTATGTTTGATCATATACCTGAGCGGCAATTCAAAAATACAACTTTTAAACGGACTTTCTTGAGTACCCTTAACAAAACCATGATAATGGTGGTGGTATATCCACCCCATTCCTAACCGATAAGGTGTTGCTGTTAAACCCAATACTTTTAACTGAGGGTTATACTCTTTTAAACTGTTTATTACTTTACCGTACTGACTTTTTTTATCCCCATTTACCCTGTGGCATTCATCAATAATAAGTAATGAATAATGCTCATTTAATTTATTTAAATTACGAGAAAGTGATTGCACACTTGCAAAGGTTACTTGATGGTTTAATGATTTTTCTTTTAAGCCTGCTGAAAATATACTCGCCTCTAAACCAAAACTTTTATATTTTTGCGAATTTTGCTCTACCAGCTCTTTTACATGAGCAAGCACTAATATTTTTTGCTTAGCTATACGCGCAAGTTCAGCAATAACCAAACTCTTACCTGCGCCAGTTGGTAGTACAATAACGGCAGGATCATTACTCTTTCTAAAGTGTAAAACGGTGCGTTCTACGGCTTCTTGCTGGTAAGGTCTTAGTTTATAGCTCATGGGAAAACAAATAGATTTTAATAAAGGGATTTTAGCAAATTACTGCTATGACATTTAGACTTTAATTATATTTTATTGAGGGGTAAACAAAAAAGAGAAGCCGAAGCTTCTCTTATATTTAGCTTTAAGCTAAAAACTTTTCAAGCTCAACACCTTCAAACGCTTTAGGACGACGGCCACGGCCAGTCCATTCAATAGTCTCACCATTGAGTTCCATACGGTACTTAGGCTTAACTTTAGTGCGCTTGTCTGATGCTCCATCTTGTAAATCTTCTAGCGTAAGTCCTTTTTCTTTTAAAAGATCCAAAACTTCCTGTTTCGCTTTTTGCTGCTGGGTATATTTTGAAATTGCATCATTGATAAGCTGTTGAGCTTTTTCAAGCTCTGTTAATGATGCTGTTTTAATAAAAGATCGGACTTCTTTCATCTATATCTCGCTAAATTGTGTGATTGGAATTATTTAAATATTCTTTTTTAGTATAATGCCAAGTAGTTATTTTTACCATTCAAAGACACCTGCTGCTTTTAAGCTTTATAAAAAAAATACTTTTACAATAGTATAATTATCAAATCTAGAGGCTATAAAATGACAATGCAATACTTTTAACCGAGTAGACTCAATAACTAGAGATTACCCTTTTTTACCGTGGCTAAAAACACTAAGTTCATATTTAGCCTATTTATTAAATAGTACATGCATATAAAAATCACAATATTAAAATTATTTAACTTTATATACATGTATTAATAAAATGGTAAATAACTATAGATGTTTAGCTAAAAACTTTTCAATTTTAGTATATAGCTCTATTTTATTCTCTTCTTTTTGGAATCCATGTCCTTCGTTATCTTTCATAATCCACTCATCGTCAGATAATATAATTCCGCGCTCTTCTAAAGAATCTCTTAAATCGAGTGCATGTTTTTTTACAACACGAGGATCCTTGGCTCCTTGCACAATCATTAATGGCGCTACTATTTTATCTACATGATGAAGTGGAGACATTTTTTTCATTAAAGCTTTATCATCAGGGTTACCAATTTGCTTTTCTAGAAGCTCTCTTTGTGGTTCCCAATGCTTAGGAAGCGAGTCAAAAAGTAACTCAACGTCAGTTATACCTACATAATTAATACCACATTTATAAAGCTCTGGAGTAAAAGTAAGACCGGCCATAGTTGCATAACCGCCGTAACTAGAACCATAAATACATACTCTTTTTGGATCTATAACCCCCTCACCTACCAAGTACTCAATAGCGTCGGTTAAGTCATTTTGCATCTCGGCGCCCCATTTACCGCCATAGCCTGCTTGTTGAAATTTTCTCCCATAACCACCTGAACCACGAAAGTTGACTTGAACTGTTGCATAGCCCCGACTCGCAAAAAATTGCGTCTCAGAATTAAAACCCCATGCGTCTCTGATACCATAAGGGCCGCCATGTGGATTAACAATCAAAGGTAAATTTTTACCGTTGCTATCTTTTGGTATTGTTAAATAGCCACGAATAGTTAAACCATCACGGCTATTAAACTTAATTGGTTTCATAGGTGATAACTGACTTTTATCAATCCAGTCCATAGGTGAAACTAATGATTTGAGCGTATTTTTTGATTTATTGAACAAATAATAATGACCAGGATCTGTATCACTACCAACATATACAACGTTCAGTGCTTCATTTTTTGAGCTGCTAACTACATTAACAACTTTATCTTTAAAAGCGCTCTTCAATGAGGCCATCATCTCGGCGGTTTCTTTATCAAAATAAGCTACTTCAGGGTATTCATCTAAATACCTGACTCCGATTAGCTTTTTACGTTTAGTCGATAACATTAAATTAGAGACATCAACTTCTGGCATTCCAAAGATTAATTCACCTAACTCGTTTTTATCAGGATGAAAATAATAAATAGCTGACGTATCTCTATTAATATTTGAAGCTACAAATAGTGTTTTATTATCAAAATCGAAAGCCAGAGGTGTAATATTTTCTTCTTCAACGTTATAGTCACGTAATATACGAAACTCTTTTTCACCTTTATTCTTATAATAAAACTTACCTTTTAAGCCATTGATAGCAACAGCACCTCTCACTTCACCATCATGATCTAAAAGCCAACCCTGAAAATCACCTGGATTCTTAGCCAGAATCTTCATTTTAAAATTTCTTTCTCGCTTTCTATCCCATTTACTATTAAGAGGTAATTTATAAAGATCCGGAGCTTTAATATTTCTTCCATTATATTGAATAACAATATGCTCTGGATCATTAGGTAGCATATGGACAATGCTTGCAGAACGGATACCTGAGGCTCCTACTTTAGAGCCAACTAACTCAATAACTCTCGCTTTTTTAGCGTTAACATTGATTTTATAAAGGCTAAAAGCTTCATTTCCATCACTATCAAGCTTAAAAACAATTTCATCATCATTAGCCCATGAAAAATCATTAATATCTTGATCATCAAACTTTGTTACCGCCTTTGCATTTTTTAACCCGTCAGTTTCAAGTATAACAATATTTTTTCTCTCATTTATTGGAGATAGTACTGCTAAATACTTACCATTTGGGGAAAGCTGAAGATTAGAGAATTTAGGATTTTTAAAAAAATCTTCAATTTTTGGTTGTGCCTTCTGAGCATTGATTTCAAAAGAAATAATACACAAGTAAGAAATTACTATTAACTTAAATATTGCTGACATAATACTTCCAAATAAATTAAGTGCTTACTAACAACAGCTTGCTGAGAGAGACTTCACTTATTAGTAAATAAAAAAGCCCTACTAAATAGCAGGGCTTTATTCTTTGTAACTAAATTAGATAATGCTTAGAACGACTGCTCTAAACGTAAGTACAATGAACGACCTGTTTGATCATATAGAGACCAGTTAGAGTCTCGGTAATCACGGAAGCCATCGTAGAAGCTAGGTGCAGCTTTATCAAATAAGTTATTTACACCTAAAGCAATTTTGGTATTTGTAGGTGCAACATAGCTTACTTGAACGTTATGTTTGAAATAGCTAGGAATATCAGCATAGTAATCAACGCCGTACTCTTCATTACCTGAATCTTGAGTACCAACATAGAACATAGTCCACGTAGCTGAGAAGTCTTCATAAGCGTAGTTAATCGCTAAATCTGATTTCCATTCTGGATAATCTTGTAAGCCAGCGTAATCAAATGCATCAGATTCTGAATCAGCTACTTCTTCAAATGATAAAACTCGAGATACATTTAATGTGCTCGTAAAGTTACCAAAGTCAGTATCAAAACGGTATCTAGCTGTAAAGTCTATACCGTCAGTAGATAGCGAGCTCTTGTTCACGTAACCAGTGTACATGTAATCAATTTTACCTGTATCAGCACTACGCTCAATTGCATTTGGAGTAGAGTTTAAACCACCTTGTTCAATTTCAAGGCGAAGAAGTTCAGAATTATCTACACTATCAATTTTATCATCGTAATTGATTGAGTAATATGTTAATTCAAGCGAAAGGTTTTCAACTGCATCCCAAACGAAACCTACCGTTGTAGAATCACCTGTTTCAGCTTGAAGTTCAGTATTACCACCAAACCACGTTGCAACTTGCTCACCTGCATCAGCACAATAACCATCAGTTTCTTGTCCTGGGTTAGCAGAACACCAAGCTGTATCACGAACAGTTGGGAAGCTTAATGCGTAAGATTGGAACATCTCACCCATGTTTGGAGCACGGAATGACTCCCCCCAAGAACCACGAAGTAATAAAGTATCTGTTGGACGCCAAGTTAAACCAACTTTTGGTACAAATTTGTCAAACGTAGTACTTTTTTTACCAAGATTTGTTGTACCACTTTGCTCATACTTTTCGTATCGACCAGCAACTGTCAAATCAACATCATGTGGGAAAGAAGCTTGTACTTCAAAGTAAGCAGCTGTACGGTCACGATCTGCATAAACATCATCACCACCTGAACCACCAGAAATAAATCCATTCGCTGATTCTGGATCACTGATTTGGGTAAAATCAATTTGCTCAAATTCACCACCAACAACACCGGCAACTATAAATTCACCGTCATCTAGTAATGTCGTTGAAATTAGACCATCGATTTGTTTACTTTCGTAACGACCTTCATAAGTACCTGTATGATTTGCTTCTTGATAAAGCTCACCCATACTTGTGCTCCAGTCATCGTAACTCATGCCTGATACGTTAAATACATCGTACTCACCAGTATCAATTGCCGCTTGGAAGGCAACGTCATTAACTAGGTTTTTACCAAATGAGTTAGTTTTTGAAACACTGTTTTGGAAGTTTACTTCCCAATCAAGACCATTACCAAGATCGGTAAAACCTTCAAGGCCAACTAAAATATCTGTTGTTGTAACTTCAGTTGTTGTATCACGGTTACCAATTGGCACAGCTCGAGTAAAAATGCGTACATCTTCATCTGATGGGCTATATTGGTTATCTGCACTCATGTAAATAGGCGTAGTAGATACTGGTGTACCAGCATAACGTGCATCTGTTTCATTGAAGCTAGCCATCGCACGACCAATGAAACGAATATTGTCTGTTAGTTCATAAGTGAAGTTAGACAAAAATGAGTTTTTGTTTGTATCAGGGTAAAACTTAGTTACTTCACCGTAGCTATATGTACAACGGCCATTACCATCAGCATCAATAGTATTTACAGTATTAGGTTCTGCATCACATAGATCTGAATTTGCATGGTAGCCTGTGCTATCTAAATAGTTAGATACTGGGCTGTACGAGCTGTATGCACCGTAAGTTTCATCATCTAGTGCCCATATATCTCTATCGTAAATAGCATCGCTTTCAGAGTGTTCGAAAGTGAAAACAATATTACCTTTTTCAGCAGTAAAACCTGACGATACAGAGAAAGTACTGCTATCACCGCCGTCAACACTTGGTTGATTAAATTCATATTTAAGATTTAAACCGTCGAAATCTTTTTTAGTGATGATGTTAATTACACCAGCAACCGCTGCAGAACCATATACTGCAGAAGCACCATCACGTAAGATTTCGATACGCTCAACGATAGCCATTGGAATTAGAGAAGTATCTGCAGATGCACCAGAAGAAGTACTTGTTCCAGGCATACGACGGCCATCTAATAGTACTAGAGTCGCATCAGAACCTAAACCACGTAAGTTAATGCTTGAAGTTGCAGAAGAACCTGCGCCGTAGCCAGAAACACCAGTCCAAGAACCGAATGAGTTTGAAGATAAGTTGTTAAGTACATCTCCTACAGATGGCTCACCTGACAAGTTAATATCTGCTGCAGTAATAACTGTTACTGGAGAGCTATTTTCAAGATCAACCTGTTTAATACGAGAACCAGTTACTTGAATACGTTCTACTTTATCTGCGCTTTCTTCAGCTGCGAATGAACTAGCCGAAAATGCAGCTGTTGATACTGCACCGAAAGCAATCGCTAAGCGAACTGCCTTTGAAACTTTATTATTTAACATATGATTCTCCCTAGAATACTATTTCTAATTATTTTATTTATTTCAAAATGTTCTGCAATTAATCGCAGTAACTATTTCGATTTGAATAGTAGTCCTAACTCAACCAAAAGGTCAACACTTGGCTAACCAAATAAACATCTTTATTTACAACATGTTGCGTTAACAAAATTAGGCATTGCTGCCATTTCTGCATTAACCTATAATTTTTAAAATCGGGATAATTAGCGGGTAGTGCTCAAAAACGAAATAAAACACCAACAGTCATAGATAGGTAAATGTTAATAACGTGCCAGATAAAGTAGTATCAATCTGCTCAATTAGGTCGTCTATTTTGAAAACTTTAACGCAGCTAGCGCGTATTTAACTGCTCAGATTGATTAAATACGATTGCGGTATGGTATGGTATAAGTTACATTCAACTTAATTTACCAAATAAAGAAGTTGATATTGGTTGATTACAATGTCACGATACCAAAGTTGGTATCGTTCAATGCATTGCCTTAAAAGATGTATAGAAGTGGGGAAAATAAACCATTACTTATTTATTGTTACTTTCCAAGAAAATAACGCCTTATCTACATAAAACCTCTCAGTTTTAATACCCTTACTTTTGATTTGAGTAGCTTGTATTTTATTTTTTATCTCTTGTTCTTCAAATGCAACTGATAGCTGATCATCTAGTCTATCAATTTGTTTATTGACTGCATTTTTTAACTCAATCAGAGCAATTACACTCTCCTTCGTTAAGCTAATCATTAGTTTAGAAATTTGTGACATTATGTCCATAAACCAGACTTGCTCCCCGTCATTATGTACCTCAAGAGACTGTATTTTTTGTATAATTTGTTTATTACGTTTATTAAAAGATAAATCTTCTCCACTAAGTTTTAAACTGATAATCGTAGCTAAGTCATCAAATATTTTCTCAGTTAAAAACCAACTTAAAATCTTTTTACCTCCTCGACAGTCATTAGTAATAACTGAATCAGGGTGATGCATCATTAAAATGATTTCCCCATTATCCTTTAGTACTCGCATTGCCTCTGGTAAAGATTCGCTCCACTTTGAATACTCAAAACCAAATTGACTAACAAGTAAATCAAATGAATTACTTGGATACGGCAGCAACTCTAGTGGAGTATTAAATTTAAATTCAACTTTATTTATTGCTTCATTTATTTCATCGGCACTACTAATAATTTTAGCTTTTTTAATATTTGCTAAATCACATCCGCTGACTTTTCCCTTAATATTATTGCGAGTTAAAATGCTTTGTATCCACAATGCTAAAGCACCTTTCCCTGTCCCTAAGTCAAGATAGCTCTTATTTTCTTTTTTATCTTTGACTACACTTTCCCAAAATATTAATACCTCTTCAGGGTATCCTAATGGACTGTTTGAATCACCAAAACTAGATAAAGCCTTAGTTATGTCCCAGTAATGATCCCAATGCATTTATTTTCTCCAAAAAAAAGAGTGACTTAAGAGTCACTCTTTAATATCACTAAACTTCTATCTTAAAAAGATTGTTTAAAGTTTAAGTACATTGTACGTCCAAAACCTGAGTACAAGTTAAAGTTGTAGTCACGACCATCATATGCAAAAAGTGGTGGCTCTTTACCGAATGCATTTTGTGCACCGAAGCTAACTTTACCGTTCCAAGGGGTGCTGTATGCAACTTGTAAATCATGCGTTACCCATGAAGGGATATGACCTTCACATTCACCGTCTGCTGTAATATCTTCACATTGGCTGTCAATCAGGCTTAGATTCCAAGTAAAATCAAAATCAGAGAATGAGTAGACATTTGATAGGCTAACACGCATTTGTGGAACACCTGGATCATCAACAAAGTTACGACCGCCGTCAGTGCTGTAATCAACAATGTGCGAAACATTAAGGTTAGTTCTTAAAGAACCCATGTCACCAAATTCAAACATTGAATTAGCTTTGAAATCGATACCAGATGTTTCTAAGCTACCATCATTACCAAAACCGCGCACGACTTGGGTCACAGCACCATTTGGTGAGCGAGATACTGTAAATGCTTCAGGAACTGAATCACCTCGTAGTCGAGCATCAATAATAGATTGCGAGCTAAATGCACGGATTCTGTTTGTGATTTCAATGTTGTAATAATCTACTTCAAACGAAATCGCGTCAGTTAATTGATAAACCGCACCTAGTGAATACTGATCTGATTGCTCAGATTGAAGGCCTGGATTAGCAATAACTAATGCATTAATTTGTGAAGAACAATCTGCAGCTTCACCAATTGCTAAACATGTAGCTTCATCAGAAACTGAGTCAGCTGATTCAGCTGGTTGCTGAGTTAAATCAGGTAACGACGGAGCACGGAAACCTTTACCCCATGACGCACGAAGTACTAAATCATCAATTGGGTTATAGCGAGCTGATACTTTAGGTGAGAAGTCTGAGCCGTAATCAGAATAATCATCGTAACGACCAGCAAAGTTAAGTTCAAACTCTTCAGAAACAGGAACTAATGCTTCAAAGAATAAGCCACGTACAGAGCGATCACCGCCAGCACTACTACCAGAAGAGCCACCTACTTGACCAGCTTCAGAAAGTGAATCATATTTATCAGCGTAATCTTCTGAGCGATATTCAAAACCTACGAAAGCTTGAATTGCACCCGCGTCTGTTTCCATAATATCGAATGCAGCATTAGCATAGAACTCTTCTTGGTTAAATTTACCTACACGAGAAGTAGTTACTGTCATTGCACTTTTAACTTCATCTGAAGCACCAAATGGGTCGTTAAGCATGTAAGTACCGTCATCAATATATTGACGTGCAGTACTCCTTAGTATGTAACCACTACCAATATTGTTACTTTCATTTAATGTTTTACGAACACCCGCTTCAACAGACACGTTACCAATCATACCTGTCGTACCAAAGCTAATATCTTTAAGCTCTGATGAAAGGTTATTATCACGATTGCCTAGTGCAGCAAAACGATGCCAATAATCTAGACCTTGTTGCTCTAAACCTAGAGATGCGTCATATATCGGGCTGTTTGGATTAGTTGGGTTATTAGGGCTATCTTCACTAATATAAACAGTTGAAGATGCTGCATCATATGCTGTTGTATCTAGACCTGGTGCGTAGCGACCAAACGACTTAGTTTGGGCAATATTAATGTTTGTAAAGATGCTCCAATCTTCGTTCACTTCATAAGTGGCTTTAACAAAAGCAGAGCGGTTTTTAATAGAAGCTTCATCAGCAGAAACAGCTGCGAAGTTAAAACCACAACGAGAACCTATACGGTAAAAGTTTTCATTGCCTACACCTTCACATGTTGATTCTGGAGAAAAGAAGTCAAAATTACTAGCTCTGTTTCCTTCGTCATCTGTTGTGAATGTAGTGAAATTGTTAGAGTAAACTGAACCACCTGGGCTGTACCAAGGGAAGTCACGAGCGTAAACAATGTCACGACCGCTCCAAGATGCACCTGCAAGTACTGAAGCATTATCAGAAGATGCACCGAAAAGTACTGAACCGTTTTCACGATCCCCGCCTTCATGCTCAATGCGTCCAGAACCTAATGTTACCTCTGCACCATTAAAATCTTTACGTAAAATAACATTAATTACACCACCAATTGCGTCTGAACCATAAAGTGCTGATGCACCATCTGTTAATATTTCAACACGTTCAACAGCAGCCATTGGAATGAAGTTTAGATCTTGGCTTGAACCGGTAAGCGTAGACTTAGGTAAACGGCGACCATCAACTAATACTAAAGAGCGGTCAGAGCCTAGACCACGTAAACTAACAGTTGTAGCGCCTTGAGCAGAGCTACCTGATTGAGGGCGGAACGAACCCAGACTGTTAAATGTCGTATTACGAAGCAAATCAGCTACTGAAGTTTCGCCACTAAGCTCAATTGCTGCACGGTCGATAACAGTAACAGGTAAGTCACCAGCCATATCAACACGTTTAATACGTGAACCAGTAACTTCAATTCGTTCTACTTTTTCTACGCTATCTTCTTCTGCAGCAAACGAGTTTGCCGAAAATGCAGCAGTAGATACTGCACCAAATGCAATCGCTAAGCGAACTGCCTTTGAAACTTTATTATTTAACATTTGATTCTCCCTGGTGTTATAGCTTTATAGCCATAACTATTATTTAATTATTTTTAATTGTCACATTGATTTAACAGTGACTGAAACAAATAATAAACAAAAAAAACTTAAAAGCCAACCTTTGTTAAGTAAATATTAACCAAACAAAGATTTATTAGCTATGTTTTTAATTTCAAAGGGAGGGTTGTACAATTAAAGAGCTAAAAGCTAGTCGTGGTAAGCGAAATACCTTAATTAAAGCAGAAATTAAAATAATTTTAATTGATTTAAGTTATATTTCTTTACATCTGAATATATTACAGGCTCCACCATTTTAATTAACGGTACAATCTGCTTCTCTATATAAATGCCATAGTCATAGCTATGAAAGCCTTGATACAGCTCAACTCCAGCAGTTGTGTAAACAAATGTAACAAATTCACCTCTATTGACCGTAAATTCGCTATTTTTTTTCTGGTGTTTTTTAACTGCTTGAACATGAGGGGGGATATTTTTCTTATAATCGATTAAGTTTTGACCTAATCTCTTTTTGAAAATGAGTAAATGATCAAAATCACCTTGGTATAACTTTGTTGTATAGTCTTTAACAAGGTCATTTATGCTCAAGTTTCCATCAAAAAGACTAGTAAATAGGTCGAACTGGAATTGTTGAGCAAGTTTAGTCCAATCACTTCTTACTGTTTCTAATCCTTTAAATACTAGTTTTGATTCGTTTGGTTTAATTAATTTACCGACATAGCGCTTTTTAGATCCAACTAGCTTCCCCCTTATGGTTGGCAAAAAGAAAGGGCTATAAAGAGATTCAAATTCTATTTCTAAATGACTTGTTAAATTGTGCGTTTGTTTAATCTCGTTAATCCAATCTGTAGTTATCTTTTTAGCTAAAAACACGCCAATTTCATTACACTCGTCGTGGGTTAAATCATCATCCAACTTAATAAATGTAGAATCGGTATCACCATAAATAACGCTATAACCAAGCTCTTCTATCCATTTTTTAGTTTGTAGCATTATTTCGTGCCCTCTTAATGTAATAGAGCTAGATAACCTGGGATCGTAGAACCTGCATCCTTTTGAGCCTAAAACACCATATAAGCTATTCATTATTATTTTAATTGCTTGAGAAAGCATTTGATCTTGATTGTCTTTGGCGAGCTGTCTTTGTGAGGCTAAGCTTTTAATTAATAAAGGTAAGTGATGTTTATCCCGCGAGAATAGGGCTTCATTAAAACCCTGCACACTCTGGTTCGGATTTTTTAAACCTTCTATCAGTCCGAGTGGATCAATATAGAAAGTTTGCATAATACTGGGATACAAGCTTTTAAAGTCTAAAACAATGACATTTTTATAAAGCCCAGGAATAGACTCCATTACATAACCGCCAGGACTTTCGAATGTAAGCCCATGATCGCCCATATTAGGAGCAACATAACCGCTGCGATGCAGCATTGGTAAATACATATTGATAAAAGCAGCGACAGAGCCGCCCTTTTTTTCAAGCTCTAATCCTGTGAGTTTTGTTCTTATAATAGAAAAATCGAGTAGCTTTAATTTATCAAAAATTTTATTTACCAAAATACAATCTTGTCGATTATATTTTGCTAAAGAAAGCTTATCTTCATTAAATTGCCTAATAATTTCCTGCAGACTATTAGCCGTGTCGATTAATTTGGACTCACCCAACACTTGATTTGAAACATTAGCTAAAGAAAAACTCTCAAAGCTATATGTAGCACTTTTTAAAGTGTCTATCCCATCAACCACACATCGCCCAGAGATCGATACTCGAGTAAAGTGTCCTTTGCGAACATATAAAGGTTGATCTCCCCTACCCAGTAATAACTTAATGCCTAGTGCTTCAGCTCTTTCATGAATAACCGAAAAATCGAACTCAATTACATTCCACCCAATTATGACATCAGGATCGCTAAGCTTAATAAAATGCTCTACCCCCCTTAACAGCTCAGCCTCATCTACACACCAAATAATATCAAACTCAAGGTTTTCAGTTTCCCTATCTGGCTCGCCAATCATTAAAACACAGTCTAGATTGCAGCCCACAAGTCCAACAGAAAACAAAACGCCACTTTCGTTACATTCAATGTCTAAAGAGAGCTTATTAAGGGTTGGGGAATACTCGTCATTTGCTTTTAATTTTGCCTCTGTTACTAATGTATAACCATTTTGATAAAAAACATTACCCGTTATCCAAGCTCCTCCTTTTATAAAGCGCTCCATTAAATAACGCTCTATTGGTCGAATATCTTCTTCAAATAATACAACTCCGCGTTGCTTTAAAGCTTTAGCAGCAGAATAAAAATGTTTTAGTGAGTTGAAATAACAAGCCGACATTTCTTCTTGCTGAAAGTTTTTTAGTCCAAGACTTTTAACATTAAAGGTAAGTGATTCAGCGGCTAATATTTCATTCACTATTTCAGCATCTTTGCTTTTAATAAAAAACAGCGCATTCTCGTTAGCTGATACTGTTTTTATAGGCCCTTTATCACTGCAAAACCATGCTTCGTAGCATATGCCGCTTGCAGTATCATACGCATGAGAAGAAACAATAAAACCGTCTGTTAAGTACACTATTACTAAACCTTATACATATATATGTAAGTTTTTACTTAATTCAAAATGCTTTAAAGCCATACATTCAACCTAAATAAACACTCAGATACTTTATTTGCTAAATTAATCTCATCACTTCTTGTAGTTACACTCTTATAACTCTAAAATCCATAGCACTGTAATTATATACATACTTTAGGTAAATCATCCCATGCTTTCTGACTCACTAAAAAAAACAATTAGGCAAGTACACCAGCATGTGGCTAGTAACCTAAAAGATTATCGCCCTCGTAGCAGTCAAAATTATCTTGTAGCCGAAATAGCAAAAACACTTGCTGGCGAATACCATAAAAAGCAGCGCATTTGCGTAATTGAAGCAGGCACTGGTACCGGTAAGTCTCTTGCCTATTGTTTAGGCGCGTTGCCTCTTGCCTTAGCGCAAAAAAAGAAGTTAGTTATTTCTACCGCAACCGTTGCACTGCAAGAACAATTAATAGCAAAAGAGCTCCCATTTTTTAAAAAGCATTCAGGCCTCGACTTTAAATTTGATTTAGTAAAAGGTCGCCATCGTTATATTTGCGCTCACAAATTACATAATGCTGTAAATGGCGATAGCCAAACACAAATGGACTTTATGCCTACACTTACTTCACCATTGAGCGCAATGGAAACCAAGTGTTTAAATGAGCTATATAACGCCTATGTGAATAAAAAATGGCAAGGCGATAGAGACAGTTGGGCCGATACCGTACCCGATAGAGTGTGGAACTTAATAGCGTGCGATAAACATTCGTGTCAGCGCCAAATGAAGGCCCATCAAACGTGTCCGTTTCAGCTTGCTCGTAATCAATTGATGCAAATGGACGTACTGGTAATTAATCACTCATTACTACTTGCTGATTTAGATTTAGGCGGCGGTAAAATTTTACCAGAGCCCGACAATACCATTTATGTAATTGATGAAGCGCACCATTTAGCACATATAACACGCGATTTTTCATCTGCTGCTGCCACAATCAAAGGCACAATAGAATGGCTTGATAAGCTCACTAAGTTTAGCGGGAAAATGGCGAAGGTTTTAGTAGGGCAAAGAGCCATTGGGCAAAACTTTAAACTTTGCGACAGTATTAATGACGCGAATAAAGATTTAAAAGTAGTGCGTGATATTCTTGATAATGCCGACTTTGAATACTCAAAAGACGATACTTATCGCTTTGAGCACGGTGAAATTCCAGAATCGCTGCACAGTAAAGCAAAAGACATAAGCGAAGCCACACAAGATGCGCTGCGCTGTTTAAACAAAATGCACGACACCCTTACCCAAGATGTAAGCGACGGCGATATAAAACCTTACGTTGCCGACCCAATACTAGGCGAAAGTGGTCAATACATAAACCGGTTAGAGCAGCTAAACAAACTATGGTTTAGTTACGCAAAAAAAGGCGAAGGTGCTCCCCATGCACGGTGGATAAAACGTCTTGAATATAAAAGCCATCACGATCACTTATTAAGCGACTGCCCTATCGAGGTCGGTTACTACCTAAAAGATAAATTATGGCGAGAATGCGCGGGCGCTGTTTTATGCTCTGCTACATTAAGTGCACTGGGCTCGTTTGATCACTTTGCTTACGAAACAGGACTTGCTAAAGAAGAAGGCGTTAAATTTATTAAAGTACCTTCTCCTTTTGATTACCCAAAACAAGCAACTTTACGTATTCCGGTATCTAAAGTAGAACCTACCGATAAAGACTTTAGTGATCACCTAGCTAAAACTTTACCGGAGTACCTAAATGATAAAAAAGCGAACCTTGTACTATTCGCTTCTTACTGGCAAATGGACCACGTAACAAAGTTTCTTAGAACAAAAGGTTTTAACTTATTAGTACAAGGTGAGATGTCGCGAGAAGCATTGCTTAAATTACACACTAAAAATGTAGACGAAGGCAAAGGCAGTATTTTATTTGGAACACAAAGCCTTTCGGAAGGTCTTGATTTACCTGGTAAATATTTAGAGAACTTAATAATTACTAAAATTCCGTTTGCTGTACCTACTTCGCCGATAGAAGAAGCGCAAGCAGAATTTGTACAAAGCAAAGGTGGTAACCCGTTTTTAACGATTACCGTGCCAGACGCCGCAAAGAAATTGGTACAAAGCTGTGGTAGACTGCTGCGAAAAGAGAGTGATGAAGGCTGTATTACTATTCTCGATAGGCGCTTAGTTACTAAGCGATACGGTAAAGCCATGCTCGACACCCTACCACCTTTTAAAAGACAAATAGATTATTAATGTTTGAACTCGCACTCGATCCAACAACCTGGGCTGTTTTATGTGCTGTTGCACTTGCCGCAGGTTTTATAGACGCTATCGCCGGTGGCGGTGGCATGTTAACTGTACCCGCTTTATTAACTGCTGGCTTACCTCCACATTTAACATTAGGCACCAATAAACTAGCAGCAAGTTTTGGCTCGTTAACGGCAAGCTATACATACTATAAAAAGAACTTATTTAGTCCTAAGTTTTGGGCAGCCTCTATAATTGCTACCGCAATAGGTGCATTGATAGGTACTGTTATTGTTGATCATTTAAGTATCGATTTTTTAAACAAACTACTCCCCGTTATTATTATTTTAGTTGCTGGCTATAGCTTATTTGGTAATTTAAGTACTACCGAAGGCGATGAACTTCCTAAACTAAACAAAGCGATGAAAATAAAACAATGGCTACAAGGTTTAGCATTAGGCTTTTTTGATGGTTTAGCAGGCCCAGGTACGGGTACATTTTGGACTGCTTCTAATGGCATGCTTTACAAAATGAACCTGCTACTCAACTGTGGTTTAGCGCGTTCAATGAACTTTGTGTCTAACTTTATATCTTTAATTACCTTTGTTGCACTCGGCCATGTAAACTTTTTACTTGGCATAACAATGGGCTTTTTTATTATGCTAGGCGCATGGTTTGGGGCGCATTCAGCAATACGTTTTGGTAGCAAATTTATTCGCCCAGTATTTAATACTATGGTTATACTTTTAGCATTAAAACTAATTTACGAGGCTTACTTTTAATATGCATTCAATGGCTTTAGATAAACTACGTCAACAAGTTGCAACGCTAAAACAACAAGCTGAGCAATTTGATAAAGCTAAACTTTTTTCTAAAAATCGTTACATGCAAGCACAACCTAGCTTGTTTGACCGCGCAGTTTTTAGTACCAAAAGCATGAACCTAGTCGATTACGTGATAGAAATAGAAGATGAAGTTTCAAGGTTACCGCCAAGCGAGCATCGCCATGCTTATACCTACGCGCTTGAACGTATTGCAGCTCAAATACAAGCTGTATTCAATGTTATTAAATCTACCCCTATTTGGGTTAAAGAAAACAAAAGCCATTATAAACCACGCCCTAAGCAAACCGTTTATAAGCAAGCTGTGCAAAAAATAATGCAATCATCCCATGAGCTTTACGACGAATTAAAACAAAACCATGAGTTTGAACGCCGTTTAGTGCTCATGATTGAAGAGCGAAAAATGCAAATGGATAAAGCCTCACCTGCTAAAGCACAAAAGCTTAACCTTGAAATATTAAGCACACACGCTCGATTAGGCCGCTGCAGAAAAGCAATTTCTGCCACCGAAGATAAAATTCAACAAGTAGAAAAACAGCAGCTGCGTTAAGGCGCACTTTACTATGCAGCTTTATTATCATCCATTGTATTCAGACCTTATACTCCCAGAACGTCATCGATTCCCTATTCAAAAGTACAAGTTACTTAAAACCGAAATAGAAAACCTAGGTGTTTCGGCTATTCACTTTCAAGAGCCTAAGAAAACAACGCCTGCTCAGCTTTCGCTGTGCCATAATCAAACTTATATAAATAACTTTTTAAACGGCACGCTTAGCAATAAAGCCATAAAAAAAATGGGCTTTCCTTATTCAAATGAATTGGTAGAGCGCACATTACTATCAGTTGGGGCAAGCATCCAAAGTAGTGAACACGCGCTAAAACATGGTTTTTCGGCTAATTTAAGTGGTGGCTATCATCATGCATACAGTGATTACGGTAGCGGTTTTTGTATTTTTAACGATCTAGCTATTGCAGCAGCACATTTAATAAATACAGAGCAAGCCGACACTGTTTTAATTTTTGATTGCGACGTACACCAAGGCGATGGCACAGCACAAATCACTCAAAACCATGACCAAATTATTACCTGCTCAATTCATTGTGAACAAAATTTTCCTCGTAATAAGCAAGAGTCCACCTACGATTTTGCATTACCCGGTAAAACAACCGACGCTGAGTACCTTGCTACATTAGAGCAAGCACTCGATTTTTGCGTGCGTATTCATAACCCCGATATTATTTTGTATAATGCAGGGGCTGATATTTACACAAAAGACGAGTTGGGCTTGTTTGATGTATCGCTCGATGGCGTATATAAACGCGACTTTTTTACTCTCAACTTTTGTAAGCAACACCAAATCCCACTAATGTGCGGCCTAGGCGGAGGTTATCAGCGTAATTTGAGTTCACTAATTAATGTTCATAAACAACTATTTAAAGCCGCTATCGATTTATAGCAAGCCATAGTATAGACTCAGTTAAACGGATTATTTTAAAGCGGTGGGAATATGCGATTACACGAAGATATACACAACTATTACGAAAAGATTGTAGTCGAGGAAGTTATCAAACTTAAACTTGATGAAAAATATGATGAAGATGTAATGGCTGACTTTTGTTGTACGGTACTAAATCAGCTCCCGCCACGATATATTCGCTACGATGTAGATATGGCGTTTTATTTACCGCAATCAGAACGCATACATATGGAACAACGTGTACAAACCGCAATAAACGTTGCCATTAGCCAAATATCAAAAAAGAAAGAGTTAAATGACAAGTCCACTTGATCAAGCCCCTACACATATGAAACTTGCAGTAGATTTAATTATGATACTAGAGCAACACGATGTTGCTCCAGAAGAAGTACTTAAAGCACTTGAAATAGTTAAAAGCGACTTTGAAAAGAAGCTAGAAAAGTCATAACTCTATTCTATTATCTGTATGTCGTGCTCGGTAACGCTACCTTCGTGCTTAGTGCAATCAATTTTAACTTCACCAAATGTACGCCTAGGCGAAGCTGAACGCCGACAGGTCATATTTTGTGCTTTAACGCCAAATTGCGTTATATATAATTCAACTGTTTCGTCTATTTGTTGTTTTTGCTGCGTAGTCGCCGCACTGTAAAATGCATCGTATTGCGCAGACCAGTTCTCAACCCCCGCTTCTTTTGCAACACCTAGCCAGCCCATTCCGAGTTTAGTAGATTGCTCCAAGTATTGGCCTTTTAAAAACATGAATGCCAACGTATATTGTGCACTTTTATAGCCAAGTGCTGCCGGCTCTTTTAAATCATAAAAAGCTTGCTCGTACAGCCCCTTTTTATACGCTTTAATACCATTGTATTCTTTTTTCTTCATTGTATTGTCGCTGTATAGGCTAACAGGGGTCGACCCACACCCACCTAATAAACCTACAGCCAAAATTGCTGCAACCGATATACATTTAGCCATAACTAGTCCTTTATTATTTTTTATATGCGAGTACCGAATCTGGCTTACACTCTTTGCAAAGCCTGCTATTGTGTAATCCTGTTTGTATAATTAAAATACTATCATGAGCTTAGCAAGTTTACTTCGGTTATTTTTTCTGGCTGCAATTTGGGGCGCGTCATTTTTATTTATGCGAATGGCAGCTAACAGCTTAGGCCCAGCGGTGTTAATAGAATTTAGAGTTGGCTTTGCCGCACTCACCCTCTTTATTGTGGCGCTTTACTTAAAGCGCCGCTTAGCGTTTGTCCAACATAAAAAACACTTTTTTATTATAGGCGCGTTTAATTCTGCTCTGCCGTTTTTATTTTTTGCTTACGCAGCCCAAACTATTAGCGCTTCCACACTCTCAATTTTAAATTCTACAACACCAATATGGGGTGTTGTTGTTGGAATTTTATGGACAAAAACAAAGCCCAATAAAAGTATGGTGATTGGTTTACTGCTGGGTTTAATTGGCGTAGTTATTTTGGTTGGGCAAAATCATTTTGTGTTAAATAGCCAATCAATTTTAGCCATAGTAGCGGCATTAAGCGCATCACTTTGCTATGCCATTGCATCGCATTACACTAAAAACGCGCCTCAACTGGCCCCATTCGATAACGCCCACGGCTCAATGTGGGCTTCAACCTTTATGGTATTGCCGCTTATCTTATTTATGCCAATGCGTGAAATACCAAGCACCAACGTTATGTTAGGTGTACTCGTATTGGGAGTAATGTGTACCGCACTTGCTTATATTTTATTTTTTAAATTAATCGAAGATATAGGCCCCACCTCGGCGTTAACAGTCACGTTTTTAATTCCACTATTTGGCATTTTTTGGGGGCATTTAATTTTAGATGAGCAAATTGGGCCAAATACGTTACTCGGCGCATTATTTGTTATTGTGGGTACTATGTTGGTTACTGGTTTTTTACCACGAAAAAAGCACTTAGCTAAAACAAGCTAAGTGCTTATATCAAGCGCTTTTACCAAACGCTTACTTTTGCGCCTTTTTGCTTAAATTTTCAATTAAGTCTTGGGCGCTAAAGCTGTTGTCGCTTGGTTTTATCCCTTTACCCATTTTAATATCAATTAAGGTGTGCACTTCTTTGCGTTTATCATTGTTGCTCACTTGTACGCCTACGCTGCTTGTCGGACGTACGCGTGTTTCGCAGGTTAATAAACCGCAGCTTCGCTCATATTGCTGGCTTTGTGATGCACTAATAGATGACGTGGGGGCTTGCGATTTAGACTCAACAAAGGTTTCTTTATTAGTTACAACAAACCAGTCGTAGCCTTGTGCTTGTGTAAGCTCAGCCGCGCGTAATAATGCATAGTCACCGGCATCTGCGACGTTGTTTGATACACTTTTAAACTCGACGCGGTATTGATCGTCGCTAATTTTTTGCTCGCTGTAACCTTGTGAGCCATTATTTGCGGCGCGGTAATCAGGTTTAGATGCACAGCCCGCCATAAGTAAAATACTGATAATTAAAATAGATGTTTTCATAGTTCACCTCGTTTTATACACATTATTATTTGTTTAACTGCCACTTTGCGCTAATTGCTTGCTGCTCTTGCGCTCTATCTAGTGGTGCGCCGCTGATCATGCTATCTATAACAGCATCTAAGTCACTGTTATTAGACGCCGTTTGATATTGCGCGCCATTGTTACTTTGCTGCGTGGCTGATTGCGCTTTAATTTGCCAACCGCTTTGCGTTTTACAAGCAATGCTTGTTTGCGTTGTATTATTTGAGCTTAGTGCATACTGCCTACAAAGCTCACCTTGCTGATTCTTAAAACTAAGCTGTGCGCTAAATACTGAGCCATCACTTTGCTCAAACACACCACTACTTAGCTGCGTATTAAGTGCTGTGGCTATGTTACTGGCTACTAAATTTTGCGACTCATTGGGTTGTAAATAGCTCGTCATTGCAATACCAAATACCACAGCAACGCTTGCTGCTATTGCTAAGCTTTTATTAGCCGACTGCTTAACCTTTTGCCAAGGCGTTAACGTTACTACATTACTGTTTTGCGTGTTTTTTGTCGTTGCCATATCAAGCTTTGCAACCGTTTTAGCTAATGAGTCACTAAGTGGTGCGTCGTCAATACTTGTTGCGTGCTCTTTTACTCGCATGTCTACTTCGCTAAATTCTGCAAGTCGCATTACTAGCTCATCATCGGTTTCAAGGGCTTTGCGCACTTGCTCCATTTCGTGCTCGCTTAGTTCTGAGTCTAAAAAGGCGCTAAGTGTTTCGTCGTTAATGTTCATACTTGCTCCTTTTTAAAGTCGGGTTTTATTAAGTTATAAAGTGTACTGCGTGCACGCGATAATTTACTCATTACACTGCCTATAGGTATATCGAGTGTATGTGCTACCTCTTTATAGGCCATGCCCTGCACTGCCACCAGCGATACTATGGCGCGTTGCTCTTCGGGTAATTGCCCAAGTGCTGTATTTACATTTTTAAGCATTTGTTTGTTTTCGAGTGTTTGGTGCTCATTACTTGATATTGGCTCTGGTAAAATATCGGCCTGAGCCGTATTTTGCCTTACCTTGCGTGAGCGGTATTCGTCTATCCACACATTACGGCAAATTTTAAATGCCCATTTAGCAGGCTCAACGTCATCCGGAATGCCTTTTACTAATAGTTTTTCAATTGTTATTTGCACTACATCGTCTGCATCTGCTTTACTACCCGTTAGCGAATAGGCAAAACGCCTAAGCATGGGCAATAAGGTTTTTATAGTTTCGTTCATTGATTTTTACCCCTTTTATAAAGAAGACGATTCAAAAAAGCATTTATTCCCAAATAATCAAAATAATTTAAATAATGAAATATTTCTATGTGTTAAACGTTAACTAACCAGCATGATAAATTTAATAGAAGTAACCCACTATGAATATTATAAACACACGCGTTAAACACATAATAGCCGCTTCGCTTTGTATATTTAGCGCAACGAGTTCAGCCAATATAGTAAGAGTCGATCAGGTGTTTGGGCAGCTAAACCCAATAGAGCAGCGTATTGAACAAACTATAGAGCGAGCACAGCGCCTGCCGCTTCCGGTGCCTGTTCCACAAATATCGATTGATGAACTAAAAGCGCAAATAAGTGAGCCAATTAGCAGCTTACCCAATGTGCTTAACATTAATATAAATAGCCAAAACACTGCATTTGTTGAAGTAGAGCTTGAAAACGGCTTTAGAGCAATAGAGCGCCAATGGTTATTAATGGCAAATAGCCAACAACTTAATACCCTAAAGCAGCAAAATGTAACCATTGTATCGGTAAAAAATTACAACGCACTTAATATGAGCTTAGTGCGCTTTAACGTGCCCCAAAGTGTTAATTCTAAAAGTGAGTTATTAAAAGCGCTTAACTTAGATGAGTCTGCAATACTTGACCGAAACCACATATACCAAGCGCAAACAGGCGAGCCTACCGCAAAAGTAACACCAAATAACTCTATTGCCCCCTACTGCACACAAAGTGTAAAAATTGGCATGATCGACAGCGCCATTAATAGCAAACACAGTGCATTTAAAGGCGCCAATATCACCACACAAAGCTTTTTACCACAAGGGTTAAGCTCGCCAAATTTACACGGCACCGCCATTGCAGGCTTAATTACAGGTAAAGGCGCAAAACTTAGCCCGCTTTTAAGCAATGCCAAGCTTTACAGTGCCGAGGTGTTTTATAGGCAATCTGAATATGCACAAGGGGCTACATTATTTGCCATAGTAGAGGCACTCAACTGGTTAGTTAGTAAAAAAATACCCGTAATAAATATGAGCCTAACAGGGCCAAATAACGCAGTTTTAGAAGCAAGTATTACTGCTGCAATAAAACAAAACGTGTTAATTGTAGCTGCTGCAGGTAACCAAGGGCCGGCGTCGCAGCCGTTATACCCAGGCGCTTATAAAAGCGTGATAGCGGTAAGTGCTATTGATGCAAAAAACCACATTTATAGATGGTCAAATAAAGGCGATTACATAGACTTTGCAGCCCTTGGTGTAAATGTTGTTACAAGCCAAGGCAATGGGAAATTTGGGAGGGAGTCGGGTACGTCAATGGCGGCGCCGCATGTAAGCGCGGCATTAAGTTGTTTATTGTTAAAGCATGGGAATAATAAAACCAAAGCACTTAACGAGCTTACATCGCTGGCCGTCGATTTAGGCGAGCAAGGCAAAGACACCACCTTTGGTTATGGCGCCATTTACCCACCTAAAAGTGCACTTTAACTGACGCCGATAAAACCGATTGCGTATAGGTATTACTACTAAGCTTTGATTGATAATCGCCATATTCAGCCTCGGCTATTAGCGTTACGTGCTCAAACACAGCTAGGTTATAAAACGCATTAACTACATTTCGGTGCTCATCTCGCGACGGTATTTGCTCAAAAAAATCATCCGTTGTTTGCTCATCGTAATCTTTATTTTGATAACGCCAGCCAGCCCCCACTTTGTTAGCCACATTAAAGGCCGTAAATTTGTGCGTAACTTTAGTCGTAAAACCGTAGCCGTTAAAGTCGTATTGGTTGTCGTCGGCGTTTTCTTTATCAGCGCTTAGCGCTGCAATTAGCATGGTTTGGCCATTATTTATAAAATGATAAAGCGCTACATCGGCACCTACACCATCGGCATTACGTGCTTTTGCAGTAGCAAAACGTTTAGCTTTGGTTTTTATGCTCATACGCAAATACGTATGTGGGTTTAAAAAATGACCATAGTAAGCACTAGCTTGATTAAAATGTAAAAATGTTTCGCCATCTACATTTGCTTTTGCGCCATCGTAACGAACTCCTACCTCATGGCTATTAAAGCTGTAGCTGCCATCTAAACCATATTGATGAAGGTCTAAATCGTATTGATCAAATTCATCGTAGTCTTGCTGTTCAAACCGGTAGCTTGAAGTTAATTTAGCGCCTTTGGTTAATTGCCATTTTGCATTAACACCTGCTGCGGTTTTTATGCCGCTGTCGCTTTGCGACGAAATATCGTCAAGCTCCTGAACAGAGAGCGCTGAATTGCTTAATACCCCAACTTCTGCATCTGCATTTACTTCAAGGCTACTTTTAAAGGGTTTATTTTGCTCAGGTGTTTTAACGTGGTTGGTTTGTGCAAGCACCGCTTGGGCACTAAAAACACACAATGTGGCGGTTATAACTGCTTTCATATTTATTCTCCAACAGGCCGAATAGGTTTCCCTATTCGGCATTTGTGCAAACACGCGGCGTATTAAAGGCCTAGGTCTAAGTCGTTAGTAATATTGGTTACTACTTCACTTGCAGTGCTAAGTGCTACATCGTTACTAATTTGATCAGTGACCGCTGCACTCACCTGCCCGCTAACACTTTGCTGTACCGTGCTTTGTAAACTACTAACCGTACTGTCTTGCACATTGGCAATTAAAGATTGCTGAACACTGCTTACTACTTCATTACTGGTATTAATTACATCACCTACCTGTAGTGCAGAACTGACTGAGTTTGCAGCCGTATTAGTAATTGCTAATTGGTTTGTAAGCTCACCCGCATTAAGCGCACTCGCTGCATCAGCTTGTGTTACTGAATCGGTAGCGCTGCCAACATTTGAAAGTAAAGAGGCATCTGTTGGTGTATCGGTAGTATCAGGCTGAACGGCCTGATCAGAGGTAACAGAAAGTAATGACGATTGGCTCACTGCAGTCGTTAAATTACCCGCCGATGAGGTTAATTGCGCGGTTGTATCAAGCGCTGTGTTGACTGTGGTATTGCCTGTGGCATTTAAAGACGAGGCCGATGCGTTCAATGCATTATTTAAAGATGAGCTGGCAGATGCAACTAATGAATTTGCAGGCTCTTCGGCCTCGCTGCTTTCTTGCGCTGGAGTTTGCGTGTTATTTGCCGTTGAATCTGTGTTTTGCGAATCGTCAGCCGTTACTTGTGTATCGCTAGATACGTTTGACTCGTTGCTACCACTGGCTGTTAAAGCGTTTTGTGAAAGCGCAATAGATGTAGATGTTTGTTGCTGCGCCGACGTTGACTGAGATAGTTCAATATCAGCGGCGTGCACTGCACCTGTAAAAGTACACACACCGCTTAACATCATTACGCTTACAATTTTATTTAATTTAGTCATTGTTTTGTCCTCTAGTTTGTCGGATTGACATAAAGAAGACGATTTTCAAAAACACTTTATTCCAAAATAAATTAAAAAATTTAAATAAAACTACTTATTATTTAAATTTCAGTTACTTAAAAGAAAGTTAATACTCTACTGCGTTTACGTTTCACTATTTTGTATCAGTAATAACAGCTCGGCAGTGGCGGTTGCATCGGCCAATGCGCGGTGATGGCTGGTTAAATTTAAATTAAAATGCGCACTTAGGTTACCAAGCGAATAAGACTTTAAGCCTTTAAACGCTTTGCGCGATTCAACCACGGTGCACATTTTTGGCATTTTAAAAAAGTGCCCTGCCATCTCGCACTCTTTTTTAATAAAGCCGTAGTCAAAGTTCACGTTATGGGCTACAAAAATACTGCCTGCGAGTTTATCTAATAGCGGCTTGGCTATATCGGCAAATACAGGCGCGTTGTAAACCATACTATCGCTAATACCGGTTAATGACGTAATAAAGCCAGGTATATGGCGCTCGGGGTTAACTAAGCTAGTCCAAGTATCAATTACTTTACCGTGCTGCACTTTTACAAGGCCTATTTCGGTAATTCGGTTGCCGCCTTTTAAGCCGCCCGTGGTTTCTATATCAACTACGCTGTAAACACGGTTTGGGTCTACAAACCACTTAACTGCAGCAATATGTACCGTAAAGCCCACATTTTTTAAATTATCAATAGTTGTAAGTTGGTTGCGCCTAAGCTTATCGCCTGGGGCTTTTACTTCTTCAAAATGTACTTGGCCATTATTAATAACCATTAAGTCGGGGTAGCCGTCTTTTAGCTGTAAATAATGTTTACTCATAGCCGTTAAATGAGTAATTAATGCCTCAAGTGGGCTGTTTAAAATAAGCGCTTCTAGTGGCTCTAATAAATTGCTGCGCCATCTAAACAAACCGTTAGGTTGCTCAAAGTATTGCGCTGCATTTTTGCATACTAAATTAAGTAATGCTTGCAACGTTTTGCACTGAGCTAAGCGCTCGTTTATCTGTGTTTGCTGCGCTTCATAAAAATTACCAAGCCTTAATACTTGCGGATAAATATCAAACTCATTACACGGCGGATAAGGCGACTCCACAAATAACTCATGCCAAAATACTAAACCAAACAAACTTTGCCAAAGCGTGTTTTCGGTATTAAATACAGCCATACCTTGGCGAGTATAATAATCGTTTACGCCCTGCTCTACTTCACCTCGGTACAGTTCATCTATTTCTAGCACGCACTGAGTGTCGGCAAGCATGGCACTTAAACGCGAACGTGTTTTTTTATTAAACTTACGCATTAAAAAATCGTCAGCAAAATAAAGTAAATCATCAGTAAGTGGGTTTTCGATAATGGCTTCTAATCGAGCTTTTACCCACTCTTTATTACCAAGCCTGTATTGCTCTCTTATTTGAATTTCTTGTGCTTCGCTATCATCCACGCACCCTTCAAGTAAACTAAAAGCAAGTTCGCTATCAACTGTTTTTAGCTGTCTATAAAGCCTAACTAATAGTTTGTTTTTTAATACAACGGCAATTGCACCATGTGCAGCTTGCACTAAAACCTGCGACGCTAAAGCAACATAGTCGCTCTCATCTGTAATATTTTTAAATGCTAACCGGTAACGGTTTAATAAATAGTTTGATTGTGCTTCGTCTAGTGTTTCAAAGCGCGACAAGCTCTCGCTGTGTCCTTCGCGCGTAGCGGTTAAGCCTAAGTCTCGCATTACAAAACGGTTTTGATGATTTACATCACCACTGCTTAGTTTACCTGCAAATAAAAACTCAAAATACTCGTAGTAATCACTGCGGTTATTAATTACGTACTGGCTATAAAGTGGCGCAAGCTCTTGTGGGCATGCTTTAAAAAACTCATGCGCAATATCCACCAGCGCGCCTTTAGCGGCGCTTTTTTTAAAGCTTATTTGCTCACTGTAATTACTTAGCAACTCAACCAAAGAAGGTTTGGTTAAGTGCGCTAAAAGCTGCGAATAATGCTGCTCGTTTGGCTCAAATAAAATACCCGCTTTTTTTAGCGTATAAATAGCCTGATGCGGCGAGGTTATTTCTTCATAATTAAGCGATTGCGCCTGCACTAAATAAGGCTTTCGCGAATACACACGCGCCAACATGCACTGGCTTTGCTCATCTAGCTGGTTAATTTTACTAATAAATTCGCTGTGTTTGGGCTCAAGTAAATGCATACATTTACTAGTTACAAACTCAATAAGCTCTCTAAAATGCGCTAAATAGTATTTTGCTGGTAATTCTTTTTTCATAATATCGCCACAACTGTATATAAAAACAGTATCTAGCATTTATGCTTATTATTCAATCTTAAACTTGTAACTAAAACACGCTATAGTGAGCTTATTAAAGCAAATTCATTAAAAATAAAGGACTTACCATGAGCGCGCATCCGTACGATGTTTTATCACTCAATAACGGCGCAAATATTATTTTTACGCCCTGCCCTGGCACAAAAACACAAAACCTAGCTGACTCAATCGCCACATTAAAGGCGGCTGGCACTCACATGCTGCTGTCGCTTATGCCGCAAAAGGAGCTTGAAAAAAACAACGTAGAAACAATTAATAGTGAGTGCAATAAGCACGATATAACCTGGTTTCACTTACCTATAAATGACGACGAAGCACCCAAACAGCCTTTTACATCAAGCTGGAACACCCACAAAACCGACATATTACAGGCCATACAACACAAACAAACCATTGCCATACATTGTAAAGGCGGTACAGGCCGCACAGGGTTGGTCGCTGCGCTTATTTTAAATTCGGCAGGTTACACAAAAGAAGAAGTATACAGCCTAGTACAAGGCATTCGCCCTAAAGCTCTTACTATAGAATTGCAAAAAGAGTACTTTGATAACTTTGAGTAGTGAGGCAGTGATTAGGTAGGGTTTAGCTGTATAAATAGCACTAAAAGTACTTTTATGATGGCGATAGATTAGCGTTGATGAGTTTAGCCACTTGTTAGCTTTCGTTGCCGAATAAGCCAAGAAGGTATTCACCTGATTCATTATTATAAGAATTACCTAACTTTTTAAAACCAAACTTTGGAAATGAATGCTGCTTTGCACCATTAGAGTCCCCTGTAGTTGCAAAAGTAATAGCATCGTAATTAGCTTCTAAGACAGTTTCCATTAATTTATTGCCAACGCCTTTAACTGTTACGTAAATATACCCTATTTCGAAACTATAAAGCGATGACTTTTCACTTACGCCAGCAGCTTTGAATAGCTTGTTTTTGTATGACGAGGCTGGATTTTTTAGAGTTCCAATTGCGACGCAAACATCACCGTTCCAGATGAATACCAATTTTTGTGTGCGTTCAATTTTTTCTCGAAGTATGTAGCTAACAACTTGCCCACCATCTTCAGTCAATTTTTCAAAAGTACTAATTTTTATTTCAGTACACTCACTTGGAGATTTGATAATAGTTTGCATAACCACCTTGAGAAACATAACGAGCCTGTAGATTTACTCTTTTTTATTTGTTTTTATTGGTAAACAAACCATAGCTGAGTTTCTATTTTGGTTTAATCTATTACTGTACTTTTATGTAGCATATAAAGAAGTGCTTGATATTGCTTTAATTGGCATTTTGGAAGGATTACAGGTATTTGAGTGGCTTTATTTTAGGCTAAAAGGGCCTACTCTTTTTAATGCATCGTATTTTGCAGCTTTTCTATATTATGAACAAGACAATACAGCTGCCATTGCGTATGCAAGTTGGTTTTACCTCGTAAAGTCTATTTTTTACCTTGTAGTGGTCAACTAATTTTGGCCACAATTTTAGAATCTTGGTATCTAACCTCAGATTCATTTGGTGCTAAACCTGCATTATAATGATGTGGTCTAACATTGTTGTAATATCCGTTGATATAATCACTCACACTATATTTAGCTTCTTCAAAGTTTTCATATCCAACTTTTGGCATCCACTCCGTTTTAAAGCTTCTAAAAAATCGTTCCATTGGCGCATTATCCCAACAATTTCCGCGCCGACTCATGCTTTGTGTGATTTTATAGCGCCATAAACGTTGCCGATACTTCAAGCTTGTATAATGGCTTCCTTGGTCTGAGTGAAACATCAGTCCTGTCGGTTTTCCTCTGCTTTCATACGCGAGTTCAAGCGCTTTTAGCGTTAAGTTAGTATCTGGCGACAATGACATTGCCCAACCAACGACTTTGCGTGCAAATAAATCAACAACGACCGCTAAATAAGCCCAGCGATTACCTGTCCAAATATACGTCACATCACCGCACCGTATCCGGCTCAACAACATCAAACTGCCTATCTAGAAAATTCGGGATTTCAAGGTGCTCATTACCACCGCGTTTATATTGATGTTGTGGTACTTGGCAGCTCTCTAGTTTTAGTTTAACCATCAGCTTAGCGGCGCGATAACGGCTTAATTCAAAACCGTTATTCGTTGCAATTGCTGCGATTGTCCGTGCCCCAGCCGAACCGCCACTCATTGCATGTATAACTTTAACTTCCGCTTCTAACCTTACTTGCTCAGGTGTCGATGTTGTATCCCGTATGGCCCAATATTTATAGCTGCTGCGATGCACATTGAATACGCTACACAACACGCTGATTGGGTAACGCTCTCGTTGATTTAATTTCTCAATTAACGAGAATTGCTCAGGGAGTCGGACATCAAGAGAGCGGTAGCCTTTTTTAATATATCCTTTTCTAATTCAATGCGTTGGATTTGCTTTTTAAGTTCGCGGATTTCAATTTGTTCAGGCGTCATTGGTGAAGCCAATGGGGACTGGCCATTCCGTTCTTGCTTTAATTGAGTTACCCACTTACTTACAGTTGATTTACCAACCCCCATAGCTTTAGCTGCATCTTCTTGCGTGTAGCCTTGATCAACTACAAGCTGAGCTGTTTCTAATTTGATTGCAGCAGAATACGTTGCCCGTTTTAATTTCGTCATTTTTTCACCCAAATTTGTATGCTTATTAGCATAACATTTCTTTCTTAATGGGTGGCCAAATTAACTATGCCACTACACCTCCTTTATTTTATAGGTGTAGATCAGCTTTTTGCATGTTTCATTATTTATGATGATGCACTTTTCACGTTTTTTTCGTATTAATTAGGATGGGTGTCATCCTAATTAGTTTTCGGGCGCAGCGAATAATTTTCCGTGAGAAACAACTTGTGATATGCCATCATACAATCACTTACTCACTAAAGGAATAAGCTTAATGAAAAAGGGTAATCACAAAAAAGGCGAGATAGAAATAGCGCAAGAAATAATAGAGTTCAAGAATGAATACGCAACTCTATACAATGATGATGTTATTTTTCCTTCTGGCAATCATGGCAAGTATCTTCGATTTGTTTGGAACGCTCCATATGGTGTAATGATATTCGCTAAAGATTTAGCAGGGAGATTGCTACTGGTTAAGAATTTTAGGCATGAAAATAGATGTTGGTCTTGGGAAATACCAAAAGGGTTTGGTGAAAAAGAGCTAACTCCTTTAGAGTGCAGTAAAAAGGAGCTTTTCGAAGAAACAGGTTGTATAGGGAGTAACTGGACACTTTATAAAAAGATCACAGAGAAGCAATCAAATACTTATCTATTCAACGTAGAAGTTGATGCTCGAACATCAATCAGGAACCAAGAGAACAAAGAAGCTATCTCTGATGTTCGCTTCTTTGCAGCTCATGAATTGCAGGAACTATTATTGAGTAAAGAAATTATTGATCCTATGACTATGTTTTTTATTGCTCAGAATTTATCTAATGATGTGTAAATAGTTTCATTTACATCACCCTTAGAAAAGTGTTGTGCTTTGATTTTATCATTATCAGCGGAATTCTCTATCGCCGCTTGTAACTTATATTTCTCTCGGGTGATTTTTTGTTCTGTCATTGTCGATTGGCGATCGATAACCTCACTAACAAAAAAGTTAGCTATAGAAAGCGCCCCACCGGAAACTGCATCAGTGAGCGCAAGACCAAGCGCAAAGACTCCGCTTTCTTGCGATATTTTTCTCATTGGTTCTAAAAATCTTTTAGCTTTAAACTGCTTAGATGTCTTTAAACCCAGATGGCGCCTTATTATGTATTGATCAATAAGGTTTTGATATGCAATTAATGCATCTAATGTATTTTCTAGTGAGTTTTCATTCGATACACCATAATTAATTTTTTTCTGATATTCTTTAAACTCAAAGCTATCCCTAAGGTATAAAATATCTTCAGGCATTAACTTCGATAGTGCTTGCTCATAACTACTTAAATTTAAATTTGTCGCTATTTCTATGGATGATTTTTTCTCAATTGTTTGTGGCTTTTTCGGATATGCTAACTCGAAACTGCTTTGGTGAAGAGGAGAGTATATTGGGTTTGTATTAAGTACTTTAGAAATACCTGTCACATACGGTGCATCAGAAAGTCTAATTATGTCGCTCTTATGTTTAGCCCATATTTCATGCTTGCCAACTTTGCGTAAATCAGATTCAAAGTTTTTATGTAAAAAAACTCTACCAAGTCCTTGATCACGTTCAGACTCGTTTAATAATCGCTCTATGAGTAATTTTTGAATATCACTCCCAAATACTTGATTGGCATTTTCACCTTTAAATATTTCAAATATATTTTCTGTATAATTTTCTCTTAACGATGAGTAAGTGTAGGGAATAATTTCACAATTCTCATTCACGAAGTCTAAATCTATATCTGAAAGAAACTGCTGCATCTCCATATTACGTTTATTTTCTGTTTGGAAAGCATCTCTAACTTGTGTAAGTCTGTCACAGTTGTGTGTGCCTAGAGGATCTCTAACAGCAATTGATAAGAGATCGTTCGACATAAGCTGCTTAAACTCTGTGCTTTCATTAATTAAAGTTCGAAAGTTAACACAATTAACCGCTTGAGCGTCCGAAATCATTAATTTTTCATTAAACAACAAGCCATGTTTAAAGTGAGCTTCAAAAGAGTTTTTATAAGACAAATCTTTTGAAATGGGCAGCTCTGTATCTGCTAGCATCCAATACGCGCGGTTTAATCTTTTTTTCATACTCCGTCCTTAGCTTCGAGAGTCCAGGCTTATAACAATTTAGGTGACGACATTTGTTGCTTTATAAGCCGACAAATGTCCCTATATTCAATGCATTTACCTTAACCACCAAATAATCACTTGTAAACAATTACCTAACTTCCAATCAATTTATGTAATTGCAAAAGCACACTTAAAGGTACAGATCAGTAATATTGTTCCAACAGGCACTTCCTATACAAAGCATATTATTTATTAAAATTCAGTCTGTGTTATCTAAAAAGGCAGTAACTTAATTTTAAAGTAACGCCGGTAAGCTAATACCTTTAAATTAAAGCCATTAATTTAAAACCTTTAAAAACGCCTCAATTTATACTCACCAACCCCTTTATACCCGCGCAAGCATATTCAACCATAACGCTTTACGATATTATGCTCCTTTGAATTTAATTTAACTTTCAGGGCATATAATGACAACGCACACACCGCCTTCCCACTCAGCCAACACAGCTGAAAACACTTCTCTTTTTTACGTAATATTTATATCGGCCGTTGCTGCTATTGGTGGCTTTTTATTTGGTTTTGACTCGGGCGTTATTAACGGCACGGTGTCGGCACTCGGTAATGCATTTAATTCAAGCAGTGTAGCTACGGGCTTTAATGTAGCGTCTGTGTTATTAGGGTGCGCCCTAGGTGCGCTTGCTGCGGGGCCGCTGGCTGATAAGTTTGGTCGGCGTGCAATTATGATCATCACTGCGATTATTTTTGCCATTAGTGCCTTTGGTTCGGGCATTAGCGAAAGCTCTGCGGAGTTTATTTTTTACCGCTTGTTTGGTGGTTTAGGTATTGGTGCTGCATCGGTATTAGCGCCAGCTTACATTGCAGAAGTGGCGCCACCAGCACTACGTGGTCGTTTAGCTACACTACAACAACTCGCTATTGTACTGGGTTTATTTGCTGCTTTTTTAAGTAACTACTTAATTGCTGATGCAGCAGGCAGCGCGCAAAATATTTTAATGCTTGATATAGCCGCTTGGCGCTGGATGTTTTGGGCTGAGCTTGTGCCTGCTGTACTGTTTTTAGTCGGTGTGTTGTTTATTCCAGAGTCGCCTCGTTATTTAGTGGCGCAAGGTAAAGTAGACGATGCAAAATCGGTATTTAGTAAAATATCGAACGACAACGTTGATGCGCAAATAAGCGATGTTAAACGCTCATTGCATAGCGATACAAAGCCAAGTATTCGTGACTTATTTATTAATAACAGTAAAAAAGTACACCCAATTGTTTGGGTGGGTGTTGCGCTGAGTGTATTTCAGCAATTTGTGGGTATTAACGTGGTGTTTTATTACGGCTCTGAGCTTTGGCAAGCCGCTGGGTTTGACGAGTCGCAATCGCTATTTATAAATGTGCTCGCAGGTACTACTAATATTGTATCGACCTTTGTTGCCATTGCCCTAGTTGACAAAGTTGGCCGTAAACCACTGCTATTAGTAGGCAGTATTGGTATGTTTATTAGCTTAAGCGCGCTTACTTATATATTTGGCAGTGCAGGCCTTGATGACGCAGGCAAACTTGCACTTAGCGATAACATGGGTACGTTTGCGCTGATTATGGCTAACTTATTTGTGGTATTTTTTGGCTTAAGTTGGGGCCCTGTTGTATGGGTATTATTAGGCGAAATGTTTAATAACCGTATTCGTGGGGCTGCGCTCGCTGTTGCAGCTAGCGCACAATGGATTGCTAACTTTGCAATCACAATGACCTTCCCTATTATGCTTGCCAACATTGGCCTTGCCGGTGCTTATGGCTTTTATGCGTTATCGGCACTTATAAGCATATTCTTTGTTGTTAAATACATTAAAGAAACACGCGGTAAAACGCTCGAATCTATGTAATTTTTAAAAGCGGTGCTATTAATCGCCAGCAAAAAAGTAACGGGTGCTAACTACTTAGCGCCTAATCAACAATTATCAATCGAAATGAAACAAACCGGTTTGGGCGTTTCTATTGTTTGGGAAATTTAAAAATGATAACAGAATTCACCCCAGTATCGGCTGCAATAGGCGGGGCATTAATAGGTATAGCGTGTACGTTATTACTGGTTTTATACGGAAAAGTTGCGGGCATATCAGGCATTGTTAAGTCTGTATTCGCTAAAGCAAATTCAGACTCTCGTTGGCAGTTATACTTTATTTTAGGGCTATTGTTGGCAGGAGTCGCTGTAAGGGTATTTGCGCCATCTTTATTAGAAGGCGAATTGCAATTACCGTCTTGGCTTATTGTTGTTGCAGGGCTTTTAGTTGGCGCTGGTACAACGTTAGCTAATGGGTGCACAAGTGGCCATGGTGTGTGCGGCATGTCGCGCTTTTCTACTCGCTCTTGGGTTGCAACATGCACATTTATGCTTGTCGCCTTCATTACAGCAAACCTTGTAGGATAAATAATGAAAGCAATTATGATGGTTGTTATAGGCTTTATATTTGGCTTAGGACTTATTATTAGCGGGATGACAAACCCTGCTAAAGTGATTAACTTTCTTACGTATGGAAACCAATGGGACGCAAGCTTAATTATAGTGATGGCTGTTGCCATGCTAATAATGATGCTTACATGGTTATGGGTTGCAAAAAAAGAGAAGCCACTTCTTTCAGGAACGTTTAATTTAAGTGATTTAAAAAAAATTGATACGCGCTTAATTATCGGCTCGGTACTTTTTGGTTTAGGCTGGGGTTTAAGTGGTATATGCCCAGGCCCGGGCTTGGTTCAATTAGTATCTCTTAAAATGGAATTTTTATTGTTTTTTGCAGCCGTGCTAGGCGGTATGTGGTTAGCCAAAAAAGTATAATATTTGCTGCCGACTAAACTCGGCAGCTACTTTTACCCAAACAAAGGTACATAACTTGCTGCAATATATATAAAACTATATTGAACAGGTTTAAGTTATACTAAATAAAGCGCTGGAATTTTCTAACAACACACCTTGGTTAGGCGCAGCGTCCTCCCTATTACTTATAGCTATACTACTGTTTTTAATTCGTTTTTTTGTAATGTACTGGCTAAAAAAATGGACTTCAAAAACCAAATTTATATTCGATACTTTACTAATAGAGTCAATATCTAAGCCGCTAACACTGTGCACAATTATTGTGCTACTCACCATTTTAGAGCACGACACTTTCATTATTAGTACTTCTATTTCTCAACAGATCCCTTTTAATAGCATTAATATTGTATTAGCTCTGCTTGCACTTATTATGTTTTTAGACCGCTTTATTATTGGCACTATTAATTACTATGGTAAACAATCTGCCGTGGTTTTTAATTCAAAAAGCATAATTAAAGGCGTGATACGCGTTACATTATCGTCAGTGGGATTACTGGTATTAATGGGCACGTTAGGTATTTCTATTACGCCAATTATTGCCTCGTTAGGTATTACATCACTAGCTGTTGCCCTTGCTTTGCAACCTACCCTCGAAAACTTTTTTTCTGGCGTGCAGCTAGTAATAGATAAACCTATAAGGGTGGGTGATTTTATTGAGCTTGAATCTAAGGAGCAAGGCTTTGTTGATCATATAGGTTGGCGATCTACATGGGTTAAAATGCTACCTAACAATATGATTATTATACCTAATAGCCAATTATCTAAGTCGCGTATTATTAATTACTTTTACCCTGAAAAAGAGCTAAGCGTGCCTGTTGATATAAGTGTGCATTACGATTCAGATTTAGAATTTGTTGAACAAGTAACACTTGAAGTGGCTCGTGAAATACTTATTTCACACGAATGGGGCGTTGATGATTACAATACCTTTGTGGTTTTTCATACCTTTGATAGATCAAGCATTAACTTTACGGTGATGCTTAGAGCTAAAGAATACTTTAATCGCTTTTGGGTAAAATCTGCTTTTATCAAAGCCCTGCATAAACGCTATAAAAAAGAAGGTATTGTAATCCCCTTCCCTATTACGGCTATTAACACGACTCAAGAAGCCGCTAAATTTAATAGTGATAAAAAGGTGCAAGGCGACACTTAAAAAAAAGCGCGAGCAACTCTCGCGCTAATAAGTATTAAAACTTGTAGGTTATTTGCCCAATAATTTCACGAGGGCTGCCAGGAAAGTGGCCGTTTCGCTCACTAAATCCACTAACCGCGTATTCTTTATCAAACAGGTTATTAATATTTACACTCAGTAATACGTCGTCAAAGCGACTCGTCCAGCTCATATCAAATACGGTAAATGGTTTTACTTTTTGGCCACTGGTACTCAGTTGCTCACTTACGTAATTTGCACCAAATGCAATTGATGAGTCAATTGAATCAATAGCGTAGCGAGTCCATAAACCTGCCTGATGGCGTGGTGCATTAGCAAAGCGCGAACCATCTCCAAATGTATTTGAAAGCGTATCACCCGTTACGCCGTCTACCACTTGTGTATCGTTGTAAGCGTAGTTAGCCGTTACGGTCCAGTGCGCTGACAAATCGCCAACTAAAGTTGTTTCAAATCCTCGGCTTTCTACTTCACCTATATTTAAAAGAGCAGCAATGCCATCCCCCGCTCCCGAATCGTCAGGGTTGCTCATTACCACGTTTTCTTTATTAATTTGGTAAATTGCAAAGGTGCTCATTATTTTGCCGTCGAGCCATTGGTTTTTCATACCCAGCTCGGTTTGCTTGCCGGTTTCTGGTTCTAAATTACCTTCGCCTTCTACATCTTCTTGGTCGGCTGATGATGTAGGGTTAAAGCTCTCTGAGTAATTAATATATACCGATGTATTTTCGACAGGTTGATAAGTAACAGCAACGCGCGGCGTTATGTCGTTATCTGAGTAACTAAAACCAGTTTCTTGATTAAACTCTTTAAAATGGTCATAGCGCAAACCTGCAATTATTGTCCACTGCTCGCCTATGCTAATTACGTCTTGCGCGTATACACCAAATCGGTCGGTATCTACGCCATCGCGGTTCATGTCGGTAAGGTTATAAGTACTTGGATCGGTTTCACCGTAGTTTAAATTAAAAATATTTAAATTAGCGACGCCATCGGCCTCATATCGGGCGCGAAAGTAGTCATATTCGGTATCAACGGTGTGGTAATCACCACCAAATAAAAACTGATGTGTTAATTGTCCTTGTCCAAAGTTATAAACAAAGTCGGTGGTTACACTTGCCTCTTTATTGGCACGAAATTGCTTACGGTATTCACGCTTAATCGTTTCATCGTCAATATTGGCAACGCCATCACCGTTTACATCTACCCAGCTTTGCGACTCATGGTAGGCTTGGTCTCGCTCGTTATCCATGTAACGAAACGTAGTACTTAACGAAAAATCATCATTAAAATAATGGCTAAGTTCTGCTTGAAGCACCAAAGCTTCCATATTTTGATAATCAAACGACTCATTCGCGTTATAACTTGGGTCAACTAAAAAGTTGCCGTTGTCATCTACCGGTACGCCACGTAAGCGGTTACCGCCTAGGTCTTGTTTAATGTAGTCAACACTTGTGGTTAGGGTTGTTGAATCTGTTAAATCAAATAACAATCCGCCTGTCAGCTCGGTGTTTTTTGAGTCTGCATTGTTACGAAAGCTGTCTTGCTCTTCATAATAACCACCCAATCTATAAGCCATTATATCGCTTAAACCACCGGTCATATCGAGTGATGCACCTCGGGTGTTGTAGTTACCCAAAGTAAGCTTTAATTCGCGTTTTTGTGTGTAGCTTGGCTTTTTGGTTACGTAATTAATCATCCCACCAGGTTCGCCACCGCCATACAAAGCAGAGGCAGGCCCTTTTAAAACCTCAACACGTTCAACATTAAATAACTGCGGTACACCAAAGCCCGAATATGGGTCGCCACGTACGCCATCGTAAAATACATTGGCATCGTCTCTAAAACCACGAAAAGTAACGCCTGAGTAACTGTATTCACTCACTCCCGCAATTGAGCGGTATAAATCGGTAATGTCGCGCGCGGCTTGGTCAATAATAAGTTGCTCGGTTAATACCTGAGCCGATTGCGGAAGCTTAATAAGATCTAAATTAGTTTTGGTACCAATTTTAGTTTCTGTTTCTAGGTAAAATTGCTGGGCACGGCCAGTTACTTCTATTTTTTCAATATCGTTATTTTGCTCTGCAAATGCCATATTAGAAAAAGCAGAAAAAGACGCAGCAATACTTAATGCCAAATAATTAGGGTTAAACATGATAATTCCTGGGAGAAGTGTAGATAGCCAACAAGCTAAATGATAACTCTTATCATTTTCATAATCAACACATGGGCGGGTTTAATACATCTAAATATTAGAACTAATATTACTAAAACAGAGTGCCAGCGCTTTTATTGCAGTTAAAATAAAACCCCTACTGCACTAAATGCGGTAGGGGTTATTAAGTAGTTCTTAAATTAGTATTTAGCGTGTAATTTATCCCGCAATATTACTAATTTGAATTACTGGAGACACGTTAGTAAAGTTAACTAAATCAGCGGCTATTACCTCTTGATGAGGTGCAAAGGCTTGCTGAAAAGATTCTACCGATTCAAACACTAAATGCCCCATAGCAATATAAGTTGGCGCTTCGCCCGGTGCGCCACCTGCTAAACCTGCATCGGCACTACTTGATATAAGCGCTTTACCAACTAACTCTGCAACTAGGGGTAAATGTGTTTTACAGTAGTAGTCCATATCGAAAGTAGCACTTTCATTATTTGGGTATAGTACGCTTACTTTAATCATTACATTCTCTCTTTTATTTACTAAAAAATTTAAAGCGTCTTTTGAAACAGTATGAATCATACTTAAGTAAAAAACGCATAAGTGAGCAGTCGCTCAATTATGCGGTATTCATACTCATAGCGCCAGTAATTTGATTGCATTGCTTATTTTAATTAAGGTGATACTTCGCTAATTTACTTGAGTGCGGGTCGTTTTTTAAAAGGTTTGGGCAGTAAAAGTTCTACAAAGTTAACGCACGTATTTATTCAATATGCTAAATCAGACTCAAAACCTTTAGGCAAAATATAAACCAAGCCCTTAACTGGTTTTACTGTAAGGTCGCTCTTCTAATCCTTTGTCAAACGCCATTTAGTACCTATATTTTTAATAAGCACATCACACACCTAATAATGGTAGTAGCACTTAAACCTAAGTGAATAAAATAACAGTAAAGAAGGTGATTAAGAAAGGTATGCAAAGAGTAGGTATAAAATTATTTTGGACTTACAGTTTTTATTAAACCGCACTAATCAAAGCTGATTGAGCTGGCACTAGTGCGGTTCAAAAGTAAGTATAAAACTAACTAATTCAATTTTAATAAACCAAAATGCTTATGCAGAAAGTTGCACTGGAGCATCTGCTACAGATACTTTTTTCATGCTGCCTTGTTGTTCAAGGCGAATATGCCAACTAAATGCTTCTTCAAGTAAATGAGGGGTATGCCCACCACGCTCACAAGCACGATTGTAGTAATCTAACATATCGTCGCGGTAATCTGGGTGCACGCAGTGCTTAATAACTTGTACAGCACGCTCTCGCGGCGCTAAACCGCGTAAATCAGCTAAGCCTTGCTCGGTTACTAAAATATCAACATCGTGTTCGTTATGATCAACGTGACTCGCCATAGGCACTACGCTTGAAATAGCCCCATTTTTAGCAATCGATTTAGTCACAAATATTGCTAAATGAGCATTACGTGCAAAATCGCCCGAGCCGCCAATACCATTCATCATTCGTGTGCCACAAACATGTGTTGAATTTACGTTGCCATACATATCAAACTCAAGTGCAGTATTAATGGCAATAATACCTAAACGGCGCACTATTTCAGGATGGTTCGAAATTTCTTGAGGGCGTAGCACTAGCTTGTCTTTGTATTTTTCTAAATTATTGAATACTTGCGCGTTACAACGCTCCGATAAAACAATTGAGCTGCCTGATGCAAAGCTCATCTTACCTGCGTCAATTAGGTCAAATGTCGAATCTTGCAGTACTTCAGAGTACATTGTTAGGTCTTTAAAGTCAGAGTCGAGTAGCCCCATCATCACTGCATTAGCAATGTTACCAATGCCTGCTTGTAGTGGACCTAAATTAGCTGGCAATTTATTTTGAGCCACCTCATCTTTAAAAAAGTTAACTAAATGGCGCGCAATTGATGCTGTGTCTTCATCAGGGTCGGTAACGGTAGAAAACGAGTCGCTTTGGTTAGTAAAAACAATACCAACAATTTTTGCAGGGTCGATAGGAATAGCAGTGCTACCAATACGGTCGTCTACTTTAACTAACGGCATTGGTTGGCGAGTAGGACGATAAGATGGAATGTATATATCGTGCAAACCTTCAAGATTCGGGTTATGCAGCATATTAATTTCAACAATGACTTGTTTGGCAAAAATAGCAAAACTGGCTGAGTTACCTACCGATGTCGTTGGCACAATATGCCCTTCTTCGGTAATAGCGACGGCTTCAATAACAGCCACATCAGGCATGGTTAATTGATGATTGCGTAGATGCTCAACCGTTTCAGATAAATGCTGATCAATAAACATAACTTCGCCGTTATTAATCGCTTTACGTAAAGTGCTATCTACTTGAAAAGGCATACGACGCGCTAAAATGCCCGCCTCTGTTAATAGCTTATCGAGATCATTACCTAATGACGCACCCGTCATTAAGTTTATTTTGATTGGATTTTTTTTGACTTGCTCAATTAATGCTCTGGGTACTGCTTTAGCTTCTCCGGCACGAGTGAAACCACTCATCCCTACAGTCATTCCATCTTTAATAAATTGGCTTGCTTGCTCTGCCGGCATTACCTTGTCGTGCAGGTTACTATTGCGAATACGTTCCAAGTGCATACTGAGCTCCTCTCTAAATTTGTCATTATTCTAATCCTAACTTCGTACTACACAATCTAGACTTAAGTCGTATTTACGAATCGAGGATGAGCAACATGTTTAAAAGGGAGGTTAATTTACTTTTAATTAATATTATCATGTAGTTATTAGTAATATATTTTACAAAAACAACACAATAATCTATAAATAAATCGTATTATTAAATAAGAGAAATTATTTTTGAGGAGATAAATTTATTAGTTTAAACACCCAAATGAGGAATTTGGGTGGCAGTCTTACCAGCCACATCTCGGCACACACGTCACAAACTGTGGCTGCTCCCTTCCGGGCCTGACCAGGTTCGCCTGCTAGTGTTGCGAGAGGACCAATAAGACTACCATTGAGGGCCTTGGTTGGCGCGGGAAGGATTATCTCTACTTTTGCTCTGTTATTCAAGGGATAATCTAAAAAGAAAGTGCGATTGCATACTTCATATACAATCGCGACGTATTTAGCTGTTTTAGTGCGTATTAATTGTTCTCTAACTGCGCTTTTATATTACGAAGTGCTGCTTTTACTTTTTTCATATTTTCTGGACCCATACGTAAAAGCTGTTTTTGCGCAGCAGGTAATTGCTCCCACTCCGAAAACGCATACTGATACGTCACTGAGTCGCGAAGTAACGGCAAGTCACCTTCAGGCTCTGGCGTATCAAGTAATAAATCGATTGCATCGGTTAGCGTTTGATTAAACTCATCATCGCCATAACCAATTTCACTGTATGCATTATTTATAAGTGGCTTGTACTCTTCGTACATGCGAACAGCTTGCGCTGCACTCATACTGGTAAATATTTTCACATACGGGGTATAACGCTCGTAGCTGTTAGGGTTAATTGTGAGGATATCCCCTTCATTAACGCTAAATTTCTCTTCTGGCTGTACAACAGGCGTGTGCTTTTTAGCTACCTTACCTTTAGCTAGGTTATCTACAAATACAACACCACGGCGAATTACATCATCGGTTACCATTAGGCTCATTACTGAGTCGCTTAGGTACTCATCCATTTTAGCAACCACAACTGCATCACTTTCGTTAAGCGTTGGTAGTGGCTCTACTTCAGGCTCCGGCTCACTCGGGCTTTGTGCTGGTACTTCAAGCTCGGCTGGTTTTTCTGGCATTACAGATGGCGCGTCTACCACTGGGTCGTTCTCGGGTTTGAGCTCCATCATAGGTTGCTCTTTAACTGTGGGCTCTACCTCAGTGCGTGTTTCTTGCTCGTCACTTGGTGTGAGCAATACGAAGGCGGCCGCACATGCTACGACTATTAAAATAATAACGGCGAAAAGAATATTGTTATTAGGTGGACGTTTTTGAACATCTGATGCTTCTGGTTTATCTGACATACGAACTCCATAAAAATTAAAATGCGATATCACTTAGAGTACGCTAAGTGGATTAAATTCATTCTTACACAAATACTATGACATTTTATAATACGGCAATTATAGCAAAGTAAGTTACCTACTAAATTGGGTGATTAAATAATGTAATAAGCATTAGGGCAGTTATCCTTTGATTCTTCTAGCTTAAAGACTTACAGTTAATAAATAAAGCAAAGACGTAGAACAGTCTAACCACCAATATGAAAATCAAGCAAGTTGATCCACAAAAACCTAAAACTGCCTTATTACTTACAGGTGGTGGCGCACGAGCTGCTTATCAAGTGGGTGTGCTAAAAGCGCTAGCTCATAGTATGCCTCGTACTGCTCCATTGCCATTTAGAGTAATAAATGGCACCTCCGCTGGCGCTATTAACTCAGCTGCATTGGCATGTTACGCTTCTTGTGCGCATTTGGCTGTACGAAAGCTCGAATCAGTTTGGAAAAACTTTTCAACCTCTATGGTCTATAAAAGTGACTTTTTAAGCGTGTTTGGTCATATTGCTCGCAATATCTTAACGAGCTTTCAGTCAGAGCATATTAACCACCCACCAGCGAGCTTACTAAATAACCGCCCTCTGCGTAGTTTATTAAACGAGATTTTAGATTTACACCGCATTGAGCGCAATTTACACCGTAATTATTTAGATGCGCTGTCTATTACAGCCTCAAGTTATACAACGGGTGACTCGGTTGCATTTTTTCAATCTAATACGCAAACATCTTGGCAACGTGCTAAACGCGAAGGCCGCGCAACTCGTATTAATGTTGAGCACTTAATGGCATCAAGTGCCATTCCTATGGTGTTTCCAAGTGTAAATATTTATAACCATTACTTTGGGGATGGCTCTATACATCAACTTTCTCCGTTGAGTCCGTCGATTCATTTAGGCGCTGAAAAAATATTTATTATTGGGGTAGACCAACCTAAAGAATTACACCCGCCGGGTTATTCGCCACATTATCCTGGACTCTCTGCTGTTGCGGGGCATTTACTAGACAGTGTATTTACCGACACTATGCAATCGGATTTAGAGCGTTTGGCTCGTGTTAACCGAACATTAGGGCTATTACCCGCGCGTGACAAACATCAAGAACTTAAACAAATAGATACCTTTGTAATTAACCCTTCGCAAAACTTTAATGCTATTGCAGCGCAGTATTACGACGATATGCCTTGGGCTATTAAAGTATTGCTACGTACCATAGGTGTTAAAAAACATTCGCAATCGAGCTTAACCAGTTATCTATTGTTTGAAAAACGCTACACCCAGCATTTAATGCAAATTGGTTATGAAGACGGTATGAAAAAATTACCGGAGATACGCAAGTTTTTAGAACTAGATTAAGCCCAAACAGAAACGTTATTCTATTCCGTCGAGCAGGTAGTGCTCTACCCGCTCAACACGCCTTGGTTTACCTTGTAACACTAAAACGTCATTAGCCAATAAGATTGTTTGTGCTGATGGCGTGTCTATTTCGGCCCCTTCTCTGCGCAGTGCTTTTACCAGTACTCGACGCTTTTCTAAATTTAGATTTTCGATTGTTTTATTAACTGCATAAGCTTTATCAGGCAGAGCAACCACATGTAAGTACTCTAACCTGTCACTTGATGTATCTTCGTTATCTTTAAAATAGCCTGCATAAAAGCTTTGCATTAACGGATAACGATTACGACGCTCTTTACTTACTCTTCGCACAATACGCGTCATCGGTACTCCCGACATAGACAACACATGCGACACGAGCATTAAGCTTGCCTCTAACGACTCAGGTACTACTTCGGTGACACCTAGCTCTTTTAAATAATCTAGCTGGCTATCGTCACGGGTACGAATGAGTATTTTAACATTGGGTGCTATTTGCTTTATGGCATCAATCACAACTTGTGCATGATCAAACTCTGTAAAAGTAATAATAACCAAGCGAGCTCGCTCTACTCCTGCGCACTTTAAAATATCTTTTTGTTTAACATAGCCAAATATGACAGGCTCACCCGCCGCTTTGCCTTCTTGTACTAAAATTGGGTTACTTTCAATCGCAACATAGTCAATTGCTTCGGGCTTTAAAAAACGCGCTATAGTTTGCCCAACTCGCGAAAAACCACAAATAACAACATGGTCGCTATAAAGCGTACTACTTTGTGGCTCACTCTCGAGCGCCAAACTTGGGCGATCGAGTATGCCTAAACGCTTTAAAATAAATGGCGTTTTATCAATCAAAAATGGGGTAAATGCCATTGAAAGCACACCAAGGGCAATTAAAAATGAAGCTTGCTCTGAATTTAATAATTGATGCTGGCCAGCAAGTGCAATAAGTACAAAGCCAAACTCCCCCATTTGCCACAGCATAATGCCACAGGCGAGTGAATCTTGGTTTCGCTCATGCATTAGCCGCGCGCTAAAGGCTACCACTGCAATTTTTAATACCAGTAAACCCAGCAAGGCACCAATAATTATTACGATATGCCCCAGTACAAATAAAATATCTAGCTGCATACCTACAGTAACAAAAAACAGCCCCATTAAAATATCACGAAATGGGCGTATATCGGCCTCTAACTGATGCCTGTAATGACTCTCACCTAACATCATTCCCGCTAAAAAAGCGCCCAATGCCATAGACAAGCCAAACATATACGTTAAAAAGCCTGCAAACAACGCGACTAATATGGTGGTAAGTACAAATAACTCATCGGTTCGTACTTGCGCTATTTCTTTAAACACAATGGGCAATACCCATTTACCAATTGCCCAAAGAAGCACACATACAAATGCGCCTTTACTTAGGGCAAACGCTAAAGCCCAGCCAATACTTTGAGAGTCACTTGATGCAAATAAAGGAAGTATTATTAATAGAGGAACGACAGCAATATCTTGAAAAAGCAGTACACCAACGGCCAATTGCCCACGGCGCTGATTAAGCTCACCCGTTTCCTTTAATAGCTTAACAACCACAGCGGTTGAAGAAAGTGCCATAATTGTGCCGATGGTAAAACTGGTGAGTAATGAAAAGTTTAAGCAATATAGAATAATAATGAAGAGTAAACTGGTTATACCTACTTGTAATGAGCCCAAACCAAATACTAGGTTTCGCATTGCCATTAACCGAGAAATAGAAAATTCTAGCCCTAAACTAAATAACAAAAACACAATACCCAATTCAGCTACAAACTCTATTTCGTGAGATTGTGCAAGCCAGCCAATACCATGACTACCGGCTAAAACCCCCGTTGCTAGGTACGCTAAAATAGGCGGCAAGCCAATGCGCTTAAAAAACCACACAAAAAGAACTGCCGCGACTAATAAGCCAAAAATTTGAGCATTAATACTTTGCAAATGCAGCCTCGCGTTTAAATTAAACTAGTAGCTTGTAAGTAAATATAACAACCATATGTTTTTCATGCAATTTTAAAATATGGCACAAAAATAGCTTAGTTATTGCAAAGTAACACCCTCGGGGGAGAATTTAATGGAAAACGTCCATATTTTGACGCAGCGTGTGTCTGGTCGCGGTGATTTTTTGCCGTTTTCGGCTGAACACTCACCTACAAATGAAATAACTGAAACGCATGAACTCGTCGCAGAGCTACAAACAAGCTTAGTGATCGAGGATGTTCTGGCTATTTACGCTAAATTTGCAAAACAATTGCTCAATTTTTCTGGATTGCAGTTTCAATCAACTTTAGGTACTGCTCAAACATCACAAAGTGATACAAATAGTACACCCTATATTTTTGATTTAGCGATTAATAAAGACCACTTAGGGCAGCTAATTTATTTTAGTAAATTCCCGCTTGGTCACGCCATTGAGAAAAAGCTACATACTTTGCATACTGCGCTGGTTTATCCACTTCGTAATGCGATGATGTATAGCCGCGTACTAAAGCTTGCCACAAAGGATGCGTTAACCGGTTTAAATAATCGTAGTCAATTTAATGATTTTTTACTTCAAAAGCTTGAAAACTGTCGCCGTTATCAACGTCCATTTAGTTTAATGTTGCTTGATTTAGATAACTTTAAACAAGTTAACGACAACTTCGGCCATAAAATTGGTGACGATACACTTAAAGAATTTTCAAAAGTACTGTGTAGTAGTATACGCGGCACTGATTCGGTATTTAGATTTGGTGGTGATGAGTTTGCTTTACTTATTGAAGACCCTGAGTTTACAACTAATAAAGTAATTGCTGAGCGTATAATGTGCTTAGTAAGAAAATCGCCATTAATGTCTAAGTATAAAGTAACAACTAGTATTGGTTTTACTCTAGCTAACAGCCAAGATTGCGAAACTGAGATATTTGCTCGAGCAGATAAAGGTTTATACAAAGCAAAGGCATCAGGTAGAAACTGCGCAAAAGCATATTAGTTTTTACTTAACTGCATTAAATAAAAAAGCCTAGCTTCCCCCGCTAGGCTTTGCACTTACCAATTTATAAATAAACAACGCAGCACAAAAACCAAAAAAGAACCCGCTAATTAAATTAAGTAATGCAGTAATAGTAGCAAGCGGTGTAAATAATACTAAAAGCAGTGGCAGGCTTACGCCTGAAATAAAAAACAATCCACCTTTACCTAACCAATAAGCTAATAAAAGTACTGCAGATGCAATCCCACCAGCGACTGCATAACCTAACGTAACTATATTTAACTCAAGTAAAACATTAGCGATAACAGCAATAAGCGCTGTTATTAGCATACCCATTGGCGCTTTTTTTACTAACGATAAGCCAACATGCGGCTGTTTACTCATTTATTTACACTCCCAAAAAATACCATTTTCATCAACATGCTTAGCGCTCATAAAATAGCCAACCACTTGAACTAATTCATCATTATAAAAAATAAGTGGCACACTGGCGCGTAGCCACGGCGCTATTTTTGCATCTTTAAACCAATGCTTAACTGTATTACTACCAGGCTTTTTAAGTGGTTTAATACGTGCGCTATTGCAATTAAAGCGCACTATTACTTGCTCATTTGAGTGTGGAGGTCTTACTCCAAAACCAATGCTTTTAATTAATAAGCGCCCGTCTGCAAGTTTTAGCTGTGAATGATTCAGCTCAATATCTGTTAATACTTCACTTGGTGTTACAAAATACAAATAACCTTGATGACGACGTATTTGCCCATCGAGCAAATCAATACGCATTTGTGCGTCGTTTTTTGCGCACATTGCTTGATTAATAATTTGCTCAAGCTGCTTTTGCGATGGCATGACTTGTGTAAATAATGTAAGCCACGCACGTACTATATTTGCAATACGCGCTGCGCTGTATTCGTTTATTTGGCTAATGCACAGTGCTTGGTGCTCGTTAATACACTTATTTAAATCAAGCTGAGTATATTCATCAAGTAGTGTTTGCTGTTGTTGTAGTAGCTCAATACTTCGTGCTGTACATTGTTCAAACCCAGTAAAGCGCTCGGCTAACACAGGTACTATTTTTGAGCGTAAAAAGTTACGGTCAAAACTTTCATCTGTATTTGAGTCATCAGTTATGTGGTTAATACTAAAGCGCGCCGCAAACGCTTCTATATCGCTTCGCTTAACGTTTAACAATGGTCTAAAACATACACGGCCACTTTGCAGCAAACGCGCTTGGTGCATGGCGCCAAGCCCTTTTAAACCCGAGCCACGCTTTAAGCGCAGTAAAAACGTTTCTACTTGGTCGTTTAAATGTTGGCCCAATAAAACAATGCTGCCTTGTGGGCTTAGCTCATCAAGTGCTTTGTAACGTGCATCGCGAGCTTGGGCTTCAAGGCTCGTTCGCGACTGCGGCTCAATTACAACTTTTGCGACTTTAAAAGGCACATCAAGCTCAATACATACGTTTTTGCAAAAGCGTTGCCAGTCATCGGCATACTGGCTCAAGCCATGGTGAACATAAATAGCCGATACATCAATTGCAGGGTTATCGGCTCTTAAAGCACGCATTAAATGCAGCAACACCACAGAATCAACACCACCAGAAAGCGCCACAGTAAAAACAGTGTTACCTTGCTCAATATAGCTATTTAGTGATTTTTTTAATTGCTGATAAATTGCTGTTGTATGCATATGGCCGCACTTTTATATAAAAACTCTGAACATTTTAAAGCAAAAAAGCCGCATAAGCGGCTTTTTTTAACAATTAATGTGTTTAGCAATAACCAAACGACATTAAACGTTTGTAACGTTGATCAAGCATTTCTTCAAGCGTAAGCGCTTGTAAGTCTGCTAGGTCACGCTTAAGGCGTACTTTTAAGTTACGTGCCATAGCATCGTAATTACGATGTGCACCACCTAGAGGCTCATCAACTAAGTTGTTGATTAAGTCTAGCTCTTTAACGCGCTCTGCAGTTACACCCATTGCTTCTGCTGCAAGCGGTGCTTTGTCAGCGCTTTTCCAAAGAATAGACGCACAACCTTCAGGCGAAATTACAGAATAAGTGCTGTACTGCAACATGTTAACTCTGTCGCCAACACCAATTGCTAATGCACCACCTGAACCGCCTTCACCAATAACCGTACATATTGTCGGCACTTTAAGTGACGCCATTACTTTTAAGTTACGTGCGATTGCTTCAGATTGACCACGTTCTTCAGCGCCAACACCTGGGTATGCACCTGGTGTGTCAATAAAGGTCATGATTGGCATTTTAAAACGCTCAGCCATTTCCATTAAGCGTAATGCTTTACGGTAGCCTTCTGGCTTTGGCATACCAAAGTTGCGTTTAATTTTTTCAGCAGTATCACGACCTTTTTGTTGGCCAATAACCATTACTGGTTCGCCATCTAAACGCGCAATGCCACCTAAAATAGCTGGATCGTTAGCAAAAGTACGATCGCCAGCAAACTCGTCAAATTCCGTGAAAATGCGCTCGATATAATCTCGAGTGTAAGGACGCAACGGATGACGTGCTAACTGTGATACTTGCCAAGCGCCTAAATTAGAAAAAATCTCCTGTTTTTGTTTGGCACTTTTTTCTTTTAATTTGCTGACTTCCTCTTCTAACTCAAGGTCTAATTCGCCAGCGCGGCTGATACTTTGTAATTCTTCAATTTTTGCTTCTAATTCTGCAATTGGAAGCTCAAAATCAAGATAATTGAGGCTCATGCTCTAAACTACCTAATTAGTTAAATTCTAGTTCTACATCTTGCGCAGCCATTAGTGATAACTTATGGATTAAGTCGTCACTTGGCGTAACACACCATTCGATCCCAAGAGTTAATTGCGCCAACGCATCTGGACGTTGGTAATAAACCTTGATCGGACACGTTCCCATTTTATAGGGTTCGAGTACTTTTTGTAATTTATCGAAGAAACCTGCCTCGATTTGCACCATGTTCAGCGTCATTTTAATCGCTTTAATACGCTTTTCACGCGCTTGAGCAATGGTGTTTATTTCTCTGGCGGTCATTGTAATACCACCGGAGAAGTTATCAAAGCTGACCTGTCCAGATATTACCAAGATATTGTTAACTTGGAGCATATCTTGGTACTTTTCAAACTCGTCTGAATACAAGCGTACATCAATCCGTGCACTCTTGTCATCTAAAGTTACTAAGGCCCAACGATTTCCTTTTTTATTAATTAATACCCTAGAAGCAATAACTAAACCAGCTGCCGTTGCAAACACATCACGATTAGTTGGCTGTAAATCAACTATTTTTCCGCTAGTGTAATGCCTAAGTTCACGGCGGTACTGATTTATTGGATGCCCAGTTAAATAAAGGCCTAGCGTCTCTTTTTCGCCATCTAACCACTCGTTATCAGTAAGCCCTGTGGCTTTAATAAAAGCTTGTTCAACTTCATCAGGCTCAGTGGCTAATAAACCAAACAAGTCACTTTGTCCTAATTGCTCAGCTTTGTTGTGTTGATCGGCCGCACGCATAGCATCTTTTAAACTGGCTAGTAATGTAGCACGCCCAGATTGGGTTTTCTCTGGTCCTAATTGATCCAAAGCACCTGCGTAAATTAATTTTTCAGTAACACGTTTATTTAAGCGTTTTAAATCAACACGGGCACAAAAATCAAATAAATCTTTAAATGGGCCGCCTTTTGCACGCGCTTCTAAAATTGCTTCAACCGGTGCCTCACCCACACCTTTTATCGCGCCAATGCCGTAAACAATTTCACCTTCAAGGTTTACTGTAAACTTAAACTCACCTGCATTTACGTCTGGTGGTAATAAGGTGAGCTTCATGTTTTCACATTCATCCACCAAAATAACTATTTTGTCGGTGTTATCCATATCGGCCGACATTACCGCAGCCATAAACTCTGCAGGGTGATGCGTTTTCATCCACAATGTTTGATACGATACGAGTGCGTAAGCTGCTGAGTGAGATTTGTTAAAACCGTAACCTGCGAACTTTTCTACCAAGTCGAAGATTTTTATCGCAAGCTCGCCGTCAATGCCGTTATTTCTTGCGCCATCTTCAAATGTTGAACGCTGCTTTGCCATTTCTTCGGGTTTTTTCTTACCCATTGCACGACGCAGCATGTCGGCGCCACCTAGCGTGTAACCTGCTAGTACTTGCGCAATTTGCATTACTTGTTCTTGATACAAAATAATGCCGTAGGTTGGATCAAGTATTGGTTTTAAGCTTTCGTGCTGATACTGCGCATCTGGGTATGAGATTTCTTCTCGGCCCAGTTTTCGGTCGATAAAGTTATCTACCATGCCTGATTGCAGTGGACCTGGTCGAAACAAGGCCACAAGTGCAATCATATCTTCAAAGCAGTCGGGCTTAAGTCGACGTACTAAGTCTTTCATACCACGCGACTCTAGCTGGAATACAGCGGTCGTTTCGGCGCGAAGTAACAACTCAATACTTTTTTTATCATCCAGTGGAATGGTGTTTATATCAACGGGGTCTTTACCTTGGCGCTTCATGCGCACATTGGTCATATCGACCGCCCACTGCAATATAGTCAGTGTACGTAAACCCAAGAAATCGAACTTAACTAAGCCGGCTGTTTCTACATCGTTTTTATCAAACTGTGTTACTGGAAACTTACCTTCGTCATCGCAATAAAGCGCAGCGAAGTCGGTAATAGTGGTTGGCGATATTACTACGCCACCCGCATGTTTACCGGCATTACGTGTACACCCTTCAAGGATGCGACACATGTCGATTAAGTCTTTTACCTCATTGTCGCCATCGTAGGCTTCTTGCAAGCGTGGTTCTACATCAAACGCTTTGGCAAGTGTCATACCGGGGTCACCCGGAATCAATTTTGAAATTCGATCAACAAACCCGTAAGGATGCCCAAGCACTCGCCCTACATCGCGTATTACCGCCTTTGCAGCCATGGTACCAAAGGTAATAATTTGCGAAACCGCATCCCGACCATACAAAGCCGACACGTGATCAATTACTTCGTCTCGTCTATCCATACAAAAATCGACGTCGAAATCGGGCATTGATACACGTTCAGGGTTTAAGAATCGCTCAAAGAGTAAGTCAAACTCAAGTGGATCAAGGTCGGTAATTTTAAGCGCGTACGCAACTAACGAACCCGCACCTGAACCACGACCAGGTCCAACTGGAATATTATTATCTTTACTCCACTGAATAAACTCCATTACGATTAAGAAGTAACCTGGGAATCCCATTTGGTTGATTACACCGAGTTCAATTGCAAGACGCTCATCGTATTCAACACGTTTTACTTTTCTATCTTCTTCGTCGGGGAATAAAAACTGTAGTCGCTCTTCTAGGCCGTCTTGTGACACTTTAACTAAAAAGTCTTCAATTTTAAGCGAGCCGGTTGGGTAATCAGGTAAAAAGTAAGTACCTAATTGCACAGTTACATTACAACGCTTAGCGATTTCTACGGTATTTTGTAGGGCTTCTGGAATATCGCTAAACAACTCAGCCATTTGCTCAGGTGTTTTTAGATATTGTTCTTCAGAGAACCGTTTAGGGCGGCGCTTATCATCGAGCGTGTAACCGTCAAAAATAGCAACACGAATTTCGTGCGCTTCAAAGTTTTCGGGCTTTAAAAACACCACTTCGTTGGTCGCTACAACCGGTAGTTGCTCTTTAGCAGCAAGCTCTACCGCCATGTGCAAGTAATCTTCTTCAAGCGGTCGGTTGGTGCGAACAAGCTCTAGGTAGTAGTTATCGCTAAAATGCTGCTTATAAAAACTAACAACTGATTCTATTACAGTCGGATTATTTTTTAATAACGCTTTACCTAAGTCACCGTCTTTAGCGCCTGAGAGAATAATTAAGCCTGCTTTTAGTTCAACTAACCATTCGCGGTCAATCACAGGGCGATGAAATACATGCCCACGCTGATACGCTTTAGATATTAATAAGGTAATGTTTTTATAGCCGTCGTTGTCTTTGGCTAATATGGTTAAGCGGCTTGGCTCATCAGGAAACTCTGGGCTACGAATCCAAAAGTCAGCACCCACTATAGGTTTAATACCTGCATTATGCGTGGCGCCATAAAAACGCACTAAACCACAAAAGTTCATTTGATCAGTAATTGCAATGGCTGGCATTTGCAGCTCTTGCGCTTTTGCGACTATTGGCTTTGTTTTAGCAAGGCCATCAACCATCGAAAAGTCTGAATGAACTCTTAAATGAACAAAATCAGGAACAGCCATGCTTAGCCCTCACCATTGGCTTGCGCCAAAACGCGCTGCACAGGTTTAAAGCTTTTACGATGTTCGTCAATTGCACCGTATTGTTCAAGTGCTGCAAAATGCGCTTTAGTGGGATACCCTTTGTGCCCTGCAAAACCATATTCTGGGTGGCGTTTATCAAGTTCAAGCATTTCGTCATCGCGTGCTACTTTAGCTAAAATAGACGCCGCTGAAATTTCGGCCACTAAGCTATCACCTTTAACAACAGCTTGTGCTGGCATAGTGAGTTTTGGCAATCGATTACCATCTATAAATACAAATTCAGGTTGTGTGCTTAATGCCTCCACTGCGCGAGTCATGGCAAGCATCGTTGCGTGCAAAATATTTAACTCATCAATTTCTGTTGGACTGCAGCGTCCATACGCGTAGCACAATGCTTTTTCTTTTATTTCAATTGCAAGTGCTTGGCGTTTTTTATCCGTTAATTTTTTAGAATCTGCTAAGCCTGCAATTGGTTTAGTGGGATCTAAAATGACGGCGGCAGTAACTACATCACCAACAAGCGGGCCGCGCCCTACTTCATCTACACCAGCAATTAAGGATACATTGGGTCTATCAATTTGCATTTATTAACTCCGCCACAGCATTGGCTGCTTGTTCACTGGCATTTAATCTAATTTTTTCGTGAATAGCTAAAAAGCGTGCTTTTAGCTCTTTGTTATCTGTGTTGAGCATAGGGGTAAGTGCGTTTGTTAAGTTAGTCACATTACACTCGGTTTGTAAAAACTCAGGCACAAGCTCTTCGTCGGCTAATAAATTAGGCAGCGAAAAGTACTTAATATTAAACGTAAATAAAGTTTTAAAAATCCAATAGCTCAAAGGCTTTATTTTATAGCCCACAACCATTGGCTTTTTATAAAGCATGCCTTCGAGTGTTGCAGTGCCCGAGGCTAATAAAATAGCATCAGCAGCTTGCATCGCTAATTTAGATTGCCCATCAAGCAGGTTAACATTAAGTTTCGGTGCGGTAGCGTTTAATATATCACTAAACTGCGCTTTGCGTTTTTCGTTAACCAACGGCACCACAATTTTAAGATTGGGGTTTTTAGCTTGCAGCTCTGCGGCTGTTTTAATGTAAGTCTCGCTTAGCAAACCAACTTCAGAGCCTCGACTACCGGGTAGTAGCGCCAGGACTTTGTCATCAAGGCTTAAGCCGAGTTCTTCACGTGCTTTAGTATCGTCGTGCTCAAGTGCAATGTCGTCAGCCAAGGTATGCCCCACAAATGTACATGGCACTTGGTGCTTATCGTAGAACTCTTTTTCAAATGGTAATAATGCTAACACTAAGTTAGTGGCTGCACTTATTGTATGAATGCGCTTTTCGCGCCACGCCCAAACAGACGGACTTACATACTGCACGGTTTTAATACCCGTATCTTTAAGTGGTTTTTCTACACGTAAGTTAAAATCGGGTGCATCAATACCTATAAATACATCAGGTGGGTTATCTACAAAATGCTGCACGAGTTGTTTACGTATTTTAAGCAAACGTGGTAAACGCCCTAGCACCTCAACAAGCCCCATTACCGAAAGCTCATCCATGTCGTAAAGTGTTTTACAGCCCTGCGCTTGCATTTTAGGTCCTGCTATTCCTTCAAAAATAGCGTCCGGAAAGTGTTTTTTAAGGGCTTTAATTAAACCTTCACCTAAAATATCGCCCGACAGTTCACCTGCCACAATACCAATACGTAGTTGTTTTTTATCTTTATTCATTTGATTTTATTTCACAAGTAAACCAGGCGTTCATGCTTGTTAGTTTACCGTGTTTTACTGTTTGGTTAAACGCTTTAAATAACTGGTTTTTTATTACCTAAGTTAAGGCTTTATGTTGTTTGTTTTTAATACTGATGTAGCATAGGAAATATATATTACGCTTTACTAATATGTATGTTGACAAAGATTGCACAAACGTAAATACTATTATAAACTTTCAGTAATTACTGAAAGTTTATTAAATCTTAACTTTGCCAATAAAATGTTGCCCTGTTAATCCGTCACTCTCAAGGAGCCAATAATGATAGATGAAACCTTTGTGGATCTATCGCGATTACAGTTTGCTGTTACCGCTCTCTTTCATTTCTTATTCGTACCGTTAACGATAGGTATGACCTGGATTTTAGTTATTATGGAATCGGTTTATGTTATGACCGGTCGCGAAATTTATCGTGATATGACTAAGTTTTGGGGAAAATTGTTTGGTATTAACTTTGCAGTTGGTGTGGCAACAGGCCTTACCATGGAATTTGAGTTTGGTACTAACTGGTCTTATTACTCCCATTACGTAGGTGATGTTTTTGGGGCTCCCCTGGCTATTGAAGGTTTAATGGCATTCTTTTTAGAGTCGACCTTTGTGGGTATGTTCTTTTTAGGCTGGGACAGGCTTTCTAAACGCCAACATTTAGGCGCGACCTTTTTAATGGCCATTGGTACTAACATGTCGGCGCTGTGGATTTTAATTGCCAACGGTTGGATGCAAAACCCAGTAGGCGCTGAATTTAACTATCAAACCATGCGCATGGAAATGACCAGTTTTGCAGAGCTTGTGTTTAACCCTGTAGCCCAAGTTAAGTTTATTCATACTGTATCGGCAGGTTATGTAGCGGCGTCTATGTTTGTGCTTGGTATTAGTAGCTGGTACATATTGAAGGGTCGTGATTTAGCATTTGCTAAACGCTCTTTTTCAGTCGCATCAGGCTTTGGTTTAGCGTCAATTTTGTGTGTAATTTTACTCGGTGACGAATCAGGCTACGAAGTAGGCGAAGTCCAAAAAGTAAAACTTGCCACAATTGAAGCCGAATGGCACACAGAAGAAGCTCCGGCTGCGTTTACCGCATTTGGTTTTCCTGATTCAGAAGAGCAAGTAACACATGCGGCGGTTAAAATACCTTACGCACTTGGGTTAATTGCTACTCGCTCACTTGATGAGCAAGTAACGGGTATTAACGACCTAGAAAAACAACATGAAGTACGTATTCGCAACGGTATGATTGCTTATGAATACCTTACAAAACTCAGAAACGGTGAAGATACGCCAGATAATATTGCCAAATTTAATACTCTAAAAGATGATTTAGGTTATGGCTTGCTACTTAAGCGCTACACACCTGATGTTGTAGATGCTACTGAAGAACAAATTCAAAAAGCAGTTAAAGATTCTTTTCCTAAAGTAGGCCCTATGTTTTGGTCATTTAGGATTATGGTTGCCTGTGGTGTGGTCATGCTTGGTGTATTTATATTGGCATTTTACTACAACGCACACCGTGTTATTGAGCAAAAACGCTGGTTGTTATGGGCTGCCGTATTGAGTATTCCACTACCTTGGATAGCGATTGAATTTGGCTGGATTGTTGCCGAGTATGGTCGCCAACCTTGGGCTATATCTGAAATACTGCCGACCTTTTTAGCCACGTCGTCACTAACAGTAAACGATATTTTAATTAGCTTAACTGGGTTTGTTATTTTCTATACTGGTTTAGCCATTGTTGAAGGCTGGTTGATGATCCGCTTTGTTAAGCAAGGGCCAAGCTCGCTACATACTGGTAAATATCATTTTGAATTACCAAACAAAGCTGATAAAACTGAAGGAGAGCAATCATGATTTTTGATTATGAAACATTAAAAATGCTTTGGTGGTTGATCATTGGTGTGCTGCTTATTGGTTTTGCTATTACCGATGGTATGGATATGGGCGTTGCTATGTTGCTTCGCCTCGTTGGTAAAACAGATTCAGAGCGCCGCACAGTAATAAACACAATTGGCCCGCATTGGGATGGTAACCAAGTATGGTTTATAACGGCAGGCGGCGCGTTATTTGCGGCGTGGCCTATGGTTTATGCAGCTGCATTTTCGGGCTTTTACTTTGCCATGATGCTAGTACTCTTTGCTTTGTTTTTTAGACCACTTGGATTTGATTACCGCAGTAAAGTAGACTCAAAACGCTGGCGCAATAACTGGGATTGGGGTTTGCTTGCAGGCAGCGCAATTCCTGCATTAGTATTTGGTGTGGCGTTTGGTAATTTATTTTTAGGCGTACCGTTTAATATTGATAACCTTATGCGTGTAAGCTACCAAGGATCATTTTTTGGCTTGCTTAACCCATTTGGATTACTTGCAGGTTTAGTAAGTATTACCATGTTAGTTGCGCATGCGGGTATGTGGTTACAACTTCGTACAGCAAGTGTGGTCGCAGAGCGTTCGGGTCAATATGGTCGCTATTCTCTTATTGTGTTTATCGTGTTATTTGCTGCAGCTGGTTTTTGGGTGGCTAACTTAACGGGTTACCAAGTTGTATCTATGGCTGATACACAAAGTCATGCAGACCCTCTAGCTAAAGTAGTCACTACAGCGCAAGGTGCTTGGTTAAGTAATTACAGTGAACGCCCATGGACAATGACCTTCCCTATTTTAGCCTTTGCAATGGCATTAAGTGCATTTGTGTTTTCAAAATTAAATAAACCTGCACTTGGACTTATTTCAACAAGCTTAATGTTAATTGGCGTAATTATGACGGCCGGTGTTTCTCTGTTCCCATTTATTATGCCATCGAGTAACAACCCTAATATTAGCTTAACAATTTGGGATGCGGTATCGAGCCATAAAACGCTCAATATAATGTTTGTTGCAGTGTGTATTTTTGTACCACTAATTTTGTCCTACACCACTTGGTGTTACGTAAAAATGTGGCGCAGAGTAACGGTAGAAGAAATTGAAAACAACACTCATGGTAGCTACTAAGGAGACTAAACAATGTGGTATTTCGCTTGGATTTTAGGTGTACTTTTGGCCTGTACCTTAGGTGTAATAAATGTAATGTGGTACGAATTTCATCAAAATAAAAACAGCATTGCTGATGATGAACAAGCCATGCACGATTTATTAAATGATGCTAACAACACAAAAGATGACGACTAACCCCCGACCAGATCGCGCGCAGCAGCAATCACTGCGCGCTTTTTTAAAGCGTCAAAGTAAACCCGCTGCAGTGTGGTTAAAGTTAAGCATTGCACTGGGTACTTTTAACGCATTACTGATGATTGCAGGTGCTTATTTACTGGCTCAAGCTATTCATAATGTAATGTTTGAAGGTAATAACTTAGCCCAAGTCACTCATTTATTATGGCCCTTGGCAGGCATTATTTTATTGCGCGCGGTGTTTTTAGCGTTAAGTGAACGCTTAAGTGCATTTGCTGCACTTAAAATAAAATCGGCTATGCGCCAAACACTTCTGCATAAGCTCAGCTTACTTGGGCCTAGTTATATAGAACAACACGGCCAAGGCGCTACATTAAACACCCTGCATAATGGCGTTGAAGCACTTCACGACTATTATGCTAAATACTTGCCAGGTGTTGCTTACAGCGCGCTTATTCCGCTGGCAATATTGGTAGTTATTTTTCCGACAGATTATAAAGCAGGGCTAATATTTTTATTAACCGCCCCGCTTATTCCTTTTTTCATGATTTTAGTAGGCTCTAAAGCCGAAGCTTTAAACCAAAAACGCTGGAAGCAACTTGCTGTACTGGGCAATTACTTTTTTGACCGCGTGCAAGGTTTAACTCAACTCAAGCTATTTAATGCAACACGTACCGAGCTTAAACAAATAGCTAAAATTTCAGACGACTTTAGACACGCGACACTCGATGTTTTAAAAATCGCGTTTTTATCATCATTTGCACTTGAGTTTTTAGCCACCATTAGCGTGGCACTCGTTGCCGTAATTATTGGTTTTAGACTATTTTTTGGCACTCTTGATTTTGCCACTGGCTTTGTGGTGCTACTTTTAGCGCCTGAATTTTATTTACCACTGCGCCAGCTTGGTAGCCATTACCATGCACGTTTACAAGGTATTAGTGCGGCGGCCGATATGGTTGCAATTTTAAATGCCCCACTGCCAAGTGACGTAAATGCGCCAGTAACTACCAGCGCACCTGAAAACAATTTAACTTTAAATACAATTAATTCAATAAGTATTACCGACCTTAATTTTATATACCCTGGTAGTAACGAAGGGATTAAAAATATAAATTTAACATTGCCAAATAAAGGCTTAATTGCCGTTGTGGGCAGTAGTGGCTCAGGTAAAAGTACGTTGTTTGATTGTCTATTAGGGTTTCACCCTGAAGTGATTAACAACCTATCTATTAATGATCAGAGTTTAAGTACAACCGATATTACTTACTTGCAAAATAATATTGCATGGATACCACAAAAAGCGACGCTATTTTACGACACCATTGCTGCCAACATTAAATTGGCCAAACCCACTGCCACACAGCAAGAGCTTGAACACGCGGCAAAGCAAGCTGGTGTGCTTGAATTTATTAATACCCTACCCGGTGGTTTTAACACGCTGATAGGTGAGCAAGGCGAAGGGCTTTCTGGCGGTCAAAAGCAACGTATTGCACTGGCTCGTGCATTCATAAAACAAGCACCAGTCTTAGTGCTTGATGAGCCCACAGCGCACCTTGATAGCCAAACAGAGCTGCTTATTCAAGATGCTATTAATGAATATGCTAAAAACAACTTAGTGTTAGTTATTGCCCATAGATTAAATACGGTTAAACATGCCAGCAATATCATTGTGATGCACGATGGAAAAATAGCTGAGCAAGGTGACTTTGAAACACTTGCAGCACAAAATGGTGCATTTGCTAACTTACTAAAAACGGCTGAACAAGGGGTGGCGCATGCGTAATTTTATTCGCTTATTAAAGCTTTGTGCTCCTCATTACAAAGCTATGCTATTGGGTACATTTTTAGCAACGATTACGGTATTAGCTAATGTGGGTCTATTGGCTATATCTGGCTGGTTTTTAGCATCAATGGCCGCTGCTGGTATTGCGGGCGTACAAATGAATTATTTTACTCCTGCCGGCACGATTCGTTTTTTAGCTATTGTGCGAACAGCATCGCGCTATGGCGAACGCCTAGTTACTCATAACGCCACGTTTTTATTACTAAGTGAAATACGTACCAATGTATTTGCAACGTTAAGCAAGCTTAACAATGTTGATTTAGCAATGAGCCGCAGCGCTGATTTAGTTAACCGATTACAAAACGATGTAGACGCACTCGACAAATTTTATTTAAACGTTTTACTTCCTATGCTGGTCGCTCTTTTAAGTGTGCCAATCATCATGCTGTTTATGTCGGCCTATAATGGCAACGTCGCCCTTATTTGCTTTACTGGCATTATACTTATTGGTGTAGTTATACCTGCCCTACTCAGCGCAAAGCTCACTAAAAACAGCCACAAAGAAACACAACTTAGTGCACAACTTCGCTCTGAGCTTTCAGATACACTCACAGGCCTTAGAGAGCTTAGTATTTATCAAGCCCGTTCGCAGCAGCTTAATAAGTGCGACGAATTAAGCGAGCAGTACAATCAGCAATTATTTATTCGCCACAAAGCATTGGCAAACTCAGATGGATTAAGCTTGTTGGTTGTTCAATTAGCCATGCTTGCTAGCATAGTAACCATTGTCCCACTAGTTTACGCAAACAGTATGGTAAATGTAGAGCTTGCTATGTTGAGTTTATTTGTACTGGCAAGCTTTGAAAGCGTATTGCTACTACCCAATGCGTTTATAGAGCTTCCGAGTGTTTTAAAAGCAGCAGAGCGATTGTTTACACTTGAAGATAAGGCTGCTAGTTCGCAAATTGAAAGCACACATATAGACGTTGATGAAAACTTTAATGCGCAAAACCACACGTTAGTACTTAACAATATTAGCTACCAATATGGTGAACAAACAGCGCTAACCAATATCAGTTTTGAACTAAAGCCCCAGCAAAAGGTAGCAATTGTAGGTAGAAGCGGCAGCGGTAAAACGACGCTTGTAAATTTACTTACTGGTTTATGGCCTTTGCAACAAGGCAGCATAGCGCTAAACAATCAAGATAGCGTTGTTGACTTACATTCGTTAAATAATGATATACACGCAAATGTTATAAATATACTCGCCCAGCAGCACCATATTTTTGATGGCACATTAAGTGAAAACTTACGTTATGCCGCGCCAAATGCAACTAAAGAGCAAATGATTGAAGCGCTCGCATTAGCTCAATTAAGCCCATGGTTTAATGAACTAAAAGAAGGTTTAAAAACACGATTAGGCACTGGCGGGCGTAACGTGTCGCAAGGCCAATCTAGGCGTATAGCCATTGCCCAAGCATTACTTAAAAACCCTGCTATTTTAGTACTTGATGAACCAACTGAGGGTCTTGATAATCAATCTAAGCAAGGGGTAATGCAAGCAATAATGCACGTTATGAATAACGCCAGCGTGCTGACAATCACGCACGACCCCGCTCTACTTGCTCAAATGGATAATGTTATATGGTTAGAAGACGGCAAAGTAGTCGCACAAGGCTCTCATAAAGAGCTCAGTAGCACTTATCCCGACTATGTTGCGCTAACTACCCGGTTTTAAAACCGTTACTGATACATCAATAACGCCGACTTTAGGGTCGGCTATCTTTTTAAACATACTCTTTGATAAATCAATAATACGACCTCGCACATACGGGCCTCTATCGTTAATTCTTACCGTGACTGATTTATTATTAGCGAGGTTGGTAACAACGACCTTAGTGCCAAAGTCGAACTCTAAATGTGCTGCTGTGGCGGCTTGTTGGCTAAAGCGCTCTCCGTTGGCAGTTGTTCTCCCGTGATATTTGTCAGCATAAAAAGATGCTTTACCAACTTGAGTAACCTCTCCAATAGATGATTTAACAATAGGTTGGCTACTACAAGCGGCTAACGCTGAAGTAATAAAAAGAGTGACAACTAACTTAGGTAAACGCATAGGATGACTTTTATTATACAAATTGGATGCATACTAACTTGAGCTCGCTGAGTATTAACTGAATTAGGTCTAAACCGTGGGCAATAAAAAACCACCTTCGATTTATCATCTAGGGTGGTTTTTTATGCTTGAAGCAAAACGCGCGAATTATCTTACAATGCCGCGCTCTGAGCTTTTAACAAAGTCGACCATCAATTTCACAGCAGGGTACTTTGCAGCATCTTCACTAAGCGATTCAATCGCTTCGTCTGCACCTAAGCTTTTACGGTAAAACGCTTTGTATGCTCGGCGTACAGCCATAATTTCATCACTTTCGAAACCACGACGTTTCATGCCTTCTTTATTGATAGCGGCAGGACCTGCTGGCATACCAATAGTAGTAACAAAAGGTGGTACATCTTTGTTAACACCTGAATACATACCAATAAAGGCATGTGCACCAATTTTACAAAACTGATGAACTCCCGAATTACCACCTAAGATAACCCAGTCGCCTACATGTACATGGCCGGCCACACTTGCATTGTTAGCAAAAATTACGTTATCGCCAATTACTGCGTCATGTGCAACGTGTGTATAAGCCATAAATAAGTTATTACTACCAATTTTAGTAACGCCTTGGTCTTGAATTGTACCACGGTGAATAGTGGCACATTCACGGATAACATTGTTATCACCCATGATTAATGTGGTTGGCTCGTTGTTGTATTTTTTGTCTTGGCAGGCTTCGCCCACAGACGCAAACTGAAAAATATGATTGCCAGAGCCAATAGTTGATGGCCCTTTAACAACAACATGAGACTCAATAATACAGTTATCACCGATAACAACATCATTGCCAATATAACTATACGGACCAACTGAGACATTGTTGCCTAGTTTAGCGCCAGGTTCGATTATTGCTGTAGAATGGATCACTATTAAAACTCTCTTCTCGCACACATAATTTCGGCACTACACACTACTTTGCCGTCGACTCTAGCTTCTGCTGCAAACTTCCAAATGTTGCGACGTTCTTTTAAAAACTCAACATGAAGATGCATTGTATCACCTGGGATCACTGGCTGTTTAAAACGTGCGTTATCAACAGCAGCAAATAAATATAATTCGTTTTCACTACGATTTTCTACTGTTTTAAAACCTAATAAACCCGTGGCTTGCGCCATTGATTCTAATATTAGCACACCAGGAAAAATTGGCTGATTTGGGAAATGGCCAGTAAATATAGGTTCGTTTATAGAAACATTTTTAATAGCATGTAAAGATTTGCCAGGTGTAAAATCAATAACACGATCAATTAATAGCATCGGGTAACGGTGCGGTAATAAACTTAAAATTTCTTGAATATCAAGGCTATTTAATTCGTTTGCCAAAATAGCATCCTTATTAGTGTTCAACGTTATGACTTAGCCAATGCTTCCAGCGCTTTAAGACGTGATTTCATGTCTGAAAGGTTACGCAAGTGAGCTATTGATTTACGCCATTCTTTGTTTGTTGTATGGGGCATACCAGATGAGTAAATACCTGGTTCGGTGATTGATTTTGTCACCATACTCATGCCGGTAATTATAACACCATCACATACAGACATGTGACCATTAATTGCAACCATGCCACCAATTTGACAGTTTTTGCCAATGGTAACGCTTCCTGCAAGTACGGTGCAGCCCGCGATTGCGGTGCCTGAATTAACTTCAACGTTGTGCGCTATTTGACACTGATTATCGATAATAACATTGCTATGAATGATGGTATTGTCCAGTGCGCCACGATCAATTGTCGTGCTTGCACCAATTTCAACTTTGTTACCTATGATCACAGAGCCAAGCTGAGGTATTTTTACCCATTGCCCGCGTTCGTTCGCATAGCCAAACCCATCACTACCTACAACACTATTTGCTTGAAACAAACAATCTGAACCAATTTCAACATCGTGATAAATAGTCACACTAGACCAAAGCTTAGTGCCAGAGCCTATTTTAACACGTTCTCCGATAAAACTGTTCGGACCAATTTGCGCATTGTCACCTATCACCGCATCAGCTTCAATGACTGCATTAGCACCTATGGCGGCGCTGTCACTAACAATCGCTGTTGAATGAACAGTGGCACTTGGATGTATACCCGTCGAGGCTGAGCGTGGTGTAGTATCCATAAATTGCGCTAATTTTGCGTAACTTACGTACGGATTCGCAACAATAACCTTGCTACCACTAAAGTACTGAGCATCGGCTTGGCTTACTATTACAGCGCTAGCTTGAGTAGTTTCAAGTTGCGAGCGATATTTTGAGTTCGCTAAAAATGCAATATGCCCAGAATGGGCATTTGCAAGTGTCGCTATTTTTTTTATTTCTAAAGCGCCATCACCCTGAAGTTCGGCGCCTAGAAGTTCCGCAATTTGCGAAAGCGTATAATTTTGCATAGAGTGATTATTTCTTACTAACTGCAGCTACAACTTTAGACGAAAGATCAGTTACTTCTTTAGGATTAAAGTAAATTGTTGTGTCTTTTACTTTAACTTCGTCGAAGTCGCCGTCTTTAGCAATTTCTTCAATTGTTTTGATGATTACACCTTGAACTTTAGCAAGTTCTTGGTTTTGGCGCGCTTTGATTTCTTGCTCTAAAGGACGACCTTGTTCAGCAAGATTTTTTTGCATGCCTTGGATTTTATCACGTAGTGCATCTTTTTGAGCTTGGCTCATAGTTGTACTTTCGCGTTTAAATTTTTCAGCTTCAAAACGGATATCGCCTTGTAACTTTTCAAGCTCTTGACGACGTTCAGCAAACTCAGTTTGTAAAGACTGTTCAATTTTAGCCATTTGAGGAATTTGCTTGTAGATTTCCTGCATATCAACAATACCTACTTTGTGTGCAAATGCATTCACAGAAGTACCCATCATTAAAGTTGCTAAAACTGCTACAGCTGTTGATTTAAATAATTTTTTCACAAAAAACTCCTTTAGAAAGTGTTACTAATGTTAAAGCTGATGGTTTTCGTATCGTCATCTTCTTCTTTTTGCAATGGATACGCAAAACTGATCAGCATTGGACCCATTGGAGAGATCCATTGTAATGAAAGACCGGTTGAAACCCTAAAGCGCATTGGGTCTGAATAGTCATCTAATTTAGCACGTTCATCAACGCCTAAGTTTTGATAGCGGTCTACGTTAAACTCAGTATCCCATACGTTTGCAGCATCAACAAAGAAGCTAGTACGTACAGAGCTGGTATTTTCTTCATCTAAGAATGGCGTAGGAACAATTAGCTCCATACCTGCCACTGCTTTAGCATTACCACCAATACGGCCTTGTGGCACTAGAATATCAAATTCTGATGCGCCACCAATGCTACCGGTTGTAGTACCGTCTGCACCTGGCGTACCTGGAATAGACTGCGGTATACGCGATACAGCACGTGGTAATATTGTATTACGGTCAAAGCCACGAAGTTCCATTTCCGTTATACGGAAGTATTCTTGGAATGGAAGTGTTTGCTCATACCCGTTTGTAGAGCCATAACCATTACCATAACCAAGTGCTGCACGGGTTGAGAATACCCAACGGTGGTCATTTGATATAGGCCAGTAAAAACGCGAATCGTAATTCAGTTTAAAGTACTGAAGATCTGAGTTAGGCGTTGTTGCTGTTAAGTTTAGAGTTTGACGCGAACCCGCTGTTGGGAATAAACCACGGTTAACGGTGATACGCGACCAGCCAACACTCAGCTCATACTTAGTAAAGTCAAAGCCTGCATCTGGGTTATCTGGATCTAAGAATGTTTCACGAAGTACACGCGTTTGCTCGTACTCTGCAATATCCGAAAGCTCTTCTTTAATCCAACGGGCGCCAAAGTTAACACGATTTACAGCATCAATTGGAAAACCAATATTTGTGCCTAAACCATAACTTTTTGATTTGTACTCAACAAGACTGAATTTACTTGCATCGTAGTTTCTGTAAAAGATGCTACTGCCTTGCGATACACCATCTGGCGTAAAGTATGGGTCTGTGTACGATAAGCTTAAGCTTTCAGAACCTGTAGACGTATTAAGGTTTAAACCAATTTGGTTACCTGTGCCTAAAAAGTTAGATTCTGTTACACCAATATTAAACTGCAGACCTAAGTAAGAACCATAAGCAAGACCAGCATTAAAGCTACCCGCTGATTGCTCTTTTACAGTAAAGTCTACATCTACTTGGTCATCCACACCTGGTACAGGCACTACGTTAAAATCAACAGTTTCCATATAAGGCAAACGTTGAATTTGTAGTTTTGAACGCTCAAGGTTTTGATTAGATAACCAGGCGCCTTCAAGTTGTGTCATTTCACGGCGAAGTACTTCATCAGCTGTATTTTGGTTACCACCAACAATAATACGACGAACATATACACGCTTACCTGGATTAACCGATAGTGTTAGTTGTACTTCTTGCTTTTCGTCGTCAATTTCTGTAATTGTACGCACTTCAGCATTAGCGTAACCAAAACGTGCTAAGTAGCTTTTAATAAATTCTTCTGACGAAGTAACTACAGAACCGTTATAAAGCTCACCCGCTCTAAGTGGGATAACACTTTTAATTAAGTCTTCACGGCCAAGCAAGTCACCAATAAAGTCAAAGCCTTTAACGGTATATTTTACGCCTTCAGTTAAGTTAGCTGTAACGTAAACTGATTCACGTTCAGGGCTCACTGATACTTGCGTTGAATCGATATTAAAACGTAGGTAACCACGGTCTAAATAATAACTACGAATTTTTTCTAAATCGCCTTCAATGGTTTGCTTTTGGTAGCGATCGCTACCCATAAACTGCCACCAAGGTAAATCTTGCTGCGATTCAGCAAGTTTAAGAAGCTCTTCATTAGAAAAAAGTTCATTACCCACTAAGTTAATTTGTCGGATAGAAGCTGCATCACCTTCATCAAACTCTAATTTAAGTTTAACGCGGTTACGAGGCAACTTAGTAATACTGATATCTACTTTAGCGTTGTATTTACCAATACTGTGGAAAAACTCAACTAAGCCCTTTTCGATACTATCGATAACGGTTTTATCAAGTGGTTCACCTTGGCGAATATCTTGCTGATCAAGAGACTCATTAAGCTGCTCGTCTTTAATGTCTTTATTGCCTTCAAACTCAATGAAGCTGATGGTAGGACGTTCCGTTACTTTAAAAATAACGTTGTTGCCATCACGAAGGGCTTTTATGTTATCAAAGTGCCCAGAACGATAAAGTGACTTTATTGTTTTTGAAATCGTATAGTCATCAACATTATCGCCTACGTTAATAGGAATATGTGTTAGCGCTGCACCAAGTGCTACACGCTGCAAACCTTCAACTTTCAGGTCTTCAACAATAAAGGAGTTTTGGCCTAGGGCTGCAAAACTTGCACCCAATAAACTTGTTACTGCCAAATGTTTTTTTATAGCCATTTTATTATCTTTATCCTTTACAACTGTATTACCGCATAACACCCTACTAAAGTGGTGCTTTACAATCGTGTTCTAATTAGTAATTTGCCACGCTGTAAAACTACAAACGCGATACATCATTGAACAAAGCGAAACATGTTAGAAAAATGAGCAACAAGGCGCCCACTTTAAAACCAAACTCTTGTGTCTTTTCAGAGACCGGCTTTTTACGAAAAAGTTCAATTATGTAATACATTAAGTGTCCACCATCAAGCACTGGTAAGGGTAATAAATTAAATACACCCAAGTTAACGCTTATTAAGGCTAAAAAGCTTAAAAAGGCCACTAACCCATAGCTTACGCTAGTTCCAGCGCCTACTGCAATGCCCACAGGGCCACTTAAATTCTTAACCGAAACCTGGCCTGTAATTAAATTACCAATCATATCAAAACTGAGTGTAATTAAGCGCCACGTTTCTTTTGTGCCTCGCACGATACTATCGAGCGGGCCGTAATGTCTAGTCTCTACATAACCATCAGGCCATTGCTGTACAACAGGAGCAACGCCTAAAAAGCCTTGCTCAATACCGTTATTATCAATGCGCCCTTTAGGGGTTACTGTAATGGCTTTTATAGTATCTTGTCTTTTTACACTAAATTGTAAAGATTTGTTAGCTGATTGCTTAATAAGATTAACTAATTGCTGCCAATTGCTTATTGTTTCACCGTTTACAGCCAAAATTGTGTCATTAACTTGTAAATTAGCGTGTTCTGCAGCTGAGTCTTTAGTTACGGCGGCAATTGTTAAAGTGGCTTGAGGTCTAAACGGTACAATACCTAACGAGCTTAGTGGTGGCACGTCTTGCTGATCTAGTTTCCACCCCTCTAAATTAAGGGTTTTAACACGTGGTTGAAGGTTTTTATCGCGCACTATCACTTCAACGCTTTCTTCACCTAAATTAGACATAAGTGCAAACGTGGCATCTTGCCATGTCGTTATATCATCATCGCCAATTTTTATAATATGTTGAGAAGGCATAATGCCCGCTTGCTCTGCCCGGCTACCCTCGGTAATGCTACCTACCACAGGCTTTACCGACTGCACACCCACCATATACATTACAGCAAGAGCAAAAATGGCAAACAAAAAGTTGGCCATTGGACCCGCTGCAACTATGGCAATACGTGCTTGTACAGATTTAGCGTTAAACGATAAATGGCGTTGGTTTGCCGGCACGTCATCAACACGCTCATCAAGCATTTTTACATAACCGCCTAATGGAATAGCGGCAATCACGTATTCGGTATTATATTTATCGTGCCATTTTAACAATGGCTTACCAAAGCCAATTGAAAAACGCAGCACTTTAACGCCCATTTTTCGTGCAACCCAAAAATGGCCATATTCATGTATGGCCACTAAAATACCAAGCGCTAAAATAAATGAGCCAAGATTCCAAAAAAAATCAAACATATTAATGCGCCACTTTTGTTATAAATTCTGAAGCGCTAATACGCGCTAATTTATCGCACTCTAAAATTTCATCTAAGCTTTGTACATTGGTATACGTTGCAGCTTCAAGCGTTTGTGCATTTATTTTGTATATATCAGTAAAACCAATTTTACCGTTTAAGAATGCACTTACTGCTATCTCATTTGCAGCATTAACCGTTGTAGTCGCGCCCTGCCCTGCACTACACGCATCAATCGCTAATTGTAAATTTGGATAGCGAGAAAAGTCAGGCTTGGTGAATGAGAAATCACATATATCAGAGAAGTTTAACGGTTTAACGCCTGCATTAATTCGCTCCGGGTATGCAAGTGCATGGGCAATTGGCGTGCGCATATCAGGGTTACCCATTTGCGCTAAAATAGAACCGTCATGATATTGCACCATTGAGTGAATAATACTTTGTGGATGAATCACTACGTCTATATCACTGGTGTCGCAATTGAATAACCACTTAGCTTCAATAAACTCTAAGCCTTTATTCATCATAGTGGCCGAGTCTACTGATATTTTTTGACCCATCGACCAGTTAGGATGCGCCACGGCTTCACTTACAGTTACATCTTTTAGTGTGTTTATATCGCGCGTTAAAAACGGGCCACCAGAACCGGTAAGCAAAATTTTACTTACGCCATGTTGCTGTAAATTTTGATCGCCTTTGGCATTTTGTAACGAAGAAGGTAGGCATTGAAAAATAGCATTATGTTCGCTATCAATTGGCAGCAAGGTCGCTTTATGTTGTTTAACTTTATCAATAAACAACTGACCTGACATAACTAACGATTCTTTATTAGCAAGGAGTACTTTTTTACCTGCTTCTACTGCACTTAATGTTGGCAGTAAACCAGCTGCACCTACAATTGCCGACATCACGACATCAACATCTGGGTGAGCACATAAGTCGCACATTGCTTGCTCGCCGTGCATAACAAGCGTTTGGCATTGTGTATTAGCTAAATAAGCAGATAGCTGCTCAGCGGCTTGCTGGGTAGCCATAATCGCATAAAGTGGTTCGTGTTCAATACACAGCTCAGCCATTTTTTTTGCGTTTTGCCCTGCAGCTAAAACAAAAACATCAAATAACTCTTTATTGCGCGATACAACATCTAGTGTACTTAAACCAATTGAACCTGTTGCGCCTAAAATAACCAGCAATTGCTTTTGGCTCATAAACTAAGAGTCCACGCATAGCACATTACAAACATTGGAGCTGCAGCCGTTAAGCTGTCAATGCGATCTAAAATACCGCCGTGCCCAGGTAAACAACGGCCGCTATCTTTTAAACCGGCTTCACGTTTAAACATGCTTTCCAGTAAATCACCTACCGCAGAGAACAATGCAATAAATGCAGTCATTATCGCGTAGATAGGCCAAACACCTAAATCAACATCGGTAAAGTGACAAAATGCTAAAACAAAAATGATAGAAGCGACTACACCGCCTGCTAACCCTTCAATTGTTTTATTAGGGCTCACTTTTGGCATAAGTTTATGCTTACCAAAGCTCTTACCTGAAAAATAAGCGCCTACGTCTGCACTCCACACAATACCCAATACGACTAAAATAAGTACAGAGCCAAAATGTGTTGATTCAGCATATTGCGCACTGCGCAGCGTATTTAGTGCAAGCCATAACGGCACAAGTGTTAATAAACCTGCAATGCCGCGCATTACTAAACCTTCATTCCACGCTTTAGCCATTTCTGGATAGCGCCAAATTAAATAACTAGCAACAATCCACCAAGCAAACGAAAGCGTAAATACGTAATTTGCATCACCTACTAGCTTGCCATTTTCCCATAGTGATTCAATAGGCCAATGTAAATTAAGCAGGCCAAGTAAGGCTGCAATCAATATAACAAAAGCACCACGTTTGAGCTTATCGCATAAACCCATAAACGCAGACCATTCCCATGCGCCTAATAATACTATTGCACCGGCAAAGTAACTAAATAACGTAAGCGGTGTATAAAAAACCAAAGCTAATGCCGATGGTGCAAGCACAAGTGAGGTTAAAATTCGTTGTTTTAACAAAATGTGACCCTTATTCTATTTAGGTTTGAGCGAGTAATTGTTTTATTTGTTCGCCCGTACAACCAAAACGTCGCTCTCTGGCAACGTAACACGCTATAGCCTCAGCAAATGCTGCTTCATTAAAATCAGGCCAAAGTGTCTCGGTAAAGTAAAGTTCTGCATAAGCAACTTGCCATAGTAAAAAATTACTAATACGAACATCGCCACCAGTGCGAATAAGTAAATCAGGTTCAGCCTGATCTGCCATGCTCATATGCTGTGCTAAGCGCTCTTCTGTAATATCTTCTGCGTTGAGTGTGCCTTGCGCAACTTGCAAAGCAAGTTGTTTAGCCGCGTTAGCCATATCCCAACGACCACCGTAATTAGCTGCAACATTTAAGCGCAATCCGGTATTATTTTCAGTCAGCTTATGCGCAGCGTCTACCTTGCTACGTAATCCTTCAGAAAATCGTGATAAGTCTCCAATAATGGTCAGTTTTACATTGTTTTTATGAAGCTTTTTAACTTCCTTTGTTAAAACAAATAAGAAAAGCTCCATTAAAGTGTTTACTTCGTCTTCAGGGCGGCGCCAGTTTTCACTACTAAAAGCAAATAAGGTTAACGATTGTATCCCTAATTTAGTACAAAACTGAACAGATTGACGAACTGCGTCTACGCCTTTTTTATGCCCATACACACGAGGTCTATTTCTAGCTTGTGCCCAACGTCCGTTCCCATCCATGATGATAGCAACATGTTTGGGTAAACATTGCTGTGAAATTGTGTCAGCATCTAGAACCATAAATATCGAGTATTCCATAAAAAAACGCCGCCTAGTATACCCTAGACGGCGTTTCAAAACTAATAATTTTAATAGGTCCTGTCGACCTTTCAGGATTGTAATTTATTCAATCTAGGCAGAACCCTTTGAGCAGCGCGTTTTTAGATTTTATGCATTGCTATCGCCTAATAATGGGAAATAACCACACTACGTAGGCTCTGCCTTGCCTTAAAACCAAACACACTACTGCAAATTCAACCTCAAAAGATAAACAGGCCCTACTTAGATTTCCATTAACTCTGCTTCTTTAGCAGCTAATAGAGTATCCATTTCTTTGATAAACTTATCTGTAAGTTTTTGAATCGCATCATCTGATTGACGCGCTTCATCTTCAGATATTTCTTTATCTTTTAATAAACCTTTTACATCGCCATTAGCATCACGACGAATGTTACGAATAGCAACACGACCGCCTTCAACTTCGCCACGTACAATTTTGATTAGGTCTTTACGACGCTCTTCTGTAAGTGGAGGAAGTGGTACACGAATAACAGTACCTGCCGACATAGGGTTTAAACCTAAGTCAGACGCCATAATTGCTTTTTCAACAGCTTGCGCTAAAGACTTATCAAATACACCAATAGCAAGTGTACGAGAATCTTCAATTGTTACGTTAGCAACTTGGTTTAAAGGCGTTGGTGCACCGTAGTACGACACCATAATGCCATCTAGGATTGCAGGATGTGCACGGCCAGTACGAATTTTAGATAATTGGCTACCTAGTGCAGTTACACTTTTTTGCATGCGCGCTTGCGCGTCTTTTTGAATATCGTTAATCACGGTTTAATCCTAATTATTTGATTATTTCATCTGAGGCTTGTGAAGAAATAAGTGTTCCTTCTTCTTCACCCATAATTACGCGTTTTAGCGCGCCTGATTTATTCATATTAAATACGCTCAATGGCATATTGTGATCGCGGGCTAGAGTAAATGCCGCTAAATCCATAACTTTTAATTCTTTTTCAATGATTTCATTGTAGCTTAAGTGGCTGTAAAGCGTCGCTTCTGGGTTTTTAACAGGATCATCACTGTACACGCCATCCACTTTAGTCGCTTTAATTACTGTATCCGCTTCAATTTCGATACCGCGTAAACACGCTGCAGAATCGGTAGTAAAAAATGGGTTACCGGTGCCCGCTGCAAAAATAACAACGCGGCCAGTTTTCAATAAACTAATTGCTTCAGCCCAGTTATAAGCGTCACATACACCATTTAGCGGAATAGCCGACATTAAACGACAGTTTACAAATGCACGGTGTAGCGCATCACGCATTGCAAGGCCATTCATAACCGTTGCAAGCATACCCATGTGGTCGCCTACTACGCGGTTCATACCTGCTTCTGCAAGTGAACCACCGCGTAAAAAGTTACCTCCACCAATAACTAAACCCACTTCTACGTCAAGCTCTACTAGCTCTTTAATTTCTTGTGCCATACGGTCTAAAACTTTAGGGTCGATGCCGAAGCCTTCGTCTCCCATTAAAGCTTCACCACTTAATTTGAGAAGAACACGTCTAAAAATAGGTTTGCGATTGATAGTCATAGTATAGGGGCCAACTTTTATTGAATTATGGATAAAAAATAACCGCGCTTATGTTAAACATAAAAGCGCGGTTATTTTAAAGAATTTCTAGCTGTGAAGCAAAACCAAATAGTACTTTAATTGCATCTAATTTCCTTTTGCATCACAAATAGTTAATCTTACTGACCTTTAGCAGCTGCAATTTGAGCAGCAACTTCAGCAGCAAAATCTTCTTCTTTCTTCTCGATACCTTCACCAACTTCTACACGTACAAAGCCAGTAACTGTTGCGTTTTTCTCTTTAAGAATATCGCCAACAGATTTTTTAGGTTCCATGATGAAAGCTTGACCAGTAAGAGAAACCTCACCAGTGAATTTTTTCATGCGACCAACAACCATCTTCTCAGCGATTTCAGCAGGCTTGCCTTCATTCATCGCGATTTCGATTTGTACTTGCTTTTCTTTTTCTACAACGTCAGCTGGTACGTCTGAAGGAGTTAAGTACTCTGGACGTGAAGCAGCAACGTGCATTGCAACGTGCTTAAGTGTTTCTTCATCAGCAACACCTGCAACAACAACACCGATACGGTCGCCATGACGGTACTCAACTAGGTTTTCACCAGCGATGTACTGCAGACGACGTACGTTGATGTTTTCGCCAATTTTAGTTACTAGCTCAACACGGTCTTCTTCAAACTTAGCTTGTAAGTCTTCGATAGTAAGAGTGTCAGCAATTGCAGCTTCAGCAACTTTATCAGCAAATGCTAAAAAGCTTACGTCTTTTGCAACGAAGTCTGTTTGACAGTTAACTTCTACTAGTACTGCAACACCAGCGTTTTGCTTGATGATGATAGTACCTTCAGCAGCAATGTTACCTGCTTTTTTAGCAGCTTTAGCAGCGCCACTTTTACGCATGTTTTCAATCGCTAACTCGATGTCGCCATCAGTCTCAGTTAACGCTTTTTTACAATCCATCATGCCAGCGCCTGTGCGCTCGCGTAATTCTTTAACTAGGGCAGTAGTTACAGCCATTAGTAAATCCTCAAATCTGAAATCTGGTTTAGATAAGCGGGTTACCCGCTCTACAAGAATAACAAGTCTTCACCTTAAAAAGATGAAGACTTGATGATAGCTAATTACTCAGCTTCAACGAAATCGTCTTTCTCAGCTTGAGCAACGATGTTATTCTCGCGACCTTCAGTGATAGCAGCTGCAACAGCACTAGTGTAAAGGCTTACAGCACGGATAGCATCATCGTTACCAGGAACGATGTAATCAACGCCGTCTGGGTTAGAGTTAGTATCAACGATTGCAACAACAGGGATACCTAGGTTGTTTGCTTCACGGATAGCAATGTGCTCGTGGTCAGCATCGATAACGAAAAGCGCGTCTGGAAGACCGCCCATGTTTTTGATACCACCAAGGCTCTTTTCAAGCTTTTCCATTTCGCGGTTAAGCATTAACGTTTCTTTCTTAGTTAATTTCTCGAAAGTACCGTCTTGGCTTTGTGCTTCAAGGTCTTTAAGACGCTTGATTGATTGACGTACAGTTTTCCAGTTAGTCAACATACCACCTAACCAACGGTGATTTACGAAGAACTGATCGCTTTCTAAAGCAGCTGCTTTAACTGCGTCGCTTGCTGCGCGCTTAGTACCAACGAAAAGAACTTTACCTTTGTTTGCTGCAGCACTTGATAAAAACTTAAGTGCGTCGTTGAACATTGGTACAGTTTGCTCAAGGTTGATGATATGTACACGGTTACGTGTGCCGAAGATGAAAGGCTTCATCTTAGGGTTCCAGTAACGTGCTTGGTGACCAAAGTGAACACCAGCTTGAAGCATATCGCGCATTGAAACGTTTGCCATTTTATAGATCCTCTATAGTTGTTTAGGGTTAGGCCTCCACATATCCCATAGCACCAACACCGAAGTAATTAAACTTCAAATGCACCCAAGTGTATGTGACGATACGTGTGTGTGTTAAAATAAAATTGTGTTTGCCTTAAATACAAAAAATCATTTAAGAATTTATTTGTAAAAAGACGGCGCGCTTTATACCATATTAAAATTAAATACTCAACGTCGCGTGCAAAATTTGTTCGGCGATAAATGTTAGAAACTCAACTTTGGAGCCTCAATGAGCGCTATTATCAAGACCCCTGAAGAAATAGAGAAAATGCGCGTAGCTGGGCGCTTAGCGGCCGATGTACTTGAAATGATCGGCCCTCATGTAGTGCCGGGTGTTACCACCGATGAGCTAAATACACTTTGTCATGATTATATTGTTAATGTGCAACAAGCAATCCCTGCTCCGTTAAATTATCATGGCTTTCCAAAATCAGTTTGTACGTCAGTTAATCATGTTATTTGTCACGGAATTCCAAATGACAAAGCATTAAAAGAAGGCGACAGCGTAAATATTGACGTAACTGTCATTAAAGATGGCTACCACGGCGATACTTCTAAAATGTTCCACGTTGGTACACCAAACATCCAAGCTAAGCGTCTTGCAGAAGTAACACAAGAAAGCTTATACCTTGCTATTAAAATGGTAAAACCAGGTGTGCGCTTAGGTGATATTGGCTCTGCTATTCAAAAATATGCCGAAAGTTTTAATTACTCTATTGTTCGTGAATATTGCGGCCACGGTATTGGCGCAGGATTTCATGAAGAACCACAAGTAATGCACTACGGTAAAGCGGGTACTGGCGAAACTTTAAAAGCGGGCATGTGCTTAACAATTGAGCCAATGGTTAATGCGGGTAAACGCCAATGTAAGCTACTTAAAGATGATTGGACTGTAGTAACTCGCGACCGCAGCTTGTCTGCACAGTGGGAACATACTTTATTAGTGACTGAAAATGGTGTTGAAATTTTAACGCTACGATCAGATGATACTATCGACAGGATCATAGAACACTAATAATAAATAAGAAATTAGGAGCCAGCCCACGTGGCATTACCCAACAAAGTAAAAAAGTTGCTCAGCGATGCTGAGCAACTTAGTGATTATCGCGATTGTTCTAGCTATTTTTATAAATGGTTACATAACGAATTTTCTAAACAACCGGTTGGGAATTTAATTAATGCCCGGGCTGAGTTTATTGACCGCCTACTAATTAAGCTTTTTCATGTTTACGACTTAGCGCGCGAACCTGATTTAGCATTAATAGCAGTAGGCGGATACGGACGTGGCGAGCTACATCCCTACTCCGACATCGACTTTTTATTGCTTGTAACTAAACCACCAAGCGAAGAAATATGCGAAAAAATAGGCCAGTTTGTCACCATGCTATGGGATCTCAACTTAGAGATTGGCCACAGCGTGCGCACGATAGAACAAGCCATTGAGCAAAAACGTGAAGACGTTACTTTTGCCACCAGCTTACTTGAAAGCCGCCTTATTTTTGGTAATCATATTGAGTTTGAAAAACTCAAAACGCATATTCTAGAAACACCCGTATGGCGCTCCGGTGAGTTTTTTACTGCCAAAGTTCAAGAACAAAACTTACGCCACAAAAAGTGCCACGGCACCGCGTATAATCTTGAGCCAAACATTAAAGAAAACCCCGGTGGCCTGCGCGACTTGCAAACCATTATTTGGGTTGCAAAAAAGCACTTTAGAACCGAAACCCTGCAAGAGTTAATAAGTCACGGCTACTTAACCCATGAAGAGTTTCAAGAGCTTTCAGAGTGCCTAGAAAACTTATGGAATATTCGCTTTGCACTGCATCTAGCCGCAGGTCGGGCTGAAAACCGCTTATTGTTTGATCATCAACCACAAGCCGCCGAAATTTTAGGTTTTGGTAGCGACGGTAAAGCCTCTGTTGAGCGTATGATGAAGCGCTTATTTAGAATAATGAGCCGCGTTCGCGAACTTAACCAAATGCTACTTTCATACTTTGAGCAAAGTATCATGCCCGAAAGTAGTGAAAAAACGGTGATAGTACTCGACAGAAACTTTGAGCAAGTGGGCCATCAAATACGCGTAAAAGATCCATCCGTATTTTTTAGACGTGACCAACTTTTTGTATTGTTTGAGCACATAGCAGACAACCCTGCAATAACGCATATTTACCCAAGCACTATTCGTACAATCCGCCAAGTACGCCGCCGTTTATTGGGGGATTTACAAGATTATGCAGCCTGTCGTGAAGCCTTTTTACGCTTAGTTAAACACCCTAATGGTATGGGCCGCGCATTTACGCTTATGCACAAGCACGGCATGCTTGCCGCCTACTTACCGCAGTGGCGTAATATATTTGGGCAAATGCAGTTCGATTTATTTCACGCCTACACCGTAGATGAGCATACTCACAAATTAATCAAAAATATTTACGAATACTTTGATAAAACAGGCATTAGCGAGTTTCCTATTTGTAGTGAAATAGTCACTCGAATGGACAAACCAGAGCTACTTTATTTAGCCGGTATATTTCACGACATTGCTAAAGGTCGAGGGGGAGATCACTCAGAACTTGGCGCTGTTGATGCTATAGCCTTTGCTAAATTACATGGTTTTTCATCCTCTGATGCAAAATTAGTAGCATGGCTTGTAAGTAACCATTTACTTATGTCGGTTACCGCGCAGCGTAAAGATATTAACGACCCTGCTGTAATAAAAGACTTTGCAACACGTATTAAAACAGAGCGCCAACTCGACTATTTATATTGTTTAACCGTTGCCGACATACGTGCAACTAATGACAACTTATGGAACGATTGGAAAAACACCCTACTGCGTGAATTGTACTTGCACACGCAGCGCGCATTACGCTTAGGGCTTGAAAACCCAATGGATCAGCGCGACCAAATTCGCGATAAAAAGCACCAAGCTAAACAACGTCTACTCAACTTAGGTTACCCTGAGAATAAAATTGATTTAATTTGGAGTCGCTTTAAAGCCAACTACTTTACCGCCTTTAGCGAACAGCAAATATCGTGGCAAAGTGAGCATTTATTAACTAGCACCGATTTAAGCCAACCCAGTGTAATTGTATCTAACAAAGCAATGCATGGGGGTACACAAGTATTTGTATACAGCCCCTACTCTGGTGCGCTTTTTGCGAGATTAGTGAGTGTAATTGGCTCTAAAAAAGCACAAATACAACACGCGCAAGTACTGACCACAAAAGACGGTTACGTCCTGTTTAGTTTTGTAATACTTGAAGTAAGTGGCGACCCTATAGCGAGCGGTCGAGCGCAATCAATTAAACGTGGGCTTGAGCAAGCTCTGAGCGATCCGCGTAAAAAAATTCGCTTTAAAAAGAGCCGCTCTCAACGCTTTAAAGATTTTAATATTAAACCTAAAATTGTATTGCGCCCACATGCACGCAAAGACCGTAGCTTAATAGAAATTCAAGCCGTCGATATACAAGGTTTACTAACCAAAATAGCCGAAGTTTTCCAAGCGCATTTACTACACATTCACGCTGCCCGTATTACCACGGTGGGTGAACGTGCAGAGGATTTCTTTGTCGTATCTAATAACGAATACCAAGCGCTGACTGATGAAGAGCAAGCAAAAATTCATCAGGCATTACGTAAAAAATTCAACGCCGAAACAGAATAGAGGACACACATGTCAGATTTAAAAACGATGATCGAAAACGCATGGGACAACCGCGATAGCATTAGCCCAAGCACAGTATCAAGCGACGTAAAGCAAGCCATTATTGACGCACTTGATTTACTTGATAGCGGCGCAGCACGCGTTGCTGAAAAAATATCAGGTGAATGGGTTGTACACCAGTGGCTTAAAAAAGCCGTATTACTGTCGTTTCGTATTCGCGACAACCAACCAATGAATGACGGCGTAAACCAGTTTTACGACAAAGTACCACTTAAATTTAGCGACTACACGCCAGAGCAATTTCAACAAGGTGGTATGCGCGTAGTACCAAACGCTGTAGCACGTAAAGGCAGCTTTGTAGGTAAAAACGTCGTGCTTATGCCATCGTACGTAAATATTGGCGCATACGTTGACGACGGCACCATGGTTGATACATGGGCAACTGTAGGCTCGTGTGCACAAATAGGTAAGAACGTACATTTATCAGGTGGCGTAGGCATAGGCGGCGTTTTAGAGCCTCTACAAGCTAATCCAACTATCATCGAAGACAACTGTTTTATTGGCGCACGTTCTGAAATTGTTGAAGGCGTAATTGTTGAAGAAGGCGCAGTAATTTCAATGGGCGTTTACATCAGCCAAAGCACCCGTATTTACGACCGCGAAACCGGCGAAATTCACTACGGCCGCGTACCAGCAGGCGCAGTAGTTGTACCAGGCGCACTACCGTCAAAAGATGGCACCCACAGCCTTTACGCTGCAATTATCGTAAAAAAAGTAGATAAGCAAACACGTGAAAAAGTAGGCATAAACGCCCTACTACGCTCAATTGATGAGTAACAGTCGGTTGGGTTGAGTGAAACGAAACCCAACGATACGTTGAAGTTAAGTGTTTTAGCTAAACTTTAATTGTATATAGAAAAGCTCTAAGCCCTTTGGCTTGGAGCTTTTTTGTTTAATGTTCCTGTTCTCTATATTTACCTTAGTTTACATAAAGATTCAATTTCAAAATATTACTTTTTAACGATTCAATTTCGCTTGTAACATTAAGCTGTGAATCACTTGTAAACTGAGCTTCTAATTTTTTTAGCAATCTAAACATAAAATAAGTCAACGTTTCTAATTCATCTGTTATAAAAGCTATTTTAGGAGTTTTAACTCTATATAATTCACTTAATAGCATATTTATTTTGCAGAGATTCCTTTTAAGCTCACCTAAATTCTTAACTAGCCCTTCTACATATAATACTTGAAAAGATTCTTCCTTATGGCTCAAGCCTTCTAACCCTTTGTGGTGTATATCAAATAGGGTTAAGTGCTGCTCTACAAATCCAATATTATTTTTCGCGATATTGCTACTAATTACAGGTTGACCTTTTAAAGCTTCAATTTCTTCAATAACTTGATCTATTCTCTTTGTGAGTGGAGCAAACATCAGGTTCCTGTCTTGAGCCATAACTGACTCTTGATGAACTTCTTTAGTTTCTCTTAATTCTTGTGTTGTCGCCTTTAATTCCCTCACTTGAATTTTTATAGATAATAAAAGAAGAACAATTGTTACAAAAGACAGTATTGGGTTAATTAAACCACCAAAATAGTCTCCCATAGCGCCCCATTCTCCACGGTTTGGAGCTGGGCTCAACCAGTTGAAAGTACTATTATAAAAATATATCGCAGAAAGAACTGAAATTAGAATAAATATGGATAATCCTAATAGGATAAGTTTTGTGTTTTGTTCTATAAAAATTACTTCTTTATCTTTGGGTGCCATTTAACTTCCTTATTAGACTTAACAACGATGTAGATTTTCATAGTATCTAATTTTTCATCTTGTACCTAAAGAAAGTAGTAGTAAATGTAGCGCTGAAGAGGATGGTCATGTTTTATGTAGTAGGTTTAACATTTGCTTGATTTAATTAATCCCGATCTACTGCTCATTGTTAGCAATAACCCCCTAAACATAAAAACACTTATAAAAAATAGTGCTTTTATGTAGCAACGTAGTACTTATTTTGCCCTGCTTCATCAACAAACAAGATAAACAAACCTTTCTCCCACTAAATCCCATTAAAATAAAATTTACATAGTTAACTTAGTGGTGATATAACTGAATGTGTTTTGGGAACGGAGTTGGTGAAAAATCAAACCATTAGCTGCAAGCTAAAAAATATTACTCAGCTAGCTTACCCTCACACCCTTTACTTAAGGTAAGTGAAAACTCTAACTAAAACAGCGTTTCCCACATTTTAAAATAACGAAAGCACAAGTAGGTTGTACTAATGGAAGAGTATTTAATCGTTAAACAAAAAAGTAGATACCCTATCGCTATTGCGGCTTTATTGTTGTTGGCTTTGGGTTATTTAATTAAGACACTACTTTTCTCAAATGATATTCCTGAACGTTATTTAAAGCCAATATTAGTCTCTCAAGTATCATTACCCAATGTATTAAAAGGGATTGGTACAATAGAGCCTACACAAAGAGAGCTTTTGTCTGCGCCGCTAAAAGGCAATATCAACACACTTACAATTCGTGAAGGGCAAGCTATAAAAAAAGGCCAAGTATTAGCAAAGCTGACTAACTACGAATTGGAGCAAGATATACATAATGCGAGTTACGAGCAGCTTAATTTAGAATCCCAAGTAGCTATTGATAAAAGCAATTTAGCAATTAAGCTCTCGCAAATTAAGGTCGACTTATCAAAAGCTAAAATGGCATTGCAGCAACAAGCACTTGAATTAAATGCTAATAAAGTTTTAATGGAACAAGGTATTATTTCTGCAATTCGCTTTAAACAAAGCGAAATGCTTTACAAGCAAAGTGAACTTGAAGTTAATGCTAAAAATGGTGAACTTAGTCTATTTAAAGAGGCATTTGATCAGCAATTAATTGCGCTTGATAACAAAGTAAACATCGCAAAAAACAAACTTAGCTATTTACAAAGGCGACAAGAGCAACTAACACTCACAGCAAACTTTGACGGTACCGTAAGCCAAAACTTAGCTAAATTAGGTCAAGCGGTTACTCAAGGGCAATCGCTGTTTGAGTTAATAGAGACCGACAACTTACTGGCTAAAATACAAGTCCCTCAGTATTCATCTACTCAGTTAAAAATAGGCCAAAAAGCAGACATAGTTACACCCAGTGGCACAATTGCAGCTAAGGTTGATTATATTGATACGGTAATAAGAAATGGCGCTATTAATGTATTTTTAGTATTAGACGCTTCCCCTCCATCATGGCTTAGAAGCAGCCAAGCAATAGAAGCTCATATTTATTTGGAGCAATCTTTAGTAGCTCAAAACATTAAAAAACCGAATGATTTTGATAACTACAGTCTGTGGAAAATATATGAAATAACGCCCTCCAGCAAAGCTATTCTTACTCATATAAATTACAAAACGACTGAGCAAGACACTTTAAGCTTTGATGAGTCGCTACAAGGTAACTATGTTTTATTACTACCAGCAGCTTATGCCACTCAAAGTTACCTTGATTTGAAAGAAGTATTTTAATGAGGTGTCAGTTATGAGTTATCCGTTAATAGAGTTTAATAATGTTTTTTATCAATACCCTAATACCAAAATTGATACCCTCAAAGCTGTAAGTTTTAAAATAAACAGTGGTGACTACATTGCAATAACTGGTACTTCTGGCAGTGGTAAAAGTACCCTACTTTCTATTTTAGGTTTACTAAACTTACCTAGCCAAGGGCAATACACTATTTTAGGCACTAACACAGCAGACTTAACACCCGACTCTATTGCAGCCATTAAAAATAGAGAACTTGGTTTTATATTTCAAAACTTTAATTTATTAAATCATTTAAGCGTATTTGATAACGTGGCTTTGCCACTCAGTTACAACAAATCGGTGCCTAGAAAGGATTACCAAAAAAAAGTAGAAGCTGCGCTTAATAAAGTAAATATGCTTGAATTTATTGATAGAAAGCCAAGCAAATTGTCAGGCGGGCAACAACAAAGAGTTGCTATTGCTAGAGCATTAATAAATGAGCCTTCTATTATTTTAGCCGATGAGCCAACAGGTAATTTAGATTCGAGTAATAGCGAACAAATATATCAGTTACTCAATAAGCTAAACGACGATGGCAAAACAATTTGCTTAATAACACATGATGAAAACCATGCTAAAACAGCAAAAACGCGTTTGTATATTCAAGACGGACAGCTTAGTGCGCAAGGTTTTTGATGCTGAACTTAATTACTGTTCTGACTTTAAACTGGCTAAAATATGCTAAGCAAAATACTAAATTATGGCTTAGCTGTTTGTTGCTGAGTATTCCTTTGTGTTTAATTTTAAATATAAATAATATTCATAGTCAGTTTTTATCAGCCGATCACACGGCAATAAATAACATCCACAACATTAAACAAGTTTACTTAAGTGACACTCAAAATGACTTACCCGTTGATGAGTACATTTTTGATGAAATAACCGTATTGCACCAAGATTTAGTCGGCGTTTTTGAACGCTCTATTGATTTATCATTAAAGCTTTCGGTTAATCATGATAGCGAGCCTGTTAAGGTAAGCTTTATATCGGGGGGTTATAAACAATTAGGTATCATTCCTGCTTTAGGCAGCTTTGAGAAATTAGATTTCCCAAAACAAGGCAGCGCACTAAGTGCCGCCATTAGCTATTCGTTTTGGCATACTCATTTTAAAGGTGTCACTGATATTATTGGCAAACAGCTTGTTGTTAATAATAAAAGCATAAACATTGTTGCTGTAATGCCAAAAGAGTTTAAAAGCTTTAAACGTGCCTATGAACCTAAACTCGTTATTTCTTACTCGCAACTCAAGCGTATTTTGCCTCAAGAAAGTAGCCTGACCCCAGATACATTTACGTATATTCTAGGAAACGTTAAAAATAAAACACTCTTTTTAAGCTTGCTAAATAAGCACTTACAAAACGAAATGTTTATATTTGATAACACCGAACTTAAGTTTAGTGATGGTATTGGCGTTAGCCCTACTCACTTTAATAAAATAATAAAGCGCCTAAACTTATTGCAGTTACTTTATTATATTTTACTCTCATTTAGCTTTATTGCCTTTTGTGCATTTTACTGTGCAGAGTCAATTAAAAAGCAACAAGAAGAAACTATACGCAAACTATGTGGGGCCAATAACAAACACATTTTTGTGCAGCAAATTATTGATATTGCACTCACAAGCCTACTACTTATTATTGTAATGTGCGTTTTGTATCCACTGAGCGACCGCATTAGCGCAATTTTATTACCAAGCCTGAATAAGCTAAGCAGCTCTTTTTCATTATTTACGCTGGTGATATTTTACATTGTTATTATTACTTTCTTATCGGCGCTTAGTTATTTTCAGCGAAGGTGGATACACAGCAGTATTGGACGCGGCCAAAGTGCAACAACAAGCGAAAAAGTACAAGTGTTCTCATTGCTTTCGTTACTTACTAGCCTTGCTATTACAAGTGTTTATATTAGTAGTTTGGTTATTTACAGCCAGATTAATTTAAATAATAAAAGTATGGGTTTTAATGCAGATAATATTCTAATTGCCAGCTTTAGTTTTCCACAATCACCTAGCAAGGCCTTTAATGCAAATAACTCTGCTCAACAATTAATTCAGCAATTAAATTCACTGCCCATTATTGAAGAAGTATCACTTAGCTCAGCCCCGCCCCTATCAGATCGCAGTGGGTTTAGTGCATGGTACACCGTTACCGGACAAGCTATCAGTTCGGGTAAAAGCGCCAGTACCGCAAGCCATAGAGTGAGCCCGCATTACTTTAAAACTATTGGCGCTAAGCTTATTTCTGGGCAAAGCGTGCAATGGCAACAGTACCAAAACATTGTCGTTAACAGCGCTTTATGGGATCAATACTTTGCAGGCACAGAACTAAGCCAAGCTTATTTATTAGCCCAATTTGATACTGGAAAAGTAAAACATAAAGTAGTTGGTGTTGTTAATGATATTTATAATGAAGGAGCCGACACACCGGTTCAGCCAACTGTATATAATGTAATAAGTGCCCTGACAGGTTTTGAAACAATTATAATTAAAACTTATGCGCCCATCACACAAGTTGAAAGTGAACTGCAAACGGCAGTAAGAGCATTAAGTGTTAACTTTAACGATTTATCACTTACCCCCCTTTCATCTTTAGTAAAAAATGAGCAAGCCCCTAGAAATGCATTACTAATAATTACCGTTGTGTGTTCCTCAATTCTTCTACTCTCTGCGTTTTTATACAACTACAGCAGTATTAAACAGCTTACGGCTAAATCATCCACAGAGCTTGCATTAAGGCGTGCTATGGGCGCTCGCAGCTACCAAATATGCTATTTATTTTTAAAGCTATTTTTCACTGCATTTGTGATAACCCACATAGTTATTATTGCGCTATTGTTCATCCAACATGAAAAACTACAAACTTTTTTATTTCAACAATCCGTTTTTGACCTAAACACGATACTTACAGTGCATTTAGTCATTTTGTTAGCGGTTATATGTATTATTGCTATAGAGATTAAAAAAACACTTAACAATTCGTGGAATAACTTAACTTAAGGATAAGCATGTATAAATTACTACTAGCTACACTACTTATATATGGTGGAAATACATACGCTGAGCAGTACAGTTTCTCTCATTACCAAATGGTTAAATCGCCCATTAATAATACCGCACCACAAATGTTTTTATTTAACAGCAAAGGCGAGTTGATGCATTACTCTGATAAATATTTACCAAATATTTTATCCATTTTTAAAAATAAACAAAGCCATGCTGATTCTGATTTAATTAAAAGTAATTTAGAGCAGCTATTAACAATATTGCCCGATTTTACCCAGCAAAAGTATACGTTGTTTTACACCTCAATAGATGAAGATGTAGGCCCCTGTCCGCCTTGTAGGCAACAAGAAAAAACCATCGACATGCTTAAAAGTAAGTTTTCAGATAAGCAGCTAAAGGTTCATTCAATTTCTATAAATGCCAGTGACAACGGTATATAAAAAAACCCGCTAAATAACTTTAGCGGGTTTTTTGTTGCGAAGGTTAAACCTTTAAAAAGTTTACAGCGCGTTAAATACGTCGTCTGTTTTAGCTGCGCAAATAAAGTCGTTTTTGTGTAGGCCTTTAATTGAATGGCTCCACCATGTAACCGTTACTTTGCCCCACTCGGTTAATAAACCTGGGTGATGGCCTTCGTCTTCTGCCATGTCGCCTACTTTGTTAGTAAACGCGATAGCTTGCTTAAAGTTTTTAAACTTATAAACACGCTCAAGCTGCATAATGCCGTCACGCACTTCTGGTACCCAGTCTGGGATTTTAGTAATTAATTGTGCTAACTCTTCGTCAGATACTTTTGGCGCATCTACATGACAGGCTTCGCATTTTTGTGCACTTAATGAAGACATTCTAAATCCTTACTTTTAGCTTTTGTAGCATTAATATTTAACTGGCTAATTTTTCTTTTGGTGGAAATTTTGGGTCGTGCAAACCAAGCTCTTTAGCTCGCTCAACCAAAGTCATAATATCCATTTGTGATATATCAAACAGATCATGAATCGAATTTATGGTGTAGTACTGTGGTTGCATAATATCAATACGGTACGGCGTACGCAGTACATCAAGCACATTCATTGGGCTAATTTCTGGCGTGTTTGAGTATACGTACTGAGTCTCCCCTGGGCTTGATAAAATACCGCCGCCGTAAATACGCAGGCCGTCTTCGGTTTGCATTAAACCAAATTCGACTGTAAACCAGTATATACGCGCAAGGTATACACGGTCTTTTTTCTGCGCTGCGTAACCTAATTGCCCGTACTTATGCGTAAACTCGGCAAAGTCAGGGTTAGTTAGCATGGCGCAATGGCCAAATATTTCATGAAAAATATCTGGCTCTTGTAGGTAGTCAAACTCTTCGCGGCTACGAATAAATGTAGCTACCGGAAACTGCTTGTTTGCCAGTAATCGAAAAAACTCATCAAAGTCGATAAGCGCAGGTACTGGCGCAACTTGCCAACCGGTAGTGGCCAGCAACACTTCGTTTAGTTCGCTTAACTGCGGAATACGGTCGTGCGGCAGGTTAATCTTTTTTAACCCTTGCATGTACTCGTTGCAAGCTTTGCCTTTAATGCATGCAAGTTGGCGCGCTACAAGCTCAGACCAAATTTTATTTTCTTCATCACTCCAGTGTATAACACCATTTTCGTCTGGTGTTTTAGATGTGTATTTACTTGCTTTAGCCATAAGTACCTTCTTGGGTGTGAGCCCTAAATCGGTGTCAGTGTGATACTCAAACCTAATGAATATCGAATGACCCCATACTATGCAAAAGTGAAGAAAAGTTTAATAGATAGGCTAACATCAGTATTTAGCGCGATCACTTATATCGTAAAGTTAAAATTACACCTGTGGCACATTAAAAATACAGGCCTTTAAATAAAGGCCTGCAGCTTATTTTTATGTGTATACAATTAAATACATCTAACCAATTTTAGTAAAAGCTTGGTCTAAATCACTAATAATGTCGTTAACATCTTCAAGCCCAACCGAGAGCCTGATCAGCCCATCACTTATTCCAGCGGCGGCTCGCTCCTCTGGCGTATAAGGCGAGTGAGTCATAGATGCAGGATGCTGAATTAGTGTTTCAGCGTCGCCGAGGCTTACTGCAAGTGTACAAAGTTTCATACTATCAATAAATTGAGCGCCATCTTGTAGCGTGCCTTTTATTTCAAACGCAATAACACCACCAGCGGCTTTCATTTGATTACCAATAAACTTATAACCTGGGTGCGATTTAAGCCCCGGGTAATATACGGTGCTTACTTGTGGGTGCGCTTCTAGATATTCGGCTATCGTTTGTGCGCTTTGACAATGGCGCTCTATTCTAATGGCGAGTGTTTTTAGACCTCGATTAATTAGCCATGCATCGTGCGGGCTTATAGTTGCACCAATGTCTTTTAGTACGGTCATTTTAATGTGTGTTATGTGCTCAAGCGATCCACATACAATACCCGCTACTACGTCTCCGTGGCCGTTTAAGTACTTGGTCGCACTGTGCATTATAATGTCGATGCCGTATTTTTTAGGCGATTGCAGTAGCGGCGTTAAAAAGGTGTTGTCGACCACACTAATTAAATTGTGTTCTTTAGCAACTGCGCCAATCAGTGCCAAATCAATAACCGCCATAGTGGGGTTGATTGGCGTTTCTACAAATATCATTTTTGAATTAGGTTTGATGGCAGCGCGTAGTTCGTCCTCGTTGGTCATATCAACAAAAGTGACTTCGATTCCCCAGCGCGGCAACATATGCGAGAAAAACGCAAAGGTACAACCATATAAAGCACTTGAGGCAACAAGGTGATCTCCTTGCGATAAAAAGCTCAGTACTGAGGCAGATACGGCCCCCATACCTGTTGCGGTTGCAGCAGCTGCTTCACAGCTCTCTAGTTGAGCAACTTTTTGTTCAAGCTCTGTGGTTGTAGGGTTTCCTAAGCGCGTATAAATATAGCCAGGTTCGTCGCCTGCAAAACGCGCAGCACCTTGTGCGGCATTTTCAAAATGAAAGGTAGAGGTTTGATACAAAGGAGAAGTGAGTGCGCCGTGCGGGTCGTTTGCTTTTTGTGGTCCGTGAATACACTGGGTGTTTATATGATGCTTGCTCATTGTAGGCTCATTTTTTTGATTATTATGTTTTTGCGATTCAACAATCAAAACGTATGCGCTTACAAACAGCAAGCATGCCGGATGCTCAGATGGCTATTTGTGTAAAAACCGTGCAGCGCACGTTTGTACACAAATATTGCCACTGCTAATCTAGTGTGTTGGTTCAGCCTTTTTACGGCTCATAATTTTACCTGCGATGCTTTGCACAGTGCCTTTTAGTAAGCTGCGTTTGTTTTCAAGCCTTGGTAACGGGCGACTAAGCTCCATTGCTTTGTAACCAATACGCGCTGTAAAAATACCAGCACTGACCCCTTGCGCAGCTCGTCCCGAAAGCTTACCTAAAAGCTCAGCACTTAATGCAGTTGCAGCAAGGTCAGATACAAGCTCAGCACTGCCTACAAACATTACTTGTTTTATCAGCATACGGTACAGCTTTATACGGCTCGCGTAGCCAAAACCAATGCCGTAAATTTTACCAATTTGTTCTATTAACTTAGTACCACGCCAAAGCACAGCCATCATATCCACCAGCGCAAGCGGGCTTAGAGCAACTAGCAGTGCGGATTCAGTCGCAAAACGATTTATAAGCTTTTTAGCTTTGGTGTCTTGGGTTATTAATAAACTGTTGGCGTACAGCGTCATTATTTCTTTGTCGCTGTGATGCATCGCTGCTTGGTTTTTAAAGGTTTCAAAGTTATCAAGCTCTTGATGTTTATTAAGCTTTTCGAGCCAAGGTAATGCACCACCTACTTGCTCGCTGTTTAAAAGCCTGTCGGCTTCAACTCGGTGCAATTGGTTACGCTTTAAACTACGCAGCATTCGGTACTCTCGCCACAATAAGCGCCCTATTAGCAGTACGCCACTTACAACCGCAGTTAAATAAACACTGCCTAAAATAATTGACTGCTCGAAAGCAAATACTAACGAGTACGCAAATTCTAAAAGCACCAGCACTATAAAACTAATAGCAAAAACACCTTTAAGTGTTTGCCACTTTGACTTTTTGTATACAGGTTCTAGATCTATTTCTGGCTCTAGTGCTTCATCTTCAAGTTCTTCGTAATCACTTTGTCCGTGCTGAATAATTTTTGCAGGTTCTAAAACGGGTTCGTTTTGCTCAATGCTTTGCGTATCTATACGACGCCCTGCTTGAAATGGTTGGTTTGACTCACTCATGTTAATTTGTCTCCTAGCAGGTACTGCATGACATGATCTAATCGAATATGTTTTAGTTGTTTATCGGGGCTCGGCATTGGAGAGAACGATAAAAACTCAAATCCCTGTTCTGGCCACTCATTTTTATTAAGCATCCGCGAGGGAGGCTGCGGCGGTAAATACGTAAGCCAATCTGGCTCGTTTAGCGGTTTACCATAAATACAGTCAAGCGTTTGGCCTTTGTCGGTAATTTGGCGCGGCTGCGTTGCTGTAATTGACGACATAGCCATGGTTTCTATTTTTACACCATCAAACTTTAAATGATTACTTTGCTCATGCACGAGCGAATCAAGTAGTAGTGCTAAATCTTTATGGTGTTTTGCACTTATGTGATCTGATTTATTAGCTGCAAATAATATTTTGTCTATGTTGGGCTTAAATAAACGTTTAAAAAAGCCCGACTCACCATAATTAAAGTGTGCGAGTAATTGGTTTATTACACTGCTTTGCTCTTGGAGTGTTTCGTGCCCTTCGTTTAACGCACTAAGTACATCTACAAGTACGATTTGGCGATCAAAGTGCCTAAAATGCTCATTATAAAATGGTTTTACAACTTCTTTTATATAAGCGTTAAAGCGCTTAATTAAATGCGCTAAATTAGAACCCACAACGACATCGTCACTGTTTATTTCACCCGATACCGGAAAAAACAATAACAATGGCGCGCCTTGTAAGTCGCCAGGCATAAGCATGCGCCCAGGTTGTAACATGGCAAGTTTGGTGTCTTTTTTAAGCCCGACTAACATGCTTTGATAAAGCTGAGCAATATGGGCAAGTGCGTTTTCATCAACGGGAGCGTTTAAGTCAAGTTGCTCAACGGCCATTAAAAAATCACTTGATGTGTTTACGCGCGAAGGCTGAGTTAATAACGGGTATTGCTGCTCGCACCATTGAGCATAGCTTTGCTCAAGCATAGGTAAATCAAGGAGCCATTCACCCGGGTAGTCAATAATATCTAAATAAAGCGTTGATTGCGGTGAAAAGTGGCCGCGCAGCCCTGCATTACTTTGATACTTTATTGCCAAGCGCAGCGTATTAATACGCTCGGTAGATGCAGGCCATGTAGGCATCCCATCGCTGGGTAATAATGAATTTAGCGCGCGGGTATAATTAAACGTAGGAACTTTTAACGCCTCTTGCGGCACAACTTTAGTGGCCACATGGCGGTGCTCGCGCATTACATCAAAAAAAGGTAAGTTTTTATCGTCCGCTTGGGTTGTTAAGTGTTTAACAAGCGCGGTAATAAAGGCTGTTTTACCACTACCACTTAGGCCAGTTACGGCAAGCTTTACGTGTTGGTCTAAACTGCGATGAAGGGCTTTTTGTGCTTTGCCTTTAATGCTTTTAAAGGTCTTTTTTGCAAATGATTGGCTCATAAAGTGTCTTGCACCTAATTTGCCGTAATTTATCACGCTGCAAATAAGGTGCTATTAAATCCTTTAAAGTTTGTTAATTTCACGGCTCACCGTAAACTCGCTTGAAGTTACATGGCGCTCCATATCTTGAAGGCGAGTATCTACACGCGTTAAACGCTCTTTTAAGTCTTGCAATGCGCGGCGCGGCGGCTCGCCTTTTTGCCATACTTTAAATTTCACTTCTAGCGGATCGTCAGTTTTAGTTGAGCTTTTAGTTTGCGCTGTTGCGGGCTCTTTTTTATCTAAAATGAACCAGGCTGCAATATACGCTACCACAAATAATGGGCCACCCGTTAGCAGTACCGCACTAACAAATATAATGCGAACTAACCATAACTCCATATTAAAGTAGTCACTTAATCCCGCACATACACCGGCTATTTTACCGCGTTGTGGGTCTCTTAATAATTCGCGTTTGGCACTCATACTTTGCGTCTCCATTGTGGTGACTCTTGATCAAGCAATGCTTCAAGTGTTTCTAATCGATCAGCCATTTTTTCAGCTTTGTGTGCAAGCTCAAGTAATTGGCGATGTTCGTGCTCACTTAAACCTTGGCTTACTTGTTTCTTGCTACGGTAGTGCAAAATTAGCCACAGCGGAGCAACAAAAATCATAAACAAGATAAATGGTGCAACTAATATCTCTGGATCAAACATAATCCTCTCCTGATAATCCGTTTTGATGTTTTTAAGCTGGGGCACATGGGCCCCATATATTTTTATATGTAATTATTTATCAGCTAACTTCTTTTTAAGTTCGGCTAGCTCATCATCTATCTTTTCATTTTTTTGTAGATTAGCAATTTCATCCGCTAACGTCTTTTTACCTAAATCGTACGACTCAATTTGAGATTCTAGTCCATCAATTTTGGTTTCGTAACGTTCAAAGCGGTTAAGTGCTTCTTCTACTTTTGAGCTATCAAGTGTCTTTTTAACTTCAAGGCGCGACTCAGCCGAACGTTGGCGAAGTATAATTGCTTTTTGACGAGATTTAGCATCTGCTAGCTTTTCTTGTAGCGTCGTTACTTCTTGCTGTAATTTCTCAATATGAGACTCTACATGTTCAAGCTCACTCGCTACTGAAGCAACTGCATCTGCCGACTTTTGCTTTTCAAGTAAGGCTGAACGCGCTAAATCGTCGCGGTCTTTACTTAAAGCCAGTTCGGCTTTATCTTGCCAATCACTTACCTGCGCTTTAAGTGTATCTAAGCGGCGTACAATTTCTTTTTTCTCAGCCAATGTTTTAGCTGATGTAGAACGTACTTCAACAAGCGTATCTTCCATTTCTTGAATAATCAGACGAACCATTTTTTCTGGGTCTTCTGCTTTATCTAAAATGGCGTTGATATTAGAATTAACAATATCTGCAAAACGTGAAAAAATTCCCATAACATTTACCTCTGTAATTAAAACTTAGTTAGTCTGCTATAACTAGTATCAATATGCTTGCCAACTTTTTAAAAGTTAAAATACACTTTATTTTCATTACGTTAAACTAAATATACAAATTTCTTTAGTTATCCCTACTTATGAAATACACTAACTGTTAGTAAAAATGACCAAGAGTTAGGAAATATGAGCCAATATCGCCAACAGGATAATTTACTCGGCCAATCAGATAGCTTTCTGTCTGTATTAGATCAGGTATCGCAACTGGCTAATTTAGATAAACCGGTACTTATTATTGGTGAACGCGGCACAGGTAAAGAGCTAATAGCAGCACGCTTACACTTTTTATCAAAGCGTTGGGATCAAAACTACGTAAAACTTAACTGTGCAGCGCTTAACGAAAACTTACTCGAAAGTGAATTGTTTGGCCACGAAAGCGGTGCTTTTACGGGGGCAAGCAAACGCCACGAAGGTCGTTTTGAACGCGCTAACAGCGGCACACTGTTTTTAGATGAATTAGCTAATACCTCAGCTATGGTACAAGAAAAATTGCTGCGCGTTATAGAATACGGTGAGTTTGAACGTGTTGGCGGCAAACAAACTGTAAAAGTAGATACACGCTTAGTGTGTGCTACAAACGAAGATCTTCCTTATTTAGCTGAGCAAGGTGAATTTAGAAGTGACTTACTCGATCGCCTTGCCTTTGATGTAATTACCCTGCCGCCACTGCGCGAACGCCAAGACGATATTATGCTTCTTGCTGAGCAGTTTGCGATGAATATGGCGCGCGATTTAGAGTGGGAACTCTTTAGCGGTTTTACCCGAAGCGCAACAGAAACACTGCTTAGTTATGATTGGCCTGGTAATATTCGTGAACTTAAAAATGTGGTTGAACGCAGTTTGTATCGCCACGGTAGTGAACATATCCCCGTTCACCAGATTATTTTAGACCCATTCGATAGCCCATTTAGACCAAAAGCGCGCATTAAAGCACCTATAGCGGCTCAAACTGTTAATGCCGAGCCTATTGTTGTTGCGCCGCCGATTGCTCAGGCAAGCAGTAATATAGCCGTCGATATTCAATTTCCGTGCAGCTTAAAAGAGCGTTCTAACGACTTTGAAATAAACATGATTAATAAAGCGCTCGAACATAGCCAATTTAATCAAAAGAAAACTGCAGAAGTACTTGGTTTAACGTATCATCAATTACGTGGTTATCTTAAAAAATACAACTTGTTGGATCAACAATAGTCAGAGGTTATGCGGGTGCATAAATTATTACTTGTTTTGCTTGCCACCACTTTAGTTGGTTGCCTTGATAGCAAAGAAGAAATCATAGAAGAAAAAAACCAAGGCTTAGTTTATTGCGCTGAAGCTAACCCTGTGTCGTTTAATCCGCAAGTCACGACCACCGGTTCAACTATTGATATAATTGCTAACCAATTATACGACCGTTTAATTAGCATTGACCCTGTTACGGCAGAATTTCAAAGTGAGTTAGCAACCGATTGGAAAATTAGTAAAGATGGTAAATCGGTTACCTTTACCTTGCGTAAAGATGTAAAGTTTCATACAACTTCTTATTTTACCCCATCGCGGGATTTTAACGCCGACGACGTTATATTCACCTTTAGCCGATTATTCGATGTATACAATCCATATCACTTTGTGGGCGATGCTAATTACCCGTATTTTCAAAGTGTGGGAATTGATCAACTCATTCGTAAAATTGTGCGTGTGTCTGACTACCAAGTGCGTTTTGAACTGTTTAATCCTGAAAGCAGCTTTTTAGCTAATATGGCCACCGACTTTGCCGTGGTGCTTTCAGAAGAATACGCCATGGAACTTAAGAAAAAAAACGAAGAAAACTTATTTGATCAGTACCCTATTGGCACTGGCCCGTATATTTACAAAGAATACCGCCGAGATCACCTTGTACGCTTTTACCGTAATCCACTTTATTGGAAGCACGACGTTGCACTTGAACAATTGGTTTACGACATAACCCCTAACGGCACTACGCGTATAGCAAAAATGCTGACTAAAGAGTGCGATGTAACGGCTCATCCAAGTAGTGCGCAATTAAGTATTTTAGCGCAACGTGATGATATAAACGTTGAAAAAGAAACGAACTTAAACATAGGTTATTGGGCATTTAATACAGAACGTGCCCCGTTTGACGACTTGCGCGTACGCCAAGCACTCGCACATGCAATAGATGTAGATAAAATAATGCAGGCGGTTTATTACGGTAACGGTACTCGCGCACAATCTATTTTGCCGCCAACCTCTTGGGCGTTTGAGCCACAAGAAGATATACCTACGTTTGATCCAGAACTTGCTAAAAAGTTACTAATTGAAGCAGGCTTACCTGATGGCTTTGATATGACGATATGGGCTATGCCTGTGAGTCGTATTTATAACCCTAACGCGCGAAAAATGGCTGAGCTTATGCAAAGTGATTTACGCAAAGTGGGCGTTAATGTAAGCATTGTAGAATATGAGTGGAACACGTTTATTCAACGTATTGGCGAGCATAGGCACGACAGTGTATTACTTGGTTGGGCCGCAGATACACCCGATCCTGATAACTTTTTTAGCCCACTGCTGAGTTGTACCGCTACTTTTAGTGGTAAAAACCCAGCAAACTGGTGTAATCCCCAATTTGACTTATTGCTTACTCAAGCACTAGACACCACTGATTTAAACAAACGTAAAAAATACTACGAAGACGCACAAAGCTTAATTATTCAAGAGCTGCCGTTATTACCGATTGCTCATGGCCTGCGCTTTCAAGCGAGTAGCGCCGATGTGGAAGGCATAACACTTGGCCCGTTTGGCGCTATTTCGCTTGCCAATGCGAGGAAGAAATAATGATCTTAGATTATATTTTACGTCGCCTTGGTTTGTTCTTTTTTATGATACTGATGCTCAGCGTATTTACGTTTTCACTGGCGTATTTATTTCCCGGTGATCCGCTAAGTAATTTAAGCGGCATACCAAGTAGTAACTTTGCACAGCATAGTGAGCTTGAAGACAAATATTTATATAACAGCAATTACTTTATGCAATACATTGCCTTTTTAGGGCGAATATTTCAGGGTGATTGGGGGCTTTCGTTTGCCTCTGGTAATAGTGTGTTTAGCCATATTGTTGATTTGCTACCGGCTACTTTAGAGCTAAGCGTATACGCATTAATTGTATCGGTTGTTATTGGTGTACCGACTGGCATTTTAGGCTCTGGGTATCATAAACGTTGGCCCGACAAGCTTATAAACTCTACCACTATGGTGGGTTATTCAATGCCTGTATTTTGGCTCGCATTGTTATTAATAATGGTTTTTTCATTAAAGCTTGGCTGGTTTCCTATGTCGGGCAGAATGGGGCTCCTTTACGAAATACCCGCCAGTACAGGGTTTATATTAATTGATATTGCTCTAGCTGGATTTCCATATAAAGGAATGGCTTTTGTTGATGCGCTGCGCCATTTAACACTCCCTACTATTGTACTAGCCATGTATCCAACCACGGTATTAGTGCGTTTTACTCGCGAGTCTATGCTTAAGGTAATGGATCAAAACTTTATTAAAACAGCTAGGGCAAAAGGCCTTAACCGCCGTCAACTTATCATGCACCATGCACTGCGTAATGCATTACTGCCGGTAATTAAGCAAATTGGTTTGCAATTTAGTACGCTAATAACGCTTGCGATGATTACCGAAGTTATTTTTTCGTGGCCGGGTATTGGCCGATGGTTAATCGATAGTATTTATCAGCGTGACTTTCCTGCAATTCAAGGCGGGTTAATGGCAGTGTCTTTATTTGTTATTTTAGCTTCTATTACAGCTGAGCTTACTTACACTTTATTCGATCCACTCTCGCGGAATCAGGCCCATGGCAAAGTTTAATTTATTTTCTGAAGAGTCGAATAAATCGCCACTCGCGCGATTTTGGCGAAAGTTTAAAAATAACCACCCTGCTTTGGTTGGTTTATGGATATTTATGGCGTTTGCATTATTGGCCGCCACCGCTCCTTTTTTAGCCCCCTATGGTGTAAATCAACAGCATAGCGATGCACTACTTATTCCGCCATCGTGGCGAGAAATGGGCGATGTACGCTTTCTTTTAGGTACCGATGATTTAGGCCGTGATGTACTCTCGCGCTTAATGAATGGTGCTACGTATACGTTTGGCCTCTCTGTTGTAGCCGCCCTAATCACGACTATTTTTGGTGTGTTAGTGGGTACTTTTGCAGGGATTAGTAAAGGGCTGCGTTCAAGCTTTTTAAATCACTTGCTTGATATAACGCTTTCTATTCCTTCTTTGTTACTGGCAATAATAATAATCGCCATACTCGGCCCGGGTTTAATGAATACCGTATGGGCAATTATTTTAGCATTACTGCCGCAATTTATTCACTCAGTGCGTAACCTGATTGTTGATGAATTAAGTAAAGATTACATTACTGCGTTTAGACTCGATGGTGCGTCTAATTGGCATATTATATCGCGTGGTATTTTTCCTAATATTTATGAGCATATTGTGGTTATATTCACGATGGCGCTTTCTACCGCTATATTAGATATTTCAGCACTGGGATTTTTAAAATTAGGGGCTCAGCCACCGACGACCGAATGGGGCGCAATATTAGCCGAAAACTTAGGCCTTATTTATCTAGCGCCGTGGACTGTAGCACTACCTGGTGTACTGTTATTTTTAGCCGTGTTATCTACTAATTTAGTAGGCGATGGCCTGCGACAAGTGCTAAAAGCACGTAAGGCTGATTAAATGCAATTACTCGATGTTCGTAACTTAACAATTGAACTACGTACCTCTGAAACTGTAATTAGAGCCGTAGACAGAGTGAGCTTTAGCTTAAAAGAAGGCGAAGTACATGCGCTTGTGGGCGAGTCTGGCTCTGGTAAAAGCCTAATAGCAAAAGCGATTATTGGTGTATTGAACGAACGCTGGGATATTACTGCCGACCGTATTCATTGGCGCGGCGTAGACTTAATGCGTTTAAGCCCAGAGAAACGCCGTAAAATAGTAAGCCAAGATATAGCGATGATCTATCAAGATCCAAGTCGCTGCCTTGACCCAACCGCTAAAATATTTGACCAAATTGCCGAAACACTCCCAGAGATCGCAACTAAAGGTTTCTTTTTAAAGCGCAACCGCGAGAGAAAAGACAGAGTAAAAGCGCTTATTCATAAGGTGGGCATTAAAAACCACGAAGCGGTATTAAGTAGTTACCCTCATGAGCTCTCAGAGGGCGTATGTCAAAAAGTAATGATTGCGATGGCCATTGCTCGCACGCCTAAGTTATTAATCGCTGATGAGCCAACTACAGCGCTTGAGAGCACGACTCGCGCACAAGTATTTAGATTACTAAAAAGCTTAAACCAACTTAAAAACATGTCTATTTTGATGATCTCTCATGAACTTGAAGAGATTGCACATTGGTCGCATGGCATTCATGTTTTATATTGCGGGCAAATGGTTGAAGCAGGCCCAACCCATGAAATATTTAAACAGCCTCGCCATCCATACACGCAAGCATTACTAAAAAGCTTGCCAGACTACGAACAAGGTTTAGCACATAAAGAACCTTTTTATGCACTTAAAGGGACTATCCCTACTCTGCAACATTTGCCTATTGGCTGCCGCCTCGGGCCGCGTTGTCCGCAAGCACAAAAAGCCTGCGTGGTAACTCCCACCCTTACTAAGCATCATGGTCATAGTTATGCGTGCCATTTTCCGTTAATTAAGGACATGAAATAATGCAGCCGCTACTAAAAGTACAAGCACTATCAAAAACGTTCAATGTGCGAGCTGGGCTTTTTTCACGTAAAAAGTTTGAAGTACTTAAAAATATTTCGTTTTGTGTCGGTAAAGGCGAAAGTATTGCCATAATTGGTGAAACAGGTGCAGGTAAAAGTACATTAGCAAAACTACTTTCAGGAGCTGATACTGCTGATAGCGGGCAAATTTTGCTCGAGAATAATATTATCGAAGATAATGGCGTACGCGATAATCAATGTCGCCATATTCGTATGATTTTTCAAGATTCAGCTGCATCGCTCAACCCGGGATTAACCATTGGCGAAATGCTTGATGATTGCCTGCAATATAATACTGAACTTGATGCTAGTGAACGCACTGAAAAGATTGATGCAACGCTTTCAAAGGTGGGTTTGTTAATCGATCATAAACACTACTACCCGCATATGTTTAGTGTGGGGCAACTACAGCGTGTGGCGTTTGCTCGTGCATTAATTTTAGATCCTAAGGTGATTGTGCTTGATGAAGCCGTTTCGTCTTTAGACCCTTCTATACGCGCGCAAATAGTGAATTTATTACTTAAACTGCAGCGCGACACAGGCCTTACGTATGTGATGATCACCCATCATTTAAGTCTAGTGCGCCACATCAGTGATTATGTGGTTGTACTCGATAAAGGCGAAGTAGTTGAATACGGCCCTACTGAAGATGTTTTTCAAAACCCCCAATCAAAAGTAACGCAGCGATTACTGAGCTGCTAAAAGCAGCCTAGCGTGTAATGTAATCTCCTTTATGAAGGTCTTTGTTAAATACGCAATTTAACAACTAAAACCATAAAGAGGATCTATGCTAAAAAAAACATTACTCACAGGCATTTCATCATTAGCGTTACTACTGCTATCAACAACCTCAATAGCTGACGAAAACTCTAGCTCTAAAAGTTGGGTTGGTGGCGTTGATCATTTAGGTTTAACCGTATCAAACTTAAATGCATCCAAAGCATTTTTTACTGATGTACTTGGTTTTAAAACGCTAGGAAGTGATCCAACCTACCCCGCTTATTTTTTATCAAACAATAAAATAACCATTACATTATGGCGCGTAAAAAATGATGAAAAACGTGTGGAGTTTAATCGGGCAGAAAATGTGGGCCTACACCATTTAGCACTCAGTGTTGAAAGTATCAAAAAGTTAAGCGAGCTACATACACACTTAGAAATGCAAAATAATATTACTATAGAGTTTGCACCAGAAAACTTAGGTAAAGGTCCAACCCAACATATGATGATAAGAGAGCCTAGCGGCAATCGGATTGAGTTTATTGCCAGAGGTAATTAATACCAATCCGCAATAATACTTAATTAAGCGAATTGGTAATATACCAACTTTATTTAAGACAATAAAAAAGGCGCTTTAAAAGCGCCTTTCTTTATGAGCTAAAATTAATTATTCAACAGTTTGTGTAGCCGTTGGTAAGTTAAGTTCAGCATTGGCTTTAAGCGCTTCAATAAATACCATGTAGTTTTTATTAGCTTGCGCCATAGTAATGCTTTGTTTTGCTTGAGGGTCAATATTAGCTGCAACTTGTGCATCTGTTACCGACTTAAGCGCAACAATTGCTGCATCACCATTATTTAAATTAACAAGCTCAACTACCGCAGAACCTGCTGGGTGAGCCATTTTAAATGCTTGAGTCACAATAGCAGGTGAAACAGTGTAGCTTTGACGTGTTAACTGCGCTTCTTGACGAACCGTCAAGCTTTGCTCGTTTGCTACATCATTTAAGCTCTTACCTGCTTGTACTTCTGCAAATAAGCTACGCGCTTTTTCTTTAGCAAGCTCAGATGATTTTTCATTAACTAAACGCGCTTTAATTTGCTCGCTTACTTCATCCAGCGCTTTAGTAGCAGCAGGTTTATGCTCGTTAATACGAACAATAATTGCATGCTCCTCACCAAGCTCAATAACTTCAGAGTTTACTTTATCTTCAAGTAAATCAACTGATGTTAGTGCTGTTACAACTGCAGGGCTGTTTAAAGGCTCTGGTAGAGCATTAAGTGCTAAAAGAGGTGTAGATTTAACTTCCACTTCAGCAACTTCTGCAGCGTCGTCTAAGCGGTCTGAAATTTCAAATGCAAGTGCGCCCATTTCTGTTTGCTTTTCGTAAAACGCATCTACTTTTTCAGCTTGTTCTAATTCAGCACGTAAGTCAGCTTTAACATCGTCATACGCTTTAACTTGTTGTGGTTGAATGTCTGTAAGTTTAATTATGTGATAACCAAACTCAGAAGCAACAACCTCAGAAATGTCACCTTTGTTTTGCAGTGCGAAAGTCGCGTCTTCAAATGCAGGGTCCATTACGTCACGTTCAATCCATTCAAGGTCGCCGCCCATTTCGCCACTAACGATATCGTCAGATGATGATTGCGCTAACTCAGCAAAGTCTGCACCTTGCTCTAGTTGTGCATGAAGTGCATTGGCTTTTTCTTTTGCTGCATCATCGTCTTCACTGTTATCAATTAAGATATGTGATACGCGACGCTTTTCTGGCTCAACGTATTGTGCTTTGTTTTGCTCATAATACGCTTTAACGTCATCCTCGGTTACCGATTCAACATTGATATCTGCTGCTTTAAGCTCAATGTAACTTACTGAGATAAGCTCTGGAGATAAAAATTGAGATGCGTTTAGGTCGTAGTAATCAGATACTTCTTGATCTGATACTTCAACATTCGCCGCAAGTGCCTCTTTGTTTACAACTACGTAATCAATACTACGAGTTTGCTGCTGAAGAGCAATTGCGCTTTTCAGCTCGCTCTCTAGGGCAAAGTCTGTACCTGCAACAGCAGATACTACCTGGCTGCGTGTCATATCTTTACGTAAATATTCACGAAAAGCATCTGGTTGAAAATTCATTTGACGAATTACTTGTAGGTAACGATCGTTATTAAACTTTTCACCAATTTGAAAGTACGGTAATTCTAAAATTGTTTTACGTACACTTTCGTCGCTTACGCGAAGGCCTAAATCAGCCGCTAGCTGTGATTGCAATTCTTGTTGTACTAAGCGGTCAACTACACCTTGGCGAATTTGTGCCATGTAATTTGGATCAGCTGCAATTTGTGTAAAGTATTCACCAAATTGTTGCTCTAAACGGCTACGTTCATTTTGGTAAGCACGGTTAAAATCGGTTTGACTAATTTTAATTCCATTTACTTCAGCAACGGGTTGTTCTGTGGTTTGACCTAAGTAACTACCGATCCCTGCTAAGGCAAAAGATAAAATCACCGCGCCTAAAATTATTTTGGCTACAGGTCCTTGCGAACCTTCTCTGATTTTCTCAAGCATTTGTTTATCTCTTTTTGATCAAGGTATTTTACCTTGTCACATGTAAAAAAAGCGTATCTTACCAGATACGCTTTTTCACTTGAAGTAACTGGCGGAAAAGTTACTTAACTCATCTGTTTTGGTGAATCAGTAACTTTACACTCGCCATAACTAATGTGTTTAAAACAGTGATTAGTTTACTGCGTCTTTAAGCGCTTTACCGGCTTTGAAAGCTGGAATAGTTGCAGCAGCAATTTGGATAGTTTCACCAGTTTGCGGGTTACGGCCTGAACGTGCAGCACGTTCACGTACTGAGAAAGTACCAAAACCTACAAGTGCAACTGAGTCGCCATCTTTTAGCGCGCCAGATACAGATTCGATGAATGAATCTAGTGCACGACCTGCAGCCGCTTTAGAAATGTCAGCATCAGCTGCGATTTGATCGATTAATTGAGATTTATTCACAATATCATCCTCTTTCATTGTTATTATCAAGAGCGATGGTTTTTTAAACTAACATCACTTTTTTGAAAATTTTAGAGCAAACTTTTAATGCCCACATGATTATATTTTTCTTAAGCCTAGGCCCCGTAAGGGCTAGGCTTGAAAACCAGTGCTTAACTTATCATACCGTTTAGATTTGAAAAGCCCTAAAAAGCACTTTTTTTATGTTTTTTCTTGGTTTTTAGGTGTTTCGACCGAAAAACTCTCAACAGGATGCACTAAAGCAAGCTTTAACACCTCGTCAATCCAAGTAACTGGGTGAATATCAAGACCTGCCAGCACGTTGTCTGGTATCTCTTTTAAGTCACGTTCGTTAATTTTTGGAATGATCACTGTTTTAATTCCACCACGATGCGCCGCTAATAACTTCTCTTTTAAACCACCAATAGGAAGTACTTCACCGCGTAGTGTAATTTCACCAGTCATAGCAACATCTGCTCGTACAGGATTACCCGTTAAGCTAGATACAAGACCCGTTACCATTGCTGCGCCCGCACTAGGACCATCTTTTGGTGTTGCGCCTTCAGGTACGTGTACGTGAATATCACGTTTTTCGTAAAAGTCGCTATTAATACGGAAAGTATCTGCTCGATTACGCACAACCGTCATTGCCGCTTGAATCGACTCTTGCATTACATCGCCAAGAGAACCGGTGTAACTTAACTTGCCTTTACCTGGCACTGCCGCACATTCAATTGTTAGCAAATCACCGCCAACTTCTGTCCATGCTAAGCCTGTAACTTGACCAATACGGTCGCCATCTTCAGCTTTGCCATAGTCAAAGCGCTGCACACCTAAAAAGTCTTCTAGGTTATCTTGATTGATGGTCACTATTTTAGTGTCCTTTTCAAGTAAGATATTTTTAACTGCTTTACGACATAGTTTCGAAATTTCGCGCTCTAAGTTACGTACACCCGCTTCACGTGTGTAATAACGAATAATGCCAATAATTGCGCTGTCTTCAATAACTATTTCAGACTCTTTTAAGCCGTTACGTTTTACTTGTTTAGTAATTAAGTGCTCTTTTGCAATGTTTAGCTTTTCATCTTCGGTGTAACCCGACAAGCGAATAACTTCCATACGGTCCAATAATGGACCAGGAATGTTAAAGCTGTTTGATGTTGCTACAAACATAACGTCAGATAAATCGTAATCGACTTCAAGATAGTGATCGGCAAAATGACTGTTTTGTTCCGGATCAAGCACCTCTAACAATGCTGATGCTGGGTCGCCGCGCATATCTGATGACATTTTATCGATTTCATCTAATAAGAATAATGGGTTTTTAACGCCCACTTTTGTCATGTTTTGAATTAGCTTACCTGGCATTGAACCAATGTATGTACGACGATGACCGCGAATCTCGGCTTCATCACGTACGCCGCCAAGTGCCATACGAACATACTTACGACCAGTAGAACGTGCAATAGATTGCCCAAGTGATGTTTTACCAACACCTGGTGGTCCAACTAAACATAAAATTGGCCCCTTGAGCTTATTAGTACGCTGTTGTACTGCGAGGTACTCAATAATGCGTTCTTTTACTTTATCTAAGCCGTGGTGATCGCTATCAAGAATTTTTTGTGCGCCTGCTAAGTCTTTTTTCACTTTAGAGCGTTTTTTCCATGGCACATTAATTAATGTATCTATGTATGAACGCACTACAGTTGCTTCTGCAGACATTGGCGACATCATTTTAAGCTTATTGAGCTCTGTAGTTGCCTTTTCTTTAGCTTCATCAGGCATGCCAGAATCTTCAATACGCTTTTTAAGCGCTTCAAATTCATCAGGCACATCATCAAGCTCACCAAGTTCTTTTTGAATGGCTTTCATTTGCTCATTGAGGTAATACTCGCGCTGAGATTTTTCCATCTGCTTTTTAACGCGGGTACGAATTTTCTTCTCAACTTGCAATAAGTCTATTTCGCCTTCCATTAGTGCCATTAAATATTCAAGACGTTCTGTGACACTTGAAATTTCGAGCACTTTTTGTTTTTCAGGTACTTTAAGCGGCATATGCGCTGCCATTGTGTCGGCAAGACGTGCTGGCTCATCGATACCTGAAACTGAAGTTAGTACTTCAGGTGGAATTTTTTTATTAAGCTTTACATAGCCTTCAAACTGGCTAATTGCGCTTCGGATAAAAATATCTTGCTCTTGTTCATCTACAGAATCAGATTCAATAAATTGAGCATTAGCGACAAAAAAGTCATCGTTATCTACAAATTCTTCAATTTGTGCGCGCTGTGTACCTTCGACTAAAACTTTAACTGTACCGTCTGGTAATTTTAATAACTGAAGTACAGTGGCAATAGTACCGATACGATAAATATCATCTTGCTCTGGTTCATCTACAGTTGCATCTTTTTGTGCAACCAAGAAAATTTGTTTGTCTTTGTCCATTGCCGCTTCTAGGCATTTTATTGATTTTTCACGGCCAACAAAAAGCGGGATCACCATGTGCGGGTATACCACAACATCGCGCAGTGCAAGGACTGGGATTTCGACTCGGTCGGTTCTCTCAAGCGTCATTATAGTTTCTCTTCGCACTTCATTTATTTTAAAGATTACTCAAGTATATGGGGATAACCTAATTAAAGTTCAACAATTTTCCCTTACTCGATTAAATTAATTATAAAAAAAGGAGCCTAAGGCTCCTTTTTCCATTCAAATAGCTTAAAAACTATTCTGATGCAGCTTTATCTTGTTTATTATTTTCATAAATCAAGATTGGATCTGACTCACCTTTAATAACGGTTTCATCAATAACCACTTTGCTTACATCATCCATTGAAGGAAGTTCGTACATAGTATCAAGTAATACACCTTCAACAATTGAACGAAGACCACGTGCGCCTGTTTTACGCTCCATTGCTTTGTGGGCAATTGCAGCTAAGGCATCATCGCGAAACTCAAGTTCAACGTCTTCCATACCAAACAATACTGAAAACTGTTTAGTAATCGCGTTTTTAGGTTCACTCAATATTTGTACAAGAGCTGCTTCATCAAGTTCTGTTAACGTAGCCACTACCGGCAAACGGCCTATGAACTCAGGAATTAAGCCATATTTAACTAAATCTTCTGGCTCTACATCTTTAAATGTTTCACTTAAAGAACGACTCGCCGCAGACTCTTTTACGCTCACGCCAAAACCGATACCGGTGTTTTTATGGCTACGTTGCTCAATTACTTTATCTAGGCCTGAAAATGCACCACCACAAATAAACAAGATTTTAGATGTATCTACTTGTAAAAACTCTTGCTGTGGATGTTTACGACCACCTTGCGGTGGAACAGAAGCAACGGTGCCTTCAATCAGTTTAAGTAGCGCCTGTTGAACGCCCTCGCCTGATACGTCACGCGTAATTGAAGGATTATCTGATTTACGAGAAATCTTGTCAATTTCATCGATGTAGACAATACCGCGCTGTGCTTTTTCAACATCGTAATCGCACTTTTGTAAAAGCTTTTGAATGATGTTTTCAACATCTTCACCTACATAACCTGCTTCGGTTAATGTAGTGGCATCGGCCATAGTAAACGGCACGTCAAGTAGGCGCGCTAATGTTTCTGCAAGTAATGTTTTACCACTACCTGTTGGGCCGATAAGCAAAATATTACTTTTACTTAATTCAATGTCTTGCTTAGTCGATTGGTTACGTAGCCGTTTATAATGGTTATAAACGGCAACAGACAATACTTTTTTAGCATGATCTTGACCAATAACATAATCGTCTAAGTGTTTACGAATTTCTTTTGGTACAGGTAGTTTGTCAGACGTATCATGCTTAGGAGCAATGTCTTTGATCTCTTCCCTGATAATATCGTTACACAACTCTACACATTCATCACAAACGTATACTGAAGGGCCTGCAATTAATTTACGCACTTCATGTTGGCTTTTTCCACAAAAAGAGCAGTATAACAATTTATTACTTTTGTCGCCGTCTGTAGGAGTGTCAGACATTCAGCTACCTCATTTTATTACGTTGGCCACCAAAACTATTGGCGGCTATTTCAATACGCTTTAACTATACCAAAATTTATTGGTTTTCGCATAGTAACTCAAAGTGGTAAACAGGTAGTCCTGTTTACCAAGCGCTTACTTTTTGTCGCGATTTGTAAACACAGAGTCTACCAAACCGTAATCTACAGCTTGCGAAGCACTCATGAAGTTATCACGATCAGTGTCTTTAGAGATAATATCCAATGGTTGGCCTGTATGCTCAGCCATTAAGCGGTTAAGCTTATCTTTAATAGACAGAATTTCTTTAGCGTGTATTTCAAAGTCAGATGCTTGACCTTGGAAACCACCTAATGGTTGGTGAATCATCACACGTGAGTTTGGTAGGCAAAAACGCTTACCTTTAGCACCAGCAGTAAGTAAAAAAGCACCCATGCTTGCAGCTTGACCTACACATATTGTACTTACATCTGGTTTGATGAAGTTCATTGTGTCGTAAATAGCCATACCCGCAGTTACTGAACCACCTGGTGAGTTGATATATAAAAAGATATCTTTATCAGGGTTCTCTGATTCTAAAAATAGCATTTGCGCTAAGATCAGATTTGCCATGTTGTCTTCAACTTGACCTGTTAAAAAGATAATACGCTCTTTTAATAATCTCGAATAAATATCATACGAGCGCTCGCCTTTTGGTGTTTGTTCAACAACCATTGGGACCAATGCATTTAGGGGATCTGTAATACCAGTATTCATACTTATTTAATTCCTTATGCGCTTATACTTATCCTTATTATAAGGAAGCATAGTTATCGTTTTTCGCAAATTTAGAGCCAAAAACTAAAATGGCCCGGGCACGCTGTATAAACAGAGTAACACGAGCCATTTAATCGTTAGCGAGAGCTTAAGTCAATGACTTATTAAGCACCTTGCTGTGGATTCATGATGTCATCAAATGCTTTTTCAACATCAGTAACAACTGCTTTAGCTAAAATAGCTTCAACAGCTTGCTCTTCCATTGCTACATTACGCATTTGCTGCATAAGTTGATCATTACCTTTGTAGTATTCTACTACTTCAGTTGGATCTTCGTATGCAGAAGCTACTGTTGCGATTAATGCTTCAACTTTAGCATCATCAACTTTGATGTCGTTAGCTTTAATCACTTCACCTAATAAAAGGCCAGTTTTTACACGTGTTACAGCTTGCTCGTGGAACAATTCAGCTGGAAGCTCTGGCATGTTTTGAGCGTCGCCGCCAAAACGTTGAGCTGCTTGCTGACGTAGAGCATCAACTTCTTGATCAACAAGTGCTTTAGGCACTTCGATTTCGTTGTTAGCTAAAAGACCTTTGATTGCTTGGTCTTTAACGCTTGCTTTAACCGCTTGGTCTAGCTCACGTGTCATGTTCTTTTTAACTTCTTCTTTAAGCGCGTCTACGCCGCCTTCGGTAACACCGAATTTAGTTGCAAACTCTTCGCTTAATTCTGGTAATTCTTGCGCTTCAACTTTTTTCACTGTGATAGTGAATTGAGCCGCTTTACCTTTTAAGTTTTCAGCGTGGTAATCATCAGGGAAAGTTACATCAGCAACTACTTCTTCGCCTGCTTTTTTACCTACGATGTTATCTTCAAAACCTGGGATCATACGACCTTGGCCAAGTTCTAATGGGAAGTCTTCAGCTTTGCCGCCTTCAAATACTTCACCGTCGATAGTACCTACGAAATCAACTGTTACACGGTCGTTTTCGCCAGCAGCTGCATCAACATCAGCCCACGCTGCGTGTTGCTTACGAAGTGTTTCTAGCATGTTAGCTAAATCTTCGTCAGTTACTGTTACTGCTGGTTTTTCAACAGTAATTTTATCTAAACCTTGAACTTCAACTTCAGGGTAAACTTCAAACGTTGCTGAGAATTCTAAATCTTTACCTGCTTCAAGTGATTTAGGAGCGAATGTAGGCGCGCCAGCTGGGTTGATTTTTTCAGAAACGATTGCTTCAATGTAATTACGTTGCATTACTTCGCCAGCAACTTCTTGACGAACTGCAGGGCCAAAACGCTTGTTAATTACAGACACTGGAACTTTACCAGCACGGAAACCATCTATACGCTGTGTTTTTGACAGTTGTTGTAGGCGTTTTTTTACTTCGGTCTCAACGTTCTCTGAAGGAACGGTGATAGTTATACGGCGCTCAAGGCCTTGGGTCGTCTCAACAGAAACTTGCATGATTTACCTCAATATTCAATTTTGGCGACTGTTCGCCTTCCTTTACAAACAAAGTGTTCTGCATGAGTCTTGATAAAGTTTAAGCGGTTTTTCACACTTAAAAGCATCCGTCGCTACCATGAGACACCATTGCTGCTTTGCCCTTCGGGCACTATGTTAAACAATAGACGCGGCATTATAACCTAATATTTATGATAGTCGAGTATAGGGGGCAATTATTTGGACTAGATAAGGGACTATAAAGACTAACTGAATAAAAAACAGGCTAACTACGGACTAAATAGAATAAAATAGAAATTATTTAATAGAATTATAGGCTAACAGATTTAGATTTATAACTTAGAGGAGTTTACTTATTGTTCTTATTGAATAAGAAAATGGTCGGCGATGCAGGATTTGAACCTGCGACCCCTTGGACCCAAACCAAGTGCGCTACCAAACTGCGCTAATCGCCGACATTGAAGAGTTAACTTCTTTTTTCATACTGAACACTTAAACTGAGAGTTTAAGACCATTTTAAGAAAATGGTCGGCGATGCAGGATTTGAACCTGCGACCCCTTGGACCCAAACCAAGTGCGCTACCAAACTGCGCTAATCGCCGAAACTTATTATTGCTAGCGAGTGACCTCGTTGACAACGGGGTGCATAATAGTGATTTGACGGGGTTAGGTCAAACGTTTTTTTAAGAAAACCAATCAAGTGCTCATTTTTAGTGCACAATGGTTAAATATTACAATAGTCGGCTGAATTTTAAACTATTTAACAGCTCAAACGTTATATACCTTAAAAGCAACTTGGCGCTGCTATGCTTTTCTGCGAAAATAGCAGCCACATTATAAAACGAGTTAAATAAAGAGCGTATTTTTCTTTATTAGCATTTTTACCCCTATTTTATTATGCATTCGTTTTTAGAGTATCGGTATCTAGTTAATTAACCCCAATTAAAGGTCACCCATGACGGCAAACATCATTGATGGTAAGGCAATCGCAAAACAAGTACGTAGCGCTGTAGCAGAACGCGTAAGTGAACGTGTAGCAAATGGTTTACGTGCACCAGGACTCGCAGTAGTACTTGTAGGACTTGATCCAGCAAGCCAAGTTTATGTTGGTTCAAAACGTAAAGCCTGTGAAGAAGTCGGTTTTATCTCTAAATCATTTGATTTACCAGCAGACACACAAGAGCAAACTCTTTTAGATTTAATTGACGAGCTAAATAATGATGCCGAAGTTGATGGAATTTTAGTGCAGTTACCACTGCCAAAAGGTCTTGATGCTGAAAAGATTTTAGAACGTATTACCCCACATAAAGATGTTGATGGATTTCATCCATATAACATTGGTCGATTAGCACAGCGTATGCCTGCCCTTCGCCCATGTACGCCTAAAGGTATTATTACATTACTTGATTCAACGGGTGTACGTTATAAAGGGATGCATGCAGTTGTCGTTGGCGCGTCAAATATTGTTGGTCGTCCAATGTCGTTAGAGCTTTTATTAGCAGGTTGTACTACCACTGTGTGTCATAAGTTTACTCAAGACTTAGAAACACATGTTCGCCGCGCTGACTTATTAGTTGTGGCTGTCGGTAAACCTGAATTTATACCGGGAGATTGGATAAAAGAGGGCGCTATTGTTATCGATGTGGGCATTAACCGCTTAGATACGGGTAAATTAGTCGGTGATGTTCAATACAGTGTGGCCGAACAAAAAGCGCATTTTATTACACCTGTACCAGGTGGCGTTGGCCCGATGACTGTCGCAAGCTTAATTGAAAACACACTTGAAGCGTGTGAGAAATATCACAGCTAAGCTGTTAAAAAATTAAAAAAGGGTTGCCATTTGGCAACCCTTTTTTTAGTTTGACCTGAATTACTTTAAACGCTTACGCTTTACGCCACGTTGTTTTACCAGCTGAATCTTCAAGTATTACACCTAACGCATTAAGCGCATCACGTGCTTCATCAGCAGCAGCCCAGTCCTTACTAGCACGTGCTTCATTACGTTTTACAATTAATGCTTCAATTGTCGCAACTTCGTCGTCATCTTGCCCACCTTGTAAAAAAGCTTCCGGTGCTTGTTGAGCAACGCCTAACACTTCACCAAGGCTACGCAGTATAAACGCTAACTTGCCAGCTTGACCTGCGTCACTTTCTTTCACGCGGTTTAATTCTTTAGCAAGTTCGAACAACACAGGTAGTGCTTCTGGTGTATTAAAGTCATCATTCATTGCTTTTCTAAATTTAGCAACAAACTCATTGCCTTCTAAATCGCATTCTACCGGTACGACATCACGAAGCGCTGTATAAATGCGTTCAAGTGATGAACGCGCTTGGTCTAAATTTTCTTGTGAGTAATTTAATTGGCTGCGGTAATGCCCTGAAATTAAAAAGTAACGAACAGATTCGGCATCGTATGCTTTTAAAACTTCACGCACAGTAAAAAAGTTATCTAACGACTTAGACATTTTTTCTTTATTTACTTGCACCATGCCAGTATGTATCCATGTATTTACATACTTGCCGTTGTTTGCACAGCACGACTGGGCAATTTCGTTTTCATGATGTGGAAACTGTAAATCAGACCCCCCACCGTGAATATCAAAATGCTCTCCTAAGTGTTTTGAGCTCATTGCCGAACATTCAATATGCCAACCAGGACGCCCTTCACCCCACGGTGATGACCATGATGGCTCACCTGCTTTGGCTTTTTTCCATAACACAAAATCAAGTGGATCGTCTTTATCTTGAGCCACTTCTACGCGAGAGCCCGATTGCAACATAGTTAGATCTTGCTGAGAAAGCGCACCATATTGCTCAAACGTTGATACATCAAACAAAACATCGCCATCAGCTGCAACATAGGCATGGCCTTTTTCAATCAAGCGCTTAACCATAGCGATGATTTCATCCATATGGCTTGTAACTGTTGGTTCAATATCTGGGCGTAGCATATTTAGGCTATCAAAATCTTCATGCATCGCTTTAGTCATGCGCACAGTTAAGTCGTTTATTGACTCACCATTTTCATTTGCGCGTTTAATTATTTTATCGTCGATATCTGTAATGTTACGTACATACTTTAAATCGTAACCAATATGACGTAAATAGCGCACAATAACGTCAAAACCAACAAAAGTACGAGCGTGTCCAATATGGCAGTAATCATAAATGGTGATACCACACACATACATGTCGATTTTGCCTTCGACCATAGGTTTAAATTGCTCTTTTTGTCGCGTGAGTGTGTTGTATATATTTACCATTTACTTTGAGTCCTTGACTATTTACTTGAACAGTTATGTTACCACTTGAAAAGCCCCTGCTCTAGCGCTTTATAACAAACCAAACATCTACTTTGTTAATCTTAGTCAACTACGATAAAATAGCGCCAATATTTAAACCAGATATAGGAAAACACATGGTTGTTCTACACACCAATTTTGGTGACATCACCATTAAAATGTTTGAGCAAGAAGCTCCAAACACAGTTAAAAACTTTTTAGAGTATGCAAATGCTGATTTTTTCAACGGCACTATCTTTCATCGTGTAATCGACGGTTTTATGGTTCAAGGCGGTGGTTTTGTACCAGGTATGGAACAAAAAGAAGTTAACGACCCAATTAAAAATGAAGCTAATAATGGCCTATCTAACAAGATAGGTACTTTAGCAATGGCGCGTACGCCTGATCCTCATTCAGCTACAGCGCAGTTTTTCATTAACGTGAATAACAACGACTTTTTAAACCATAGCAGCGAAACATCGCAAGGCTGGGGTTACTGTGTTTTTGCTGAAGTAGTAGAAGGCATGGACGTAGTAAATAAAATAAAAGGCGTAGCAACAGGTAGTACTGGTTTTCACCAAGACGTGCCTCTTGAAGATGTGATCATCGAAAGCGTTACTGTTAGCTAATAGTAAGTTTACCCACGTAATGTGGAGTATCAGCGGGCATTTACGCAATGTGTATACGCCCGCTTTATTTATATCGAAAAGACTGACCTATGACTCGCCAAACTTACTTTATTGCAGATTTACACCTAAGCGAAAACCGCCCCGACATTAGCGCTGCATTTTTTGACTTTTTAAATACGCATATACTAAATAAAGATGTAGATGCACTTTATATTTTGGGTGATTTTTTTGAAGTATGGGTTGGAGATGACTACATTACAGCGCTGAGTGCCGATGTAGCAAAGCATTTAAGCGCCGTTAATGATGGTGGGACACCTGTTTATTTTATACATGGCAACCGTGATTTCATCATGCGCAAGCAATATGCAGACATGGCCGCAATGACTTTACTCGATGAACAAACAGTCATTGATTTATATGGTACGCCTACCGTTATTTTACATGGCGACGAAATGTGTACTCAAGATACTGAGTATCAAAAATTTCGTAAAAAAAGCCGTGGTTGGTGGTGGCCAAAATTAATGCTTGCAATGCCACTTTGGTATCGTAAAAAAATAGCGCGTAATGCCCGTGAAAAAAGTAAGTTGAGCCAAGCTGATAAACCTATCGAAATTTTAGACGTTGTAGATGAAGCCGTGCTTGCCACCTTTGCTAAACATAACGTTACTAATATGATTCATGGTCATACTCACCGCCCTAATGTTCATACCTATAAAGTTGATGAACAAACGCTTACTCGTACAGTGCTAGGTGACTGGTATACCCAAGGCTCTTATTTAGTCGTTACCCCTCAATCACAAGAATTAATTAGCACGCCTTTCGCATAATTTAAAATCCTGACTATTATTTAACTATATATTTGAATAATAGTGAGAGGTTTAATGATTAAGCTGTTAATTTTCATCGTAGTAATTGCCATTCCTACCAAAGTATTTAGCGAGCAAACATGGCAAATTGTTACTGAAAACTACCCTCCCTATTTTAGCGAAAACCTTCCTGATAACGGTTGGTTATATGAAATCACTCAATCAGCCCTTAAAACTCAAGGCATTAATAGCGAAGCCGAGTTTACGACATGGGACCGCGCCCTAAAGCTATTAGAAAAAAAGAGAAAAACAGCTATTTTAGGCGCTTTTTACTCATTAAAAAGAAATGAAGTTTTTTACTACTCTCGCCCACTTGCAGTTGCTCATTCAGGAATTTTTAAACGCAAAGAGAGTGCTATTAATTTCGATGGTACAGTTAAATCATTAACACCTTATAGTATTGGTACAGAAGACAATGCCTTTGTAAGCCAAGAGTTTACTAGAAATACTGAGCTGGCAATAACATCTACTAAAAGCCTTCCTACAAGTTTATACCTGCTACAACAAGGTCGTATTGATTTGGTCGCAGGCACTAAAGAAGTAGGGAAATATTGGCTTGAACACAATAACGAAGTTGATTTAGATAAGAATAAAATTGAGTACTTATTGCCAGATCTTGCTTCTCATAAACTATATTTAGTTGTCTCTAAATCAAATTACAGGGCAAAAGAGTACTTACAAAAATTTAATAGAGGGATTGATATAATAATTGAAAACGGAAGCATTGCTGAAATCATGAAAAAACACAATTTCAGCAATCAAAAAACAGCTGAATACATTAATTTTTTAAAAGAAAATTAGCTTTATGCTATTGGCAGGCCACTATGAAACTTAAAATCTTCATCCTGTGATGAAATTAATTCGGCTTCAATCTCGCCAAATTCTTTAACTCGTTCGGTAATATCAAAATCAGCAATTTCTTGCGCTAAAGTTAGATAATCTTGGTAATGACGGGCTTCAGAGCGCAGCAGCGAAATATAAAAATCACCTAAACGTTTGTCAACATGCGGCGCAAGCTTTGCGAAACGCTCACACGAACGCGCCTCAATGTAAGCGCCTACAATTAATTTATCAACAAGGGCGTTTGGCTCAAACGTTTTAACATGACGAAGCATGCCTTTTGCATAACGACATGGTGTAATGCTTTGGTACTCTACACCGTACTCGTCCATAATTTCGAGCACTTGGTAAAAATGATGCAACTCTTCTTTTATCAACAATACCATTTTATCAATTAAATCTTGTCCATATGGCGAATTAGATTTAGGAATTATTGATTTAGTTAGCTTATTTTTAGCGGCGAGATCACGCCAATTTCCTTCACGCTTATAAATAAGCGTTTCAAATGGCTTTAGCCACTCGAGTAAGGCATCACTACCCTCTTTATCAACAGCGTATTTACGTATTAAAAACATCGCACTTTGAGCCGCTTTTAACTCACTATTGACCTACCTGTGCACATCAAATAACATCCCCCCTAAATCACATCGAAATTAAAGATTATGAAACGTAAAGTATATGCCTACCAGCGGTTTAGCTCGGATGCACAAAGAGGTAACAGCTCCTTACATAGGCAGTCGGAACAGCTTAAAGGCTGGTTAAGTAGGCACCCAGAATGTGAGCTTGCAGAAGAGATTGTTGATGAAGGTGTCTCTGCATACACAGGTAAAAACGTATCGGCTGGCGCACTAGGTGAGTTTATTGCACGCCTTGAGGCAGGACTGATCGAGCCTAAATCGATTGTACTGATCGAACACTTTAGCCGCCTTACACGCCAAGACATCGACGAAGCCGAAAGCCTACTAAAAAGGCTTTGGAAGCATAGAGTATCTATTGCGATCACAAAAAAGGATAAGATATATGAACCTGAGGACGTTAACGATCTTGTTGGACGGATTGAGCTAATACTTGAAATTAAAAGCGCCTATGAAGACTCAGAGTACCGTTCTAGAAAGGTTAAGGGTAGCTATGTAAGACGTGAAGAAAACGCTAAGCAAGGCATTGTACCAAAGATGCGACGTCCTTTTTGGCTAGGCAGTGATGGTACGTGCAACGAACATAAAGGCATAATTAAGGATATCTTCGATCTTTACCTATCAGGCCAAGGCCAAAGAAATATCCTCAACGCTATTAAAGAAAAGTACCCTGAAGCCTCTTTTTTGAAAAAAACTAACCCAAGCACTGTAATGGATTGGATTACTAAGGACTCAGTGATCGGCATGTGGCGTGGGAACAAAGTTTATGAGGCCGCTATAGATGAGAGTACGTATTACCAAGCACAAGATATTCGCGAAAATCGTAAATATAAAAATATTAAGCCTGATAGCGAATGGCCACTTAGTGGTTTAGTCCGATGCAAGGGTTGTGGTTGCGGAATGAGCATTCAGCGCAGCTATAATAAGAAAAAAGGGTGCTATAGCCTTCCTTTACTAAGGTGTAGTAACACTCAGCGTAAAGGTATCAAGAGCCCTGACTGCACGACAAAGAGTACGTTTCCTCTTATCATTGCACATTATTTTTATTTCGAGTATTCACGTCGAACCATACTTGAAAAGCTGACCAAGTCAGAGCTACATAAAGATAGGCTCCAACAAGAAAGTACTTTAAACAGGCAGCTGAGTAAATTATCGGCAAAACTAGACAACTACAGGGAGGTCTCCAACGAAGCAGAAGAGGCTGGTGATAATGCAACTGTACGTCATGCCTTTAAGCATATTTTAACGATAGAGCAAGAGGTCGAGGATGTATATCAAAAGCTACAGAGCTTAAAAAAGGATAGCCACGTTGAAAAAGCTGAGCTAATACTCCCCGACTTAATAGACCTTTTAAACGAGCCGAAACGCTTCAATACTGCAATGCATCGATTACAAATATATGCGTACCTTGATGGGACGAAACTTTACTTCGATGAGAGTCGAAGCCTTGAATACATTGAGTTCAGCAGAAAGAGCAAAAGGTATATTGTAAAGTGTGATGACTTCCCCCTGCCGCAGTTAGAGATACCTAATAGCTATTACAGCGAAGAGAACCTCTTTTTTCCATTGACTAAAATGACCGAAGAAGACATCTCTATTTGGAAGCAAGCTATAAACATACAAAACCTCCGTATGAACTCCCCGGCTGATGCTTTTAAAGAAACTGACGCCCAGGTTGATGAAGGCCAAAATGAGTTCTTATCTAGCTTCGACGCAGACTTACAAAAAATAGACGATGAGCGTCAGAGGATTAAGTCATGATGTGGTGTCAATTGACTATAGCTCAGTGAGGTGTTTTTAAATCGTCAGGTTGATATGTATTAACTCTCAATAGGCAATAAATCGAATGGCTATTGAGAGTTTATCAATGAAGTTAGTTACGCCATAGGCTAATGAGAAGTGAGAGAATATGAACGCTAGAATCTACATGAGAGCAAGCACACAAGAACAAGACGCTTACCGAGCGGAACAAGAGCTTACTGATTTTTGTCAGAGTAATGCTATAACTATCGTAGGGAAATACGTTGAGAACTACACTGGTACTATATTAAAGCGACCTAAATTAGGCCTACTGCTAACAGAGTCTAAAGCTGATGAGATACTTCTTGTTGAAAGCGTCGACCGCCTCTCTCGTCTACCGCTTAATGAGTGGTATCAGCTGAAAGCAATCATTAACGAAAAAGGCCTACGCCTTATAGTCGCTGACTTACCAACTACTCACACACTGATCAGTGATGATGACCTTACAAGTAATGTCCTAAAAATAGTCAACAACATGTTACTCGACCTCATGGCAACCATGGCTCGCCAAGATAACGATAAGCGCCGTGAGAGAATTAAGCAGGGCTTAGCCAAAGCTAAAGCTGAGGGGAAAAAAGTTGGAGGGCGTAGTAAGAACCAAGCAACTAGAGAGAAGGTCGCTAGATACACTGACAAGAATCTTGGAGCAGAAGAAGTAGCTAAACTAGCAGACTGTAGTGTTGCCACTGTCTACCGGATAAAGAAAGAAATACAGCTGGATCAGCTAACATGCGCGTAATCGATATTAACGACCCATTGTACAAGAGGTGCCATGGACTTAATTAGCTGCGAAATCGAACGTAAAATAGGCAGCGCACTTCCATCACTCACTGGCTGTTACCTTCTAGCTCAAGTGCGTGATCGAATATTAATGACCAGATGTTGTACAACAGAAACTACTAGCTTTATTAGCTACGTGCTCTATTACAGAGGAGATAACAGTTCCTCGCCCATCACTTCTAGCTACCTCAAGTGCGTGATCGAATATTAACGACTAGATCATTGTACAATAGAATCTGCCGGCTTTATTAGCTACGTGCTATATCACAGAGGAGATAACAGTCCCTCGCCCATCACTTCCAGCTACCTCAAGTGCGTGATCGAATATTAACGACTAGATCATTGTACAATAGAATCTGCCAGCTTTATTAGCTACGTGCTCTATTACAGAGAAGATAACAGTCTCTCGCCCATCACTTCTAGCTACTTCAAGTACGTGATCGAATATTAATGACCAGATGTTGTACAACAGAAACTACTAGCTTTATTAGCTACGTGCTCTATCACAAAGGAGATAATAGTCTCCCACCCATCACTTCCAGCTACCTCAAGTGCGTGATCGAATATTAACGACCAGGCGTTGTACAACAGAAACTACTAGCTTTATTAGCAACGTCCTCTATCACAAAGGAGATGATGGTCTCTCACCCATCACTTCCGGCTACCAACTAGCTCAAGTGCGTGATCGAATATTAACGATTAGAACATTGTACAATAGAATCTACCGGCTTTATTAGTTAAGTGCTCTATTACAAAGGAGGTGACTGTCTTTCGCCCATCACTTCCAGCTATCAACTAGCTCAAGTGCGTGATCGAATATTAACGACCAGTTCGTGGTAGTAAAATGTTCTCACCTTTTACAGATACGAGCTCGAGCACAAAGGAGACGATAGTCTCTCGTCCACCACTTGCAGCTACAAGTGCGTGATCGAATATTAATGACCAGTTCGTGGTAGTAAGATGTTCTCACCTTTTACAGATACGATCTCGAGCACAATGAAGACGATAGTCTCTCGTCCACCACTTGCAGCTACAAGTGCGTGATCGAATATTAACGACCAGGTCGTGGTAGTAAGATGTTGTCACCTTTTACAGATACGAGTTGGCCGCGAAGAAGCCATTGTTGATAAAACACTATGCAGAGGGTAAGCCTAGCTTGTCAAAGAAGGCCCTGTTTCGCTCTCTAGCTGCCTTCACTAACTGGTCAAAACTAATTACTTCAATATAGGCATGTGACGGCTCATTATAGCCGAAGTAGCCCATACCATCAGATGTGATGCGTAAGTTAGCTCGACGGCATCGCTTTTTCATAGTCTCTGTCAGATCACACAACACATAACAATAACCAGGGATGTCATTATTCCCTGGTATGGGCCGTCCAGACTTCGTCGTAACTTTACCATCTCGTACTCGCTCTAAATAGCTTAAAGCTTGATCAATGGGGTCTTTGCCTTCACCCTCACTCATATCGTTACGCATGGGGCGCTTAATTTCGATTACGGTTATTGAGGCAAGTGGAAAACTCGTATCGTCGTTAACGAGCATAGGGTTATCGAACACTTTTAAGCTTAGTAAGTCTGGCTCTTTGGTGGTGACATTTCCTGTAATAGGCATGGCATTCAGCGTTTTGTCAGAAGCCAAGTAATTGTGAAAGGCTAAACGCTCATCGATAAGCCAAAGGTTGCATGAGTCAACAAAAACCTCGCTAGAATCCTTACGCATGGGCATGATCAGCTCATGAATCATATCCTCACGTGCGTACTTGCCATCATCTAGCCGCTCTATGGATCTTTGCAGTAGGTCGATTACAACTTTACGATGTGATACATAATTAGCTAGATCAGACTTTTTAAGGTCTTCAGCCTTGCGTAAATACTCACTTAGCCTTTCTTTGTATACCTCTAGGTGTTCGTCACTTTTAGGCTGCATAACGTCATGGCCCTCGGTCACAAGTTGACGCTCAACCTCGTACCATTGGGCATGCAAGTGCAGCTCCAAGTCTCTATCTGACTTTTCAGGATCAACAATTAGCAGCTCTTCTGTAACATAGTGTGCTATAGGTCGGTATCGTGGCGCGTTATTGTCAATAAAGTCCTCTACACGTTTGCGACCTGCTGATACATTTCCTGCTAAAACATCTTGTAGGTACTCTTTAGTGCGTGCTAACACCTCAACACGAATAGTGCTAAAACTCACATCGTTGAGCATGCCATCAACGTCTTCGGCAATATTAAAAGAAGTACGCTCACTTCGTACATGCTCATCGAGGTAGTTAGAGGATACATAACAAGTGTACGTAAACTCGCCGTCAGCATCTGATATCTTGCCGTAAAGGCCAGGTATCTTGCCCTGAATCGATTCCTCTTTAACCAATCGGTTAGCTGCACATAAGGCTAGTTGATGCTTTTTATTAGCTGATGCTCTAAATTTAATGTGAGTGAGGTCGAAGGAGTGGCCTTGAATAGTTATAGTTTCATGTTGAGTACTAGCATGCATGTGCCGCTCATACAAAGTGTCTAGGTCTATTGTCTCTCCAGAGTCTTCTACAATTATTCGTGGCGGCTTTTCGCTACGTACAAAATACCACAGTACATGCTCTAGTAGTTGGTTTGCTATTGAGGCTCCCTTGCAAGGTACCTGCTTTCTGTAGCTTTTGTCAAAACCAACCAACTTAATAATAGTACCAGGCTTCTGGGCAGTAGCAAACACAACCTTCTCACCATGAACGCCCTTCTTATCATCAAAACAGAGTACACGTTTTTTGAGTTCACCATCAGTATCGATAAAGTGACTTTCCACTTCCACCAAATCAAACACTTTCAACCACATCAAACGACCAACGCCTCGACAACCCTTACCTATTTTATGGTCAGAATCAAGTGTTTCAAATGACCTAAAGTTTACATCATCAAAGCCACAACCATTATCCGTAATAATAAAACCAATAATTTGCTGTTGTGATTTAGCGCTGAAGTCAAGACTGCCCTGAGCAACGCGATCAATACGAAGTACAACCTTACCTGCCTCGCTACTACCTCTTTCCTCGATTGAGTGAATAGAGTTTACTACTGCCTCAAATACAGGCATTAGGCCGTGGCTTTTGGGTAAAGAGGTGTTGCGCAAACGTCCTTTTAGGTTGGTTTGTAAACTCATACTCCCTCCTTATAAAGCGCCTTTAAAGGCAGAATCGAGAATTGATGCTTTCAAGCATTTTAAATCTTTTATTTTCCCTAGAAGGACTTCTTCTGTATCGTGAATTTTGCTTTTCAGTGCCTCAATCGTCGCCACAAGAGCTTTCTGCTCTCCCAAGGAACACATTGGGATTTCAATCTTGCTTAAACGAGTTAACGCCAACTTAGGCTGTGCAACTGTTTTAGTCGCTAGCCCTGCCTGAGCAGAGAAATCAGAAGTCAATGTAAACAAATACAAGTAGCTTAAATCTAGCTGTTGCTTATCTTTGATAACCAACTTAGCTGCGTTTTCTGTCAGATTTGCGCCATCTATTTCGGGTGGCACAAAGCCTGTTTTACCGATGGTTCCGGCGATACTTATGTAGAGATCGTCCTTGGAAATTACATAGCGTTTAATTTGCTCATGGATTTCTTTTGATATGTACTTAATATTGGATAAGTCTATCGTTCCTTTATCAGTGAAATCTGCTACCCGTATATATGGGTGTTCAGTCACGTCATCACTTAGCTTTTCACCTTTTGGTAATCGCTTGCCGCCTTTTACATTTGCAATCGATTCAATTGTCATTCTTTCAGTGATAGCCGCGAACTGACCATCAAGCGCTGATTGAAGAAGATTGCCTTTTAATGAGACGCTGTCCTGTAAATGCTCGATAGCGGCATCGATACGGGTGAGAATTGCATCGAGTTTATCTACAATGCGTTTTTGTTCTTCTACGGTGTCCGGCGTACAAACTAATTCAGCACTGAGAGAATTTCTGTTTAGAGTTGGTACAGCCGCACCAGATGCAAAGCGAGTTAGATCAAAGGATTGAAGAAAATACTTTATAAAACGTGGGTTATTTCCATTAAATTTCTGCACATATAATGCTGTGTTAAGCGGCCAATAGTCTCCGTCAACGAAATGAACTTTTCCTATAGTGCCACTTCGCCCGGTTACAACTCCTGGCCCATTAACTTTAAACTGATCGATGTAATCAGTAACGCCATTAGCACTATATAGAGGAAATTTACCAGCCGTACGCGCATGTGTAGGAAGATCATAGCCTCTTTTAAGACCACAAACATCTTTAAATTTTTTCCAGCTCCAGCCACTTGGAAGTTTAGAATCAACTTGCCCCATACTCATTTTTCCGCCAAGAGGACTTCAACCTCATCCAACAGACCAGATACCAACTTTTCTTTGATACGGATCTGCTTAAGGATATCGCTAGGCGCTAAATGCTCGGCATCCTTCTGCTTGGCAGGATTCTTGGCTGATAAGTCGTAGTCTTCTGCAAGCTTGCTGGCCGATACTGTCCATGAACGATCCGTGGTTTCGCGGCTACTATAAAGCTTAACAAACTCTTTTAAGTGCTTATCATCTATCGGTTTGTTTTTTGTAAGCTTTTGTTCAGGTTCACATTCGTAGTACCACACATCACTAGTACCACCGCTACGCTCGAAAAACAGCACGTTGGTTTTAACACCCGAATAAGGTAAAAACACGCCAGAAGGTAGACTTAAGATAGTATGCAGGTCAAAGTTCTCTAACAGCTCTTGCTTAACTTGCTTAAAAGCGCTGTTGGTTTGGAACAGTACTCCTTCTGGCACTACAATAGCAGCTTTACCCCCACTTTTAAGCGTTTTCATAAAGTGTTGCATAAACAACAATTCAGTGGCGTTAGCTTGAATAGGGAAGTTTTGTTGGATTTGTGGCTTCTCTTTACCACCAAATGGGGGGTTAGCAAGAATGATGTCGTAGCGATCTTTCTCTTGAATATCACGGATGTTCTGCGTAAGAGTATTACCACGATAAAGGTTTGGTGATTCAATACCATGCAAGATCATGTTCATCATGCCCATCACATAAGCCAACGAGGTTTTTTCAAACCCATAAAAAGTATCGCGTTGTATAAAATTCCACTGCTCAGTAGAAAGCTCATCCTTCTTGGCCTTTAAATGATCAAAAGCCTCTACTAAGAAGCCACAAGAGCCTGCTGCCGCGTCGTAAATAGTTTGCCCTGCTTTGGGGTCAATTACCTTAAGCATCGCCCTTACAACAGGTCTAGGGGTGTAAAATTCACCTGCGTAGCCTCCCGCATCCCCCATGTTCTGTAACAGACCTTCATAGACGAGTGATAGTTCGAACATTTCGTCACCAGATTGAAAGTTTAGGGTGTCGATAATATCCAGCACTTCACGAAGCGTATGACCTGACGCGACCTTGTTATCTAGATATTGGAATATACCCCCAATCTTGTATGTAAACGATTTAGGGTCGGCTCCAGCGCCAGTTACGGCCGCATCTGCGAAACCTTTTAAGTATGGAAATAGTTTGGTATTAACGTAGTCAGTCAAGTCATCACCCGTACGAACTAAGTTAATGTCTAGTTTACCCTCGGCATTTTTTGGGCATGCCCAACTTGACCAGCGATGCTCATCATCCAAGACAGGTTGATAGTCCTTGCCTGACAACACTGCTTCATCCTCTTTTTCAGACTCGTAATCGTCTAAGAACTTTAAAAATAACACCCATGAAGTCTGCTCTGTATAGTGCATGGCACCACTAATACCATCGTCGCGGCGCAATATGTCGGTAATTCGGTCAATTTTTTGCTGTAATGACATTGTTTAAAGTTTTCCAGTAATAAAGTTATACATGTTGGTGATGTCTTCGCTGATTTCTTCGGGCGGAATAAGATCGATATAGGCTTGGAGCTTATCCATGCAAAGTCCTTTAGCTTCTTCGTCGCCTTTAAGTTCATTAATAAGATCGTGAGTTGCAGCCTTTACAAATTCCGATGGAAGCTTCCTAATTCCATCATTATCAGCGCAATCGTGCTGTCTGAGGTGGAACTTTGCTGCTAAGCGGTCATTGTTAATAGTGTTTATTCGCTCATGGTGCGATAAAGCGGTATAGCTTAATAAATAATGCTTGATTTCTCGTCTTTTCCAAGCGAGTAAAAAGGTGTCAACGCTATGTTCTTGACCCCATTTAATGGAGCTAACTAATTTTCCGTAGGTACGGCCTGCTAATTGAACACCGTTTGACTTCCAATTCGGGGTTGCCTCATCCCTATCACATACTAGGAATATTTTTCTTGTAAAAACTTGGCTTTCTGACGAGCTCAACGCCTTGACCCAATTCACTTTGGCTTCACCTAATGTATCTTCGTCATTCGTATAGCTAGAGGACTTCTTCAAAGGGCTAATAGCAAGTAACGTACTGATATCAAGCCCTTTCTGCCGCGATAGTTTAATGAAGATTGCCCAATCATTTTCATCATCTAGTATTGCTATGTTGGGTAGCTTACCACACACTTCAAATTCAACAGATTTCATGCGGGATAGTATACCTAAGCGGTTAATCAATTGCTTGATTTTGTTATCCTCATTAATGCGGCCATTTTCTACTACTTTGAGGTGCTCGATGCGGTTTTCTTTTGCTGAAATAGAGTCTAATAAGTGGGTGGTTGTAATTGCATTGCCTTGAATACCATGTAGTAAACTCCATAGTTTTTCCACATTTTTATAGTGTAGATGTGAGTCGGCCTCATCCAATAAGAACAAGGTATCAGGCGCATCAAAAAGATCTATCAGCGCATAAAGAAAGAGTAATTGATATTCTCCATCACTTAGCTGATCGAGCTCAATTCCCCCCTTGAAAAGAAGCTTATAACCTTGCTTGTCTATGAAGTAGTTATTGTCCGCTGCTTGAGTGAAAAAGCTCACTTCAGGATCAAACGCTGTATTTTGAGCTTGAGCATTTACTTCACCTGCTTCAGCGCCTTCTTCTCCTGCTTGAGTTTGTCTTGGAAAATCGAACGATATATCAACCAAGCGATCTGCAAATATTTCAATAGTGTGCTTGCGAATTGGCTCTTCGAACTCATAGTCCTTCGAGTAAAGGATGCTGATAAAGCTATCAAGTGAACGAAAATAAGGTGTACTTCTAAGCGTATTAACTTCGCCCTTCATTTCTCGTTTTAAGGCATCTTGCACTCTAGATACATAGTTTTTGTCTATTTTAAACGCACACTTCAGACAGGTAGATTGATCATCACCATTCTGAGCTGACTCAGTAACGTACCCGCGCTCACGCAAAAACGAGCGAACTTTACCGGAACGTTTGATTGAAGTCGCCAAAAAAATAAGTAGTTTAGACCAAGGTTTATCGAAGTACATACATTCTAAAGCAAGGCCTCTACCAGCTTGTCTTTCGCGTCCCAAGTAGCTACTAAACTTTTCTGAGTAGTTTTCGTTTTGCCCAGAAGAAAAACACACCACGTTCAAGTTTTGGTGTGCTCGTTTGTTTAACCGTTCTTCAAATACCGATTGTAAAATACTCGATTTACCGCTGCCATTCTCACCAATCAAGGTTGCTACCTTATTGATCATAAGGTTTTGCTGTTGGTCATAAAGAGGGTTGGGCGCTAGTGTTATTTCCATATTAATTCACGTGATAAAGCTGTTGCTGCAATTGTTTGAATGCTGCTAGTAGGTATGCAGGTTTACCTCCAAAAGCAGTCGAGGCATCTTTAACAGTCCCCAAACCTGATAGTTCAATTAGAGCTGGCAAGCGCTCGCGTGATAGCTCTGCACTGCCCGTTTGCTCGTAGCGATTTAGTACAAAGTGTAAAAATTGTTGAGCTTTTTCTTGTTGGTACTGACTAAAAAAGGTGCTGTTAGCACGAACACTATCAGCGCGAGCCTTGCGTGTAGCCATAGGCTGCTCAAAGGCTAAAAATGCTAATAAGTCGAATATATCGCACTCTTCTGCTTCAAACATGCGACGCAACGTGGCGAGTTGCTCTTTATCGAAGCCCGCTTCCAAAAGTTTACTGAGTAAGGTTTCTCGTTCGTCGGGATCTGACCAAATTTTTGTTAGCTCTTCAACCGATTTAAATAGTCCCGGCAGTTGAGTCATAAGACGCTCAACAAACTCCTGTACCGTGAGTGGTCTGCCATTATCGCCTATATAGCGAATCTCAACATCAGTAACCTTAAGTTCACGATACTTGCTTAGTTTCACTTTTAACCGAGGCTTAGGCTCACCTGGCGTAGGCTCTGGCCCTTCTGTACCTCCTGGTGGCTCTGGTGTAGGATCTGGCCCTTCAGTGCCTCCTGGCGGCTCTGGTGTGTAAGGTGGTGTTGGTGGCTCACTGGTACCGCCTGGTTCTGGCGCTTCAGGCTCTCCATCCCAATCTTTATCGTAAAACTTATTAGAAGCACCACGGAAATCGATAATGCTGAAATAGTCTTTACCGTCAAAAACGCGAGTACCACGACCAATAATTTGCTTGAACTCCACCATTGATCCTATAGTTCTATCAAGCACTACGTTGCGCACATTACGAGCATCAACACCCGTAGTGAGCATTTGTGATGAAGTGATAATCGTGGGGATGTCTTTATCGTTATCTTGAAATTTTTCAAGTAGCTCACGCCCTCGTTTTCCTTCATCGCTAGTAACGCGTACACAGTAGTGTGAGTCTTTCACCTTTTTGTGCTTATTGATCATGTCGCGCATAGTAAGCGCATGGTTTTGATTTTCACAAAAAACTATGGTTTTGTCGAACTGGTTAATATTATCGATAATAGCCTTCGCCACTAGCTCTGTACGCTCGTCGACAACTATTTTCTTATCGTAGTCTTCAACCTGATACACATCTTGTCCTGACTCGCCCTCGATGACTTTGTCGTCCTTGGTCAGTACCAGTTCATCCAAGTTAGTACGGACACGTTTGACTCTATAAGGTGTTAGGAAACCATCATTGATACCGTCTTTTAATGAGTACTCGAAAGCTGGTGCGCCAAAGTAGTCGTAAGTGTCTACATTTGCTTCACGTTTTGGCGTTGCAGTTAAACCTACATGCACTGCACTATCAAAGTGCTTCAGAATCGCATGCCATGAGCCTGATTCATTAGCGCTGCCACGATGACACTCATCAATCATTACTAAGTCAAAAAAGTCACTTGGGTAGGCTTTATAGTGTCCTTCTATATCTTCGCGTTCAGCAATAGCTTGGTAGATGGCAAAAAAGATATGCGCATTAGTTGGTACAACTCCACCACGCTTACGTACTTCTTCTCCATTAATCTTGATGAGGTCTTTTTCGTAGGGGTTAAAGGTGTTAATTGCTTGGTCTGCTAAAATGTTACGGTCGGCTAAAAACAGTATTCTGGGGCGGCGGGTGCCAGGAGTTTCTTTGTTCCAGCGGGATTGAAACAGCTTATGCACAATTTGAAAAGCGATGAATGTTTTACCCGTGCCCGTAGCCAGAGTTAACAATACACGTGGTTCACCTTTACCAATCGCATCTGTAGCAGCATGTACGGCTAATTCTTGGTAATAGCGAGGCTGCATCGCTCCTTCTAGATGAAACGCTACATTACGCAGCTGCTGACCCAAGTCAGAACTCACTCCGTCGTAACGATTTTCGAGCTCTTCTGGCGTTGGGTAAAACTCAATGTAATCACCCTTACCGGTTTTAAGATCAAACTCATAGGTTTGAAGACCATTACTAGAGTATACAAAACGAACTAGTAGCTTTTTAGCGTAGTCAATAGCTTGCTGAAGCCCTTTAGTGGGGTGCTCAGACTCCTTCTTGGCCTCAACAACAGCGAGGTAACGGTTTTCCTTGTGAAGAAGGTAATCGACGAAGCAGCGCCTGCCTCTTAAGCCACCTGATAGCTTGCGGCCATCTGTGAAGTAATGTTCACGAATGATGTTACCTGGCTGCCAATGTGCGGCCTTGAGAGCTGGGTCTATATAATTTGCTCTAGTATCTGCTTCTGATTGCACTTATCTACTCCCTGTAAACGTTATTCGCTTATGTCCTACTGCGCACACGTGTGCGCGTAAGTTTAACTACCGACAAGATATACTTAACCGATAGTGTTTTATACACAAAAACCACTTTTTTGTCTTTACCTATTTAGGCTTAGGTTAAATCTCGAGCTATGTAACCACTTCATCAATCGGTTAAAAAGCACCCACTAGGTTCGTAAGGTTCATTCTAATATTTGGTAGGCCATAGCTAATATTAAAGACTGCTATTAAAGCTAAGTAGCTGCTACAGAGGCTTTAACAAGTAACTTAACGTAGGAGTAGCATGAAAAATATAGCGGTTAGGCCACTACCCATACTTTTTGTAATCGTTTCAAACCCTCTACGCCGCAGGATGCTGACTTTTCGTACTCACGATCATTGTTTCTAAAGGGACCGTAGTTAAAGAAGGTTTTTCACCCCGAATTAAGTGTATATGAACACTTTTAAGACAAACCTAGCTGGTGGTTCCTACTCACGAGCTAATCCCAAATTAATTGCGATGCAGGGGTTTCGGATTATACAAAGCTTAAGTAGTATAATAGAAGACTATATGTACAAGGGGTACCACTAGATACATATCGACTACCCCCCTTCTATCCTAGGATAGACTCCAATTAGAGAATAAAGCACCAATAGACACATCAACGTAATTGGTGCTTAATATACGGTCAATAAAACAATCCAAGTAACAAACATTAAACATACGCTGAAAGACCATTTATAACTATAATAACGGCCACAAGGACAAAGAAGGCTTCGCCTCCTTTGTGCTCCTCCGACTTCGTCGTAGGAGAACTACTTATCTTTTATAATGTAAGGTCAGGACTAATGGGCTAAAGTAACCACCCTACCAATCAACCATATATAACTACTTTAAGCCGTAAACCGGTGCGTTACTGTTGATTAGCTAACTTCGAGATATACCAATGCTGAAGCCATTTAAAACCTTCTGATACGCTTTTAACATTACTTTTTCAGTAATCTCAGCATCACTGGTTTTGACTATTACTGAATCATGTAATGGCAATGCAGGGATCACTCTCAACCTGAGCTCATCAAGAATGATGCTCATGATAGTACTGTCCGTATACTGTAGCTGTAGTCCGATATTCTTCTTCTCTATAAAGCTGACTATGTCAGGGTAAGCTTCCAAGAGCTTACTGTACGCATATTCCCCTTTAATCCCTGGAGGTAGACCTTCAATAAGGCTATCTCTTGCATCAGGGTTTAAATGCGCTCTTCCAGCTTCAGTTCTGTGCTCTGGTTTACCACTCATGGTAACCACTCTCTTAAAATCAGAAGGCTTTGAATTAACCCATCTAACCACAAGGCGCTTTACAGTGTCCCTATCAAGACCAGGGATATCATATGGATCTTCTTTACATTGTACTTTCTTCCATGCATGTAGAATGTTTAGGTGCATTGCCTTATAGTCTAATTCGCAAGTATCTTCACCATCAATTTTGATAGTACTACGTAGAGCTTTTTTGTTATTTTGGTACGTCAGCATGCCATGAGTATAGAAACGCCCTCCTAACTCTAAGGAGTCCCTATAGACCCTTCTTAAAGCTATACACTGCTTCTTGCCATCCTGAACAACCTCAAAACACTTCAAGAAGGTATTTAAGATATTTACGGCTGTAACAATCTTTTTTGCTTGAGCAGGCAGAGGTAACATTTTCTTGCTCTCGTCTCTAATGACTACTAATGGACCCGTATATGCTAATTCACTCCACTTAACAGTATTTTTAACAAGCTCTTTGAACTGGTCTGTCGCCCAAAACGTTGACTGTTTGTTGCTATGCTCATTTTGGTGAGCTATGTCTTGTTTTACGAGTGACTGTATTTGAAGGAAATCTAATACACCTATTATGGTCAGTGCATTCATTTTCCCTTTTGTATGACTTGTTGAACGCGAATACCTTACTCGAAGGCTATGTTCGCTTGCATAAATTAGGTGGGCTAAAATTGTAGACAGACACTTTTTAGTTACTGGCTTGTTAAAACGTTTACCATTGTCATTATATAACTTTTTCATAGACTCCAACAGCTCTTCAACAATAAGAGAACTTTGATAGCTAATCCTATTACTCAACCGGTTACTTATTGCTTTTCCATGCAGAGTCCATACAGGTAGTAATTCTATTGCATCTTCAACCAAAGCGACACCCTACCTTCTATTAGCAGACCAAGGTGCTGTTGGCTTACCGCTGTGAAACTTAAAGTCCTCATCGGGGCTAGAGATAAGATCAGCTTCAACATTGCCAAAGAACTCAACGCGCTCAGTGATATCAAATTCGCTAATATCTTGTGCGAGTGTTAAGTAATCTTGGTAATGACGCGCTTCAGAGCGTAGCAATGAGATATAAAAATCACCTAGACGCTTATCCACATGTGGTGCTAATTTTGCGAAGCGCTCACAAGAGCGAGCTTCAATATAGGCACCTATGATTAGTTTATCGACTAAAGCGTCAGGCTCGTAACTTTTTACATGACGCAGCATACCTTTTGCGTAACGACATGGAGTAATACTGTGATACTCGACACCATACTCATACATGATCTCGAGTACTTGATAAAAATGATGTAACTCTTCTTTGATAAGCATCACCATTTTGTCTATCAAATGTTGCCCGTAAGGTGTATTTGACTTCGGGATCATTGATTTGGTGAGCTTGTTCTTGTCTGCTAGTTCACGCCAGTTACCCTGTCGCTTGTATATCAGTGTCTCGAAGGGTTTAAGCCATTCGAGTAGCGCATCACCGCTTTCTTTATCCACTGCATACTTTCGAATCAAAAACATAGCTGACTGAGCTGCCTTCAACTCACACACTAGGTGGTCTATGAGCACCACTGATAGGTTGTCTTGCTTTGTTGCCTCAGTAATCCACTCATCAGGCGTTGATGCTTGCAGAAACGAATTAATTGGCTTTAGTAACTCATCCATCTTAAGCCTCCTTAGCTGTTAATTTATGGCCTAGGGGAAAATCACCATTGAAAGCACTTATAAATAGATTCGTTGTACAACCATTTAGTAACTTGCACACATAAGTCGTTAGCTCACACACTAGGTGGTCTATGAGCACCACTGATAGGTTGTCTTGCTTTGTTGCCTCAGTAATCCACTCATCAGGCGTTGATGCTTGCAGAAACGAATTAATTGGCTTTAGTAACTCATCCATCTTAAGCCTCCTTAGCTGTTAATTTATGGCCTAGGGGAAAATCACCATTGAAAGCACTTATAAATAGATTCGTTGTACAACCATTTAGTAACTTGCACACATAAGTCGTTAGCTCACAAATTAAGTGATCGATTAAGATTACTGATAAGTTCTCTTTTTTAATTGCCTGCTCCACCCACTGCTGTGGGGTTGTACACACTAAAAAGTTATTGATCGGCTCTAAAAGTTGGCTATGTGGCACGTTGACTGCTCATTACTAAATAAATTTGATATGCCATTATTTTAACACGAAATTTTGTTTGGGATAAATCAAAGCCCTAACCTGTGCAAAAATGTTAATAGTGAGTTAACTTGACTTTGCAAAATAAGTGAACCATAACTGTACATAGACTGTATAAAAATAAACCAACCAAAACAGTAATACGTTCCTTTTATGGAGTAAGCACTATGATACTAAATCATCTCTGGGGCATTTATGCTCACCCACTTGAAGAATGGCAAACAATAGATAATCGCCATGAAAGTTTAACCTATAGTTTGTCGCATATTTTACTGATTGCTTTGTTTCCTTCAATAATGGGTTATTACTCATCTGTTTATTTAGGATGGAGTATAGGCGCAGGCAATCCTGTATTTTTAACACACGATAGTGCGCTATTAATTGCAGTTGCAATGTATTTTGCTTTAATAGCGGGTGTTTTTGCATTGGCGTATTTGGCTCATTGGATGGCCGTTACATTTGGCTCTAAGCCTACATTTACACAAACACTTGAACTTGCAGCTTATACTGCAACACCTGTGTTTATGTCGGCGCTTGCCGCCTTTTGGCCTGTACTTTGGTTTGTAGTGTGTATTGGAATTATTGCACTAGCTTACTCGGTCTACTTACTTTATACCGGCGTACCAATACTTATGCATATTCCACAAGAGCGTGGCTTTATTTATGCCAGCTCGGTTGTAACGTGTGGATTAATATTACTAGTTATTATTTTAGCTGTAACAGCTATGCTTTGGACAAATGGGATTGTTAGTCCAATGTTTACTTAATAAAGTTTAGCTAATAAAGAGTCGTGTTTGATAGAAATGTTCCCTTTCTTTCCTTCGCAAAAAAGGAGCTAATTAGCTCCTTTTTTTATGTAACGACTTTTTATTAACTAATTATTAATCAGCTTCGTTTTCGTCTTGGTTGTGAATCTCTAAACTTGAAGACATCGCACTTTCGCGGGTGCTTTTTGCTGAATCGTTACGTAGCTCATCAATACGGTTTAAATAGTTTTGATCAATATCGCCTGTAATATATTGCCCATCAAATACTGAGGTTTCGAACTTAGTAATTTCAGGATTTTCTTGGCTAACCGCAGCTATTAAATCTTTTAACGATTGAAAGATTAAACCGTCAGAGCCAATACTTGCATTAATATCTTCAACTTCACGTCCGTGAGCAATAAGCTCTGCTGCTGAAGGCATATCAATACCGTACACATTAGGGAAGCGTATTTCAGGCGCTGCGGATGCAAAGTAAACATTTTTAGCACCAGACTCTCGAGCCATTTCAACAATTTGTGCTGATGTTGTACCACGAACAATTGAGTCATCAACCAATAATACGTTTTTACCTTTAAACTCGCGATCAATTGCATTTAGCTTTTGACGCACTGATTTTTTACGCATCTCTTGGCCAGGCATGATAAATGTACGACCGATATAACGGTTTTTAACAAAACCTTGACGATACGGTAAATCAAGCACACGTGCAATTTCCAGTGCTACATCGCATGAAGTTTCTGGGATTGGGATAACTACATCAATGTCTTTATCAGCCCATTCGCGTGCAATTTTTTCACCTAGTTTTGTGCCCATGTTTACGCGTGTTGCGTACACAGACATACGGTCTATTGTTGAATCAGGTCGAGCAAAATAAACAAATTCAAAAATACACGGCGAGTAAGATGCTTTATCTGCACAACTAAGTGAATGAAATTCACCTTCTTCTGTAACATATATAGCTTCACCAGGGGCAACGTCACGTACAAACTCAAAGCCGTCCGGTTTTAACGCAACGCTTTCTGAGGCGAACATGTACTCAGTGCCTTTTGCAGTCTCACGTTTGCCAAATACAAGTGGGCGGATACCATTAGGGTCGCGAAAAGCAACAATACCGTGACCAATAATCATAGCAATTGTTGCATAACCACCGCTTACTTTATTATTTACCTCGGTTACCGCAGTAAATATATCTTCAGGGTCTAAATGCAACTTATCAGATTTACTTAGTTCATGTGCCATGATGTTGAGTAAGATTTCTGAATCAGATGTTGTATTTACATGACGACGTGCTTCTGAGAATAACTGCTCTTTTAAAGCTTCTGCATTAGTAAGGTTGCCATTATGGGCAAGTGCTATACCAAACGGTGAGTTAACATAAAAAGGCTGTGCTTCAGATGAGCTTGAAGACCCTGCTGTAGGATAGCGCACATGGCCAAGACCAATCGTACCTTGTAGTCGTTTCATATGACGAGTGTGAAAGGCATCTTTCACTAAGCCATTTGCTTTGCGTAAGCTGAACGTATTATTCTCAATGGTAATTATACCCGCGGCATCTTGACCACGGTGCTGCAAAACAGTTAAGCCATCATAAATCGCCTGATTGACAGGGGATGTTCCGACTATTCCAACGATACCACACATGTAATTTATCCTCGCCGATTAACGGTTTACTGAATTTAAAAAGCTCGAGTTGTTTTCTAGGTATGAAAAGAACCATTCAACAACAAAGCCAAATTCTGGAATCAAAATAGAATTGCCCCACCAGTGCGTATTGGGTGCACCAGTAAAAGCATCAAGAAAGAAGAGTAACGCGCTCACGACCAACACGCCTCGTAGAGCACCAAACACTATGCCAAAGACACGGTCGGTACCCGATAAACCAGTACGATGTACAAGTTCACCTAAAATGTAGTTTAGTAAACCGCCTAACAGTAGCGTCGCAAAGAATAATATGGCTATGGCCGCCGCATTTCTTAAAAGGGGTTCAGAAATGGTTGTTAGGAAGGAAGCTAAATATTGGTAAAATAAGCTAGAGATGATAAAGGCGCCAGCCCATACCGCTAATGACATTGCTTCTTTTACAAAGCCGCGTATTAAACCGATGATGGTAGACAATACAATGATGCCAATAATGGCGTAATCAACCCAGATCATAAGAACCAATTAGTCGCTAATTTGGGGCGCATTCTATACCCAAACATCGTTAGTATGCAAGTTTAAACGGGAGATTACTGGGTTGTAGTTAATACAAAAAATTAACATTCTAGTCTAGGTATTGTGAGATAAAGATAATGATAAAAAAAATATAAATAAATAAAAAAAGGCTTGTTATACAAGCCTTTTTAAAATTATTTTGTTACTTCGTACTGCGTAACTTTACCATTTAATTTAGTAAGCTCTTTGAGCTGGGGGAGCTGCTTTTGTAATTCACTTTTATCAAGCGAAGGACCAACAAATACTTTGGTTAGTGTCCCATTTGGGGTTTTAATCGGTTTAGTAAACGTTTTAAACCCTTCAGCCTTTAATTTAGCCTGTAATGCTTTAACGTTTGCAACATGTGAAAAACTACCTAATTGAATAACATAGGCCATACTCGTTAGGTTTTCATCACTTTTACGTGGTGCAATTGGCTCTGGCTTAGCTTGAACAGGCGCTTTTGTAATTGGTGTAGCTTTGGGCTCTATAGTTGCTTCAACAACTTTATCTTCCACAGCGTAATCACTCTCATCCATCGCGCTTTGCTGCTCAAAAGCTTCATCGTCAGCTTGAATGTCTTCAATTTCATCTTGCTTTAGTGGCTCAGCATTAGCCATATTTTCATCAATTGACTCTTGAAGATCGATTGTTTTGAACTCAGGGCGGTCTGGGATCGCTTTAAAGCCTTCTTTATAATGCACTTTTTCGCCATCGAGTATATTAGGGATAAACACAATTGCTGCGATCACCACTATACTTGTTCCGACTAAGCGATTAATAAAACTTGAGTTCACCGACATCCTCTCTATTTTTTAAAGTAATTAATAGCGCCAGCAACTGTAAAAAATGAACCAAATATAATCAACATAGTATCACTTTGTTGTTCTGGTAAAATTACATTCAGTGCTTGTGCCACACTATCATAGCTATTAATAGTATTATGATGAGACAATTCGTGCAGTGCATTTTGTAAATTACTTGCAGTGTCGCCTCGCGGGCCACTTAAGCTCGCTAATGACCACTCATCGACCAAGTGACTTACTTCTTTAAATACACCCGCTTTATCTTTATCAGCAAGCATAGCGGCTAATGCATGAATTTTAAAGCCTTTATCTTTATAGCTTGATAACTTATTGGCTAAATAACGCGCCGACTCAGGGTTGTGTGCTACGTCGGTAAAGACTAAAGGCTCAATACTTAACTGTTGAAAGCGCCCTTCGACAACTAAATTAGCTAAACAACTTCGTATAATTGATTCACTAGGTAATAAGTTTAAAACACTTAGCGTAGTTAATGCGGTAGCTGCATTTTGACACGGTATTGCAGGCTTATCTATTTCAAGATTATGTTCTTTATATTGCCAATTAAAGCTCTCAGCATTTTCTTTAAAAATAAAGTCACTGCCCGACAGCGTCATGTTGGCATTAATTTCTTTGCCGTAATCAGTCATTGTGTGAGGAATATTTAAATCCCCTATAATAGCGGGCGTATTTTCACGAAAAATACCGGCTTTATCATAAGCCACTAACTCACGGGTATCACCTAAGTACTCTTTATGGTCTAAGTCTATAGTGGTGATCACGCTTGCAAAGGGAGTGACTATATTTGTGGCGTCAAAGCGCCCACCTAAACCAACCTCTAGTAATACATAATCGACGTTACAGCGTTTAAAAATTGCCAACGCCCCCAAAGTACCATATTCAAAATAAGTCAGAGCAGTGTCTTTACGGCCTTGCTCAAGCTGGTGAAAAGCATCTATATGAAATTGGTCTGCCAATTCTTCCCCATTAACTCGTACACGCTCGTTATAACGAATTAAATGTGGAGATGCGTAAGTACCCACACTGAAACCTTGCGCTAGCAATAGCGACTCTAAGCAGCGTGCTGTGGTGCCCTTACCGTTTGTACCGGCAATAAGAATAATTTTACTTGGAGTGTTTAACAGGCCAATATTGTTAGCAACATTAGCAACTCGTTCTAAGCCCATAGCAATGTTAGCTGGGTGAACACTTTCTAAATAAAAAAGCCAATCATCAAGGCTTGATGATTGGCTAGGAATTTTTTTTGTCATAGCGTGTAATCAGTAAAGCTGAAATTTACGCTACTCTATGCTCTTGTTCCGTAGAAGGCAAGTTCATAAATTTAGCTAAAATGCGTGCAAGGGTATCGCGCATTTCACGGCGGTCAATAATCATGTCAATTGCACCGTGTTCAAGCAAAAATTCACTACGCTGAAAGCCTTCAGGTAATGTTTCGCGAACTGTTTGCTCAATAACACGAGGACCCGCAAAGCCAATTAACGCTTTAGGTTCTGCAACGTTAATATCGCCCAGCATAGCAAGTGATGCAGATACACCACCCATAGTTGGGTCAGTCATGACTGAAATAAACGGAAGACCTTTTTCAGTCATTTTTGCAAGTGCAGCACTTGTTTTAGCCATTTGCATAAGCGACATAAGCGCTTCTTGCATGCGTGCACCGCCTGATGCAGAAAAACAAATAAGCGGCATGTTATGCTCTAAACATTGATCAACAGCATCAACAAAGCGAGCGCCAACAACAGAAGCCATTGAGCCACCCATAAATGAGAACTCAAATGCTACTGCTGCAACTGGAATGCCTTTTAATCGGCCTTTCATAGCTACAAGTGCATCTTTTTCACCACTTGCTTTTTGGGCTGCACTGATACGATCAGAGTATTTTTTAGAATCTTTAAACTTAAGAATGTCTTTAGGCTCATGTTGTGTGCCAAGCTCTTGACGGTCACCTTCATCTAAAAAGTGCTCCAGGCGCTTACGGCCACTAACACGCATGTGGTGGTCACACTTAGGACATACGTTTAATGACTTTTCTAATTCAGCTTTATATAAAATTGAATCACACGATGTGCACTTAGCCCAAACACCTTCTGGGATTTCTTTACGACCTGATGATTTTGTCGTTTTAGGTAAGATTTTTTCTAGCCAACTCATTTGCAACTCTCTTAATGCTGTTCTGTGTCGCGAGCCTGCCAATAGCAATTAGCAGACAAATTTTTTCAATTAAAACATGAATTACACTAACGCGGTATAAAAAACTGGTCTTAGTAGTTAAAAGTGTTCATAAAAAGTACTAACGACAACCATAACTAAATTTCAGCGTCAGGTAAAAACAATGGACCTAAAGGCATTTTAGGAATATTAAACTCTTCAGGATAATCGACATCAACTAAGTATAAACCTGCAGCTTTAGCTGTAGCACTTGCTTTAGCACGCTCTTTACAATCAAGTAATTCTTTCAACCAAATGGGCTGTTGCTTATGTATGCCAATATCCATCAAGCTCCCCGTTATATTACGTACCATGTGATGTAAGAACGCATTCGCCTTAATATCAATAATAACGTAACACCCTTGGCGCTGTACCGATAAATGATGAATAGTGCGAGTCGGTGTATTTGCTTGACAATGGATCGCTCGAAAAGATGTAAAATCGTGTGTCCCGATCAAATACTGACAGGCTTCCTGCATTTTAACTTCATCTAATGGGTGATGAAAATGCGTAACCCCTTCGCTTAACACCGCTCCTCGAAAAGGAGAGTTATAAATAATATAGCGGTATCGGCGAGCTGTTGCACTAAAACGAGCATGAAAATCGACAGCAACTGGTTGTGCAAAGCGAATAGCAATATCTTTAGGCAATAGGGTATTCATACCCATTGTAAATGCGACCATGTCACGCGAAGCTTCAGTTTCAAAATGTATTATTTGACCTGTACCGTGCACACCCGCATCAGTTCGCCCCGCACATACTACTTCAACTGGGTGATTACAAATACGCGACAATGCCTTTTCTACTTCTTGTTGTACGCTATTTACATGTGATTGACGTTGCCACCCACTATAGCGTACGCCGTTGTATTCAACTCCAAGTGCTACTCGCATAATTACTGCTTTACCTACTGTGCTAATGAACACGGCATTTTATGCTATCTCTCGACGCAATAAAAGGAGGTGTGCGGTAATACCCTTTTTATTAAAAACATGATCATTTTAATGAATCAAATAACTTAATAATTACGATGTAAATTATTCCTTTATAACAATTACATACAATAAAATTCGCTTCATTAATGCGTTGCTTTTCCTTGTTATAATTAAACTAACATCCATAAAAAAACCCTTAATTAGAATAACCAATTAAGGGTTTTTTTAACAATTTGTTATTTTAGTTTCGCTTTTAAACTAAGTGCCTCTTCTTGAACTTCTTCTGGGCCTTTGTTGATGACATCCTCAATGACCTTGAGCGCAGAATCAAAATCATCAATTTCAATATAAGCACGCGCTAAATCTAGTTTAGCTGAGTAGCCACCACTTTCAGCATCAACATCGGTTGGGTTATCACCAGCAAGTAATGCATCAAACTCACTCAAACCGACATCCATATTAACGTCGGTGTAAGGTTCGTGTTCAAGTTCAGCCTCTTCACTTTCTTCTAATAATGAATCTATATCTACAAATTCATCATTATCAAGTTGCTCAATATCACTACTTTCAACAAGTGGCTCTTTTGTAGTTAATGAGTCATCTTCCTCTAAGTCTTCTTTTAGCAAGCTGTCAAAGTCGACATCAAATTCACTGCTATCCTCAGCACTTAATTCTTCAGGCTCCGCTAACTCACTAAGTAATGAATCAAAATCAGTTTGCGTCAAATTTGACATAAACTCTTCATCAAGTTCATCGTCAGAGCTAATATCAGTGCTACCTGCTTCATCTGAGTTTGTTAACTGTGCTTCGCGCTCTGCATTTGTTTGCTCTTGCTGCTCGTCTGATAACTCATCAGTTAGCGCTTGCTCTAAAATATCTTCGTCAAACTCAACATCTAAGTCAGAAAAATCGTCTTCAATTAAAATTTCATCATCAAAATCGTCTTCTAAACTATCTAAATCAGTATTTTCAGAAAGCGCATTTGATAAGTCCTGCTCAGCTTGGCTGGAAGCGACTCCCTGCGCCTCACCGTCTAAATCATCACCTTGTAATTCTTCGGGGGTAAATGGCAACTCACTTTCTAGTGTTTCTTGAACTTCATCAAGGTTAAGAGGTTTGGTATCCTCTTCTATACTAACTGGTTCAACAGAATCAATTCCGTCATTAATTTCTTGCAGTAAATCATCATCAAACGACTCGTCTTCAACCTTAGCTTCTGATTCAGAGAAGTCATTATCAATTAATAGTTCATCATCAAAATCATCTTCTAAGCTATCTAAGTTAGCATTTTCAGAAAGCGCATTTGCGAGATCTTTCTCTGTTTGACTAAGTGATACTGCATTTTCTTCACTCGGTGCATTTTCTTTAGGTTCTTGCGGCTCAAACGAAGGTTCATTCTCCAATAATGAATGATCATCATCTAATTCAAGTTCAGGATATTCATCTAACTCTTCACTTGGCGTTATAAGATCGCTATCAAGCTGCTCTTCAACTTTTGTAAGATCTGAGTCATCGTCGCCCGCTAACGGATCGTCACCAAGATCTACTTCTATTTCTTCAAGATCGTCGTCAAGCTCATCTAAAGACCAATCTGGTGTTTCTATATAGTCATCATCCGTCGCTTGTTGTAGCTCATTTAAAAGCTCATCAACGCTCTTTAAAGTATCATCTGTATATTCTTCAAGCGCATCTTCTGGATCAAGAAGCGACTCTGATGTATCTGAAAAATCATCAACCGTTACATCTATAAGTTCAGGTTCTTCTTTTAGCTCAGGTTCTTCTACAAGCTCAGGTTCTTCTACAAGCTCAGGTTCTTCTACAAGCTCAGGTTCTTCTACAAGCTCAGGTTCTTCTACAAGCTCAGGTTCTTCTACAAGCTCAGGTTCTTCTTCAAGCTCAGGCTCATCGTAAAGCGCAGGCTCTTCTTCAAGCTCAGGCTCTTCTTCAAGCTCAGGCTCTTCTTCAAGCTCAGGCTCTTCTTCAAGCGCAGGCTCATCGTAAAGCTCAGGCTCATCGTAAAGCTCAGGCTCTTCTATAAGCTCAGGCTCTTCTTCAAGCTCGGGTTCTTCTACAAGCTCTGGTTCTTCTTCAAGTTCAGGTTCTTCTTCAAGCTCAGGCTCATCGTAAAGCGCAGGCTCTTCTTCAAGCTCAGGCTCTTCTTCAAGCTCAGGCTCTTCTTCAAGCTCAGGCTCTTCTTCAAGCGCAGGCTCTTCTACAAGCTCAGGCTCATCGTAAAGCTCAGGCTCTTCTATAAGCTCAGGCTCTTCTTCAAGCTCAGGTTCTTCTATAAGCTCGGGCTCTTCATTTAATGATGAAGCAAGCGACTCAATATCATCAACATTTAACTCTTCTTGAGCATCTGCTAAATCCTCAACTGAGTCTGCCAATGCATTATCAATTTCTGAATCTCTTACATCTGAATTTTTTACTTCATCATCAATTAGGTTATCTATGTCGTCTAAATCAAAGTCATCGCTTTGTTCAACTAATGAATCATTTGCAGTATCAACCGCAGTCTCATCAATTAAGCTATCTATGTCGTCTAAATCAAAGTCGTCACTTTCCTCAACTAATGAATCATTTGCAGTATCAACTGCTGCCTCATCAATTAAGCTATCTATGTCGTCTAAATCAAAGTCGTCACTTTCCTCAACTAAAGAATCATTTGCAGTATCAACTGCAGCCTCATCAATTAAGCTATCTATGTCGTCTAAATCAAAGTCATCACTTTCCTCAACTAATGAATCATTTGCAGTATCAACTGCTGCTTCATCAATTAAGCTATCTATGTCGTCTAAATCAAAGTCGTCACTTTCCTCAACTAATGAGTCATCTGCAGTATCAACTGCTGCTTCATCAATTAAGCTATCTATGTCGTCTAAATCAAAGTCTTCACTTTCCTCAACTAATGAGTCATCTGCAGTATCGACTGCAGCCTCATCAATTAAGCTATCTATGTCGTCTAAATCAAAGTCGTCGCTTTCTTCTAGAAGTTCATCTTCGTCGAGTAACTCTGCATCAAGTGAGTCATCTACCACATCACTTTTTGGGTCATTCGCCTCATCAATTAAGCTATCTATATCGTCTAAATCAAAATCGTCGCTTGTATCAAGTTCAGCTGAAGTGTTATTTGAGGTATCTAATTCTGTTGATGTTTGATCTAATAATTCATCTATATCAAAATTATCTTCATCTGCAAGCTCTTCACTTAAAGCCGCCATTTCATCATGAGATTCTAAGCTGTCATCCTCTAAAGCTTCGCTTGTTTGCGGTGCATCAAATTCAGGTAGACTATCGTCTTCATCAAACAAGCTATCTAAATCGTCATTAGTTAGGATTTCATCATTGTTAATTGAGTCATCAGATAAGTCTAAATCTATATCTTCAGCGTTTTCATCTGAAGGTTGATCAAACCCTTGCTGCATAAAAATATCGAGCTCATCATCGTCATCGGTATTTTCATCATCAAAAACAATGTCATCGCTTAGCAAGCTTTCGAGCTCATCCTGATCAAGTAAATTTTCGTCGCCAGAAAAATCATCTAAGCCGTCGTCTAAATCATCATTAGGCAACATATCACTTTCGAGACTATCATCTAATTGAACACTCAAGTCATCTAAAGGGTCAGGTACAATTGGATCGTCATTTAAGCTTGGGCCTAAATCATCATCGCCAGTATAGGTTGGGGTTTGTGGTAAAAAGTCATCATCGTTTTGCGGCTCTTCTTGATTACTTGCTCGTTTGCGTAAAAACATAACGATTGCAAAAATAATCAGTAATCCAGGAATAAACATTAACAAGCCCAGTACTATGGGGTTTGAAAATAATGAGCCAAAATCAAATGACTCTTTTGGTATTCCTTCTTGTTTTTTTTGTTGGGCAATAATCTCGTTTTGTTTAACAATGAGTTCTTTTAACTGATTTTGAATTTCGCTGTCTTGTCCTAATTGCAAACGTAAGTTTTCGAGCTCTTTTGATATTCCTGATAACTGTTTTTTAAGATTATTATTTTCAACTAAAATCTCTTCTACATTACTAACTGAGCTTTTAAACTGTTGTTGTAACTCAACAAGCTTAGTTCCTTGCTCTGTTTTTATTTCATTTAATTCTTTCTGTATCTCTTTTTTAGCATCGTCTACATCAATTTTACGCGCTTGAGTTACTTTTGTTTGCGCTGAGTTAATTTCGCTTTGTGTAAGCGTGCCATTTTTTTTCTTTTCCCATAATGCATCATCTTGCTCAGAGCGTTGCTTTGCGAGCTGCGTATTTACAGCTTTTATTTCGGCTAAGGTAGGGATTTTTAAATAGGCACCATTTTGAATGTGGTTAAGATTTTGTTCTAAAAATGAATCGGGATTTTTGTTATACAAAGCCTGCATAACTTGATAAATACTGACAGAATTGTCTGGGCGCACTTTAGCTGCTATACGCCAAAGCGTATCAGTTGGTTTAATTGGCCCAATTGATCGCCCTTGCGCACCATAGTCAACGCCTTTAGGCCCCTTTAATTGGGTACTGTCCTGAGAGTAAACTGGCGTTACTATCAATGCAGACGCTAATATAATAAGTGTAGCTAAACCGCGCATGCTGATCCTTTAATATTTAAATATTAATAAAACACCTAAAACTTAAGTGCATAAATATTGTTTATTATTGCTATTATCAGCCAAATGACTGACTCGCATTTATTATTACAATCTATTTTTATTGCAAGCTCTATTCCAATTACAAACTATAAACCAGTTAGAGCGTAATATCCATCGCAACACCTTGAAAATAAATGCCTTAAAACATCTTTATAAATATTAATTTATTGAGTGTTATCAATCAGTTTTTGTATTTTTAAAATTAAACGGCAAAAATTTGACAAGCTATATAAACAAAAAGCGGCAAACAATTACTGTTTACCGCTTCAAAGGCATGTTTAGCGCAATTAACTATTACATGTAATTGGCAATAAGCTCTTCTGCAATTTGAATGCTATTAGTCGCAGCACCTTTACGGGTGTTGTCACTTACAACCCACATGTTTAATCCATGAGGATGAGAAATATCAGCACGTAATCGACCTATATACACTGTATCGTTACCACTAGCGTCAGACACTGCTGTTGGGTAGTCACCTTCATCATCAATTAGCTCGACACCAGGCGCGTCTTTTAAAAGTTGTTTAACGTGTTCAAAGTCATAAGGCATGCGCGTTTCAATATTAATTGACTCTGAGTGCCCAAAAAATACGGGAACACGTACACACGTTGGGTTCACTGCAATAGTGGTATCACCCAAAATTTTATGAGTCTCGTTTACCATTTTCATTTCTTCGCGCGTATAGCCATTATCTTCAAAGCTATCAATTTGAGGAATAACGTTAAATGCAATTTGCTTTGGAAATACTTTATTATCCATAGGGCGTGCATTCATCAAATTAGCTGTTTGCTTTGCAAGTTCATCAACCGCGTCTTTGCCTGCACCCGATACAGCTTGGTAAGTAGATACGTTAATACGGTCTATTCCGTAAGCATCATAAATTGGTTTAAGTGCTAACATCATCTGAATAGTTGAACAGTTAGGGTTAGCAATAATATTACGATTTCTAAAATCAGCTAGGCTTGAAGCATTAACTTCTGGCACCACGAGTGGGATTTCAAAATCATTTCTAAAGTGCGATGTATTATCGATTACAATACAGCCGGCTTCAGCAGCAATAGGAGCATATTTTTCAGATACACTGCCACCAGCAGAAAACAAACCTATATGCGCTTGGCTAAAATCAAAGCCTTCAACGTCAAGTACTTCAATGGTCTCACCACGAAACTTTATATCTTCACCTGCGCTGCGGCTGCTAGCAAGTAAAAAAAGCTGATCAACAGGAAACTTACGATCTGCTAGCGTTTCAATGATTTGACGGCCTACTAAACCAGTAGCGCCAAGTACGGCAACGTTATATTTTTGCGACATATTTCTTCCTCTATAAACGACATTAAAACAACATCGTTAGTTAAATAATTATTCAGCTATGCTAAAGCCAAGCTGGCTAAGTGCTGCTAGTTGTGAGCTATCACCTTGTAGAAATAAGGTGCTAAATTCTCGCCTTATTGGATAGTTTTTACGTAAACTATCGAAGCCGTCGCTCTCTAGGCGGCGAAGTAAAATTCCGTCATCGCGGCGAACGTCATAAATTAAATGCACTAAACCAGCAATATCTTGCTCATTAAGGCTTTGCGTAACAGTTGCATTTGTAACGGCTGGTGTTGGTAAAAAATCATCCAACGATTTAATCGCCTCAACACCTTTGAGCTGACACAGTTTTTGATACAACATTTGTGTACCACGAGCTTTTCCCTCAAGTGTATGCCCTGCAATGTGCACACTAGCGTAACGAACATGCTCTAGTAATTCAGTTAAAATATTGGGTTCTTTCTCCCATACATCAAGTACTAAATCTAAATCAGCCCCAGCTTCCATTACCTCAAGTAATGCTTGGTTATCAATTACATCGCCACGGCTTGCATTAATTAGCGTGGTTCCTGGCTTAAGTGCTTTTAAACGCTCTTTACCCATCATGTGCAGTGTTTTATGCTCGCCACTTTTAACAAGTGGAACGTGAAAAGTAACAACATCTGACTGCGCTAATAACTCATCAAGCGCTACATGCTCTTGTAATAAGCCTTGTTCGTGCTTAATCGGATCGCACAGCAGTACAACTACGTTTAATGCTTTTAATTTTTGCGCCAAACATGTACCAATGTTGCCCATCCCTACAATACCAATTGTTTGACCACACAATGGACGCGCATTTTCTTGGCTTAATGCAAATAAGCTACTAATTACATATTCAGCTACAGCAACAGCATTACAACCAGGTGCACTTGTAAAAGCAATATTTCTATCATGCAGTAATTGCGTATCAATATGGTCAATGCCGATTGTGGCAGTACCTACAAAGCTCAACTTGTTAGCTTGTACCAAAAGTTCATGATTAACATTTGTCACCGAACGAGTAAGAAGAACATCTACATCTATTAATTGTTCAGGCGTTAATTTACGACCATCAAAACGCTCAACCTCACCAAAGTCTGCAAAGTACTGCTCAACTAAAGGCATATTTTGATCGGCAAGAATTTTCATTACAGAGTCCGTTTGGCAATTAAGAGGCGCCATTGTAGCGAACAACCTAGCCTTTACACAAACTAAAAAGGCGCATTTTAGTTAATACAAAGACTCAAAAATGGGGATGTGGATTGTTTTAAATCAGCAATTAAAATTAGGAATTTAAACGATGCAAATAATAACCTTACTATTGAATACACAAAGGCCGAATCACAGCATGATTCGGCCTTTATTATGCAAAATAAACTTCAATTACATTTACTTGATTTTAGTTTATAGCTCAAAATCTTTTTTGAATTTCAAACCAAATTCACTTCGATCATTACTGCGCATTACGCCAACAAAACCTGATTGTTGTAGACGACCAACATCGTAAACTTCGTTTAGAACGTTTTCACCATACAGTGTAACTTCCATATCGCCATATGGATTAGTGTAGGAAATATTAAAACCAACTAGTTCACGAGAGTCAATGGTCTCACTTTGGTTATAAACTGATTGCCCTTGCATTTCGCTTCGGTACGAATAATTAGCATTAAACGCAAGTGTTGCGCCGCTCTCTAAATCCATAAAGTAAGAAGGTGCAACCATGACAGTCCAGCGTGGTGTAAGTGCTGGTGAATCGCCTTTACCTATACCTTGTACACCCTCAGCCACTTCTGTTATTTCAGAATCTAAATAACCAACTGCACTGCGAATAGTAAAATCATCAGTAATAGCGACGGTTGTTTCAAGCTCAATACCTTGTGCTTTAGACTGACCCGCATTTTCTACAATTGTTACGAAACCGCCACCTGCTGTTGGGTCTGAAAACGGTAATGCTAAATCAGTGTAATCAGTCACAAATACCGCAAGCATCATAGATACATTTTCGTGTACTTGGCCTTTTAGACCCATTTCGTAGTTAATCGCTTTCGTTTCGTCAAATGATACAAACTGGTCTGGTCCACCAAATGGGCGCGGTGGAAAACCGCCTGTTTGGTAGCCTTTTTGAATCTGGCCATACACATTCATATTATTGCTAAGCTGATAAGATGCATTTACATCCCAGGTAACTGCATCAAAATCTGCACTTACATACTTACGAGTAGGAAATGATGGGAATATAGCATTTGCATCTTTTTCATCTTTTGAATAACGAAGGCCACCACCTACCGTTAAATCGTCAGTTAAATCGTAGCTTGCATTAAAGTAGGCTGCGTAAGAATTAGTTTCTTGGTTAATTTCAAAATCGCCGTAACCACCAAATGATTCTGTTACTCCGTCATTCAATAAGCCATTGGGTGTATTAAATGGGCTGAATACAAATGGGCCTGAACGTGTAAAGCCATCTTCATTAAAAAAGTAAAGGCCTGACACAAAGTCCATATTATCAAATGTGGCATTTAGTTGAATTTCAAACGAGTACTGATCAGCTCCGCCCTCTTCTGGAAACTCAGACAAGTTTAAAGGTGATGCATCGTCATCTAGGCCACCTTCATACTCAGATGTACGGTAGCTTGAAATAAACTTAGTAGTATAAGTATCGTTAATTGCCCAATCAGCCGAGAACGATGTGCCCCAACCTGAGTAAGAAGTTGATTCAATACCTGCAACGGTTGTACCTAAATCATCAGGGTCTGATGGAATTAAATCTTGAGTCAATAATGGGAAGTCGCCATTAAACACATCGTTTGCATCTAGCGGGTCAGTTAATTCAATTGTGTAAGGCGATTGACCTGACTCGTTATCAACTCCATCTAAAGCAAAAGTGAATGCTAAATCGCTGTTCGCTTGCCATTTAAGGGCTACACGACCACTAAATTCTTCTTCCTCACCAATTTCTTTCTCTGGATTTGCTAAATTAACAGCTTCACCAACACCATCACGTGTTTTGTAAGATGCACTCGCAGACATGCTTAGTTCATCGTTTAGTGAGTTATTAAAATAAACATCACCAGCAATACGTCCACGACTTCCCAGCTTAGCTGAAGTAGTTACAATACCTTCATCACCAGGTTGCTTTGTAATTACATTTACAGCGCCACCTAGTGTATTACGACCATATAAAGTACCTTGTGGGCCACGAAGCACTTCAACACGCTCAACATTAGGTAATGATAAATTAGAACCCATTTGACGACCTAAATAAACGCCATCTAAGTATACGCCTACACCTGGATCAGTAGTTATTATGTGATCTTGCAGACCAATACCACGAATAAATACAGACGCATGTGCTGCATTACCAACACCGTAACGGGTGATGTTTAAGTTTGGAACATATTTGCCAATATCTTCAAGATTACTCATATTGGCTTTATCAATTAGGTTCGCCCCAATTGATGTGATAGCGGTTGGAGATTCAAATAAGCTCTCTGTACGTTTACGAGCTGTGACTTCGATTTTTTCAAACGCGTCTTGTTTTGCTGTTGTTTTAGCTTCTTCAGCATTTACTGAGGTAGATAGTGCAGCGACAATTGCTAGGCTTAACTGTGAGAGTGTGCGTAGTTTCAAAATATTCTCCAAAGGATACCGTGTGATTTTTGTTATGCTTTTATATTGATAATATAAATTTTAGGCATAAAAAAAGACGCTAAATAGCATCTTTCCTCTGGACAGGTATTATATGACATTATTGTGAATAAATGTATAAAATTATTTAAATAAATTCATAGAAAATGACAGTAATTTAAGCATTGTTAGCTTTAGATGAATTATCATAAATAAACCCCTCTAATATTTACCTCACTAATGAACTGTTTTAAAACAAAAAATCTCATAAATACTATTTTAAAGAGCGCATAAAACATACTCATACATGTACTTTAGTGTATAAAAAAAGAGCTAAAACACATTCAGGTATCATTGAAATTAACTAAAAATAAGAATATAGTGCTAAAATGTAGTCTATGGATAGAATATTATGAATATTGAAAATACAGCCAATAAAAGCCCCACATGCTTCACCAGCCCAAATTACACATCACTTTTTTGTGTTGCAGCTGACTTCAACGTCCTACTTGTTAATTATCAAGCTTTAAACGTCATTATCAACCATGAACTTATAAATCAGTTTATGCTAAAAAACGGTCATCAAGGCCTCGTTATTTTTGACGTGCCCAAAGACGGTGATGTTTTGGCATTAAAAGAGTGGCCTAATTTAAAAGGTTTGTTTTATGAAGGCACTGACGAAGTACTACTGCAGCAAGGATTAGAAGCAATAGAACAAGGGAAACTTTGGTTTCCACGTGCGGTAACTGATGGTTGGATGAGACAAATGCTAGCGAGTGAACAACAAACTGCGCTGCAATCAAATAACTTAACCTGCAAAGAAATGAAAGTATTAAACTTGTTATTTTCTGGCTTACATTCAAGCGCAATTGCAGACACTTTATTTATCAGTGAAGCTACAGTTCGTGTACATTTACACAAGGTGTATCAAAAAATCGCTGTAAAAAACAAGCAACAGGCATTACTTTGGTGTAAGAAAAACTTAAGTAAGATCAATAGTTAAAAACCGATTAAGCAAACTTGATAATAGCCATTGTAATTACCAGCAACATTCGTTCTAACTCCTTAACCAAAGAACGTAAAAAGAAAATTTAGTTATAATATTCCCGCCACTTTAAAAAAGCCTTATTAACTAGATTTAAAATTTATTCTAATAAAATCATACTATTCTGCTTTTAATACATACATAAAATATATATGTTACAAAATTAAAAAGCCGTTACTAAATTTATTTTTATTAACTTCCTAAATTTATTAGATAAAAAACACTATCACTTCTATAATCCTATTGAAATCAACATCTAAATAACAAATAGGAAATACATATGAAAAAGCTATCTGTAGCAGTAGCTGTATGTGCTGTACTTGCATCTAGCTATGCAAGCGCTGAAGTACGTATTAATGGTTTTGCATCTATTGTGGGTGGTAAAAGCCTAGACAGTGATCAAACCTTATACGGATATGACGACGATATCTCATTTAAAAATGAGAGTAAGTTCGCTTTACAACTATCTGCTGATCTTCAAGAGAAACTGACGGCTACGGCTCAAATTATTGCGCGTGGAGAGGACGACTTTGACGCCACGTTCGAATGGGCATATGTTACTTATGAATACAGCGATGAACTGCAATTTAGCGCTGGTAAAATGCGTGTCCCTTTCTATAAATACTCAGATTTTTTGGATGTTGGCTATGCTTATCGCTGGGTACGCCCACCTCGCTCAGTGTACGGTATCCCATTTTCGACTTATGAAGGCTTGAGTGTTGTTTACAACAATCAATTAGGAGATTGGGACTCTACTTTGCAAGGGTTTTACGGCGCTTTTGATGGCGATATAGATGTATTTGGAGATAGCTTACCTGCTGAGTTAAATAATTTAGGCGGTATAAACTGGAGCCTATCATACGACTGGTTCAGTGCACGAGCTGCATATATTGTGGCCGACACTAGCATTTCTATTGATAGCAGTGACTCAAGTAACTTAAGTGCCTTAAATGGAATTATTGATGTACTCAATACTAACGGTTTAACCAGTACAGTAAATGATCTGATTACTGACGAAGATGAAACAACTTTTGTTGGTATTGGCTTCTCTATTGACTATGATAACTTCTTATTTGATGCTGAATATACACAGTTTGAAGTAGAGGGAAGTATTTTGGCTGAACAATCACAATACTATGCCTCTGCGGGTTATCGTATAGATGATGTTATTGTTCACTTCACCTATGAAAAAAATGATGATAAGCATGATTCGTCACGTTTTAATACTCTTGAATCAATTCCTTTATTAAATACTACTGTGAACTTTGCCCTCGAGAGCATGCGTGCAGAGAGTAACGTATACACAATTGGCGCACGTTATGACTTCCACCCTTCAGCTGCATTTAAAATTGACTTCAGTCGATTTGATGATGACATCACTGACACTGAAACGGATATAGTCGCCGTTGGTGTTGATTTAGTATTTTAATTGGAGCGGAATATGAAAAAATTAATCCTAGCTAGTGCGCTTTCATTATGTTCTTTCGGTGCTTTGGCTGAAGTTGCAGTAATTGTAAATCCTAGTAATGCAAATGCACTTGATGCAGAGACTATTAAGAAAATTTACTTAGGAAAGGCCAAGTCGTTTGATAACGGCAATAAAGTCAACCCAGCAACTCAAAACGGTACCGCTATTGCTGATGAATTCAATTCTAAAGTGGTAGGTAAATCGAGCAGCCAATTAAATGCCTATTGGTCAAAACTTGTTTTTACAGGTAAAGGGACACCGCCTGAAAAGTTTGATTCAGATCAAGCTGTCATTGACTTTGTTGCCGCTAATGGTGATTCAATCGGCTATATAGATAGCAGTAAAGCAACTGATAAAGTTAAAGTGATTGCTACCTTTTAATTGCTATTATTAAATTAAAAAAGCCACCTAATCGGTGGTTTTTTTATAACTTAACTTTAATAACAATTCGCTCAATTAAGTAAAATATTTTGAGGGAGAGAAACGGTGTCGATAGCAAGGCAAATAATTTCTTATTTAGTATTCTAAATAAGAAATTTTAACGCAGCTAGCGTCTGACCTGCCCTCTCAAAATGAATAAGCATTACTGCGAATTGGTGTAGTTACATTACTCAACTTTAAATTTAGCCGTGGCATCTAATAGGTTATCTGAAAGGTAATGAAGGTTTTTAGCTACATCCCTCACAGCCGTTAGCGAGTCCATTGTATCTTCAAATGATACGTGCATATTTGTCACGTTTTCTACAACCATAGCAGCAACTGATGTTTGCTCTTCTGTGGCAGCAGCAATTTGTGAGTTCATCCCATTTATTTCTAGCATTTGCTCTGCAATTTTCTCTATAGAAATGCCCGTTTTTTCTGCTGCAGTTGCATTATCTGTAGCCATATCTCTTGCAGTCGTCATTGCAGTAACTGATTCGTTAGCCGCTTCAGTTAAAGTAGTCAACAGCTCTCGAATCTCATTTGTAGAGTGAGCAGTTCGCGATGCAAGCTCTCTAACTTCATCAGCAACAACAGCAAAGCCTCGGCCATGCTCACCAGCACGAGCAGCCTCAATGGCAGCGTTAAGTGCTAGTAAATTTGTTTGCTCCGCTATTGATGTAATAACATTTAATATTTGCGACACATTTTTTGTATCGTCTGCTAATTTATTGATAGTTGTAGCAGCGTGATTAATCTCATCACTTAACGTACGAGAAGCGGTTACTGATGTTCGTACTTGAGTTCGACTTTGCTCAACTTCTTTCTCTGCCGTTTGCGCTGCATGAGAAGCACTTGCAGCTGATTGAGAGATATCTCCTACACTCTGTTTCATCTCTTCCATCGATTGCTTTACAATCTCAGCATCAGTGGTTTGTTTGGTCGTTGCACGCTCCGCTTGTTCCATCCCCTGCACTAAACGAGTAGAGTTTTCCATTAACGGTTCGCAAACCGCGATAATTTCTAACACCGTTTTTTTCAATATGCCAATAAAAGAGTTGAAGTTTATAGATACTTGACCTATTTCATCTTCAGAGTTAACTGTCAATTTAGTGCTTAGCGAGCCTTTACCGCTTGCTAATAAGCTTAAATTATTTGCCGCATCACTTGCCGAAGAAGCAATTCGCTTAGCTATCCAAATAGCCATAAAGAGTAATAAAATAAGCGATACAATAGAAACAACTAACATTAACGTAAGGGCGTAATCAGAACGGTCCTTTGTGCTTGCAACAAGTTCAAAAAAGCGATCGTCAGCTTTGACTTGTGCTGCCTTAAACTTTTCTAGGACATCGGTATAAAGCGCTGTTTTCCTCTGTGCTTGTTGTTGAATTTCACTAAAATCTGCTGTTCCATTTACCATGCCATTTGCGATAGTCGCTGATATTTTTTCGTAATTTGCGAGCTGCTCTTTAGTGTCACTGTGAATGTAAGAGGCATTTATTTTTTCTATCGCAATAATATTCAACTCAAGTTGCTTGTATGTGTCAGATGCTTTCTCGACTAAATCTTGCTCACCAAATGTTACGGCTTGGGTGTAAAGTTCGTCCAGCTTCTCTAAAATGCCAACATTAGCTGATGTTAACTTAACAACTTTGTAGGATGATTTTTCCATTTCATCAAGTGCAATTCTATTATCATTCATAGCAAAATAGTTGATCAGAACAATCACTAAAAATGCAACGACAGCAATACTCGTAATCGCATGTATTTTTTTACTTATGCTGAGATTTTGAAAAGAGAAGCCTGAAGCCATTGTGAATACCTTATTTTATTGTCTAAATCTATTATCGGCTTATTACTCATAAGTGTTAACTAAATTTGTAATATTTCTAGTTTTTTTTACAAATAATTCAAAATTTTACATAACTAATTGCTCTTTAAAAAAGAAAGTACAAATAACATTCAATTTAAATCGCAGGCACAAAAAAACCAGTAACATTTCTGTTACTGGTTTCTAAATTTGGTGCGGATGGGGGGACTTGAACCCCCACGCCCGAAAGCACCACCCCCTCAAGGTGGCGTGTCTACCAATTCCACCACATCCGCATTTTTAAGCTTTCGCTTATTTGTTAAACATATGATTTATTTGAGGAGTATAAATCGTTTAACGATAACATTACGCTAAATTAGTTCGGTACGTCAGAGCTTTGCTCTTTCGTAGATGTTACCGGAACATCTTCTTCAACAGGAACTACAGTTTCCACTGCAGGAGCTGCTTCTAGGTTTTCCCACTCGTCAGTCTTTTTAATTTGACCTGCAGTTAGGTTACCTAGCACAATGCTTAAAACAAAAAATACTGTTGCTAAGCTTGTGGTTGTTTTTGTCATAAAGTTACCAGCACCTGACGAACCAAAAACCGTGCCTGATGCACCAGCACCAAATGAAGAACCCATATCTGCGCCTTTACCTTGTTGAATTAAAACCATTCCAACTAGAGCTAAAGCCACAACTAAATAAACTACTAATAAAATTTCGTACATCTTATACAGTCCCTTTTGCACTGTTACAGATTGCAGTAAAAGATTCTGCTTTTAGACTTGCGCCGCCAATTAAGCCGCCATCTATATCTGTTTGTGCAAATAATAATTCGCTATTTTTTTCATTAACGCTACCACCATATAAGATGGAAAGCCCTTGTGCTAAAGTGCTATCAAGTGCAGCAATTTTATCACGGATAAATTTATGAACAGTTTGTGCCTGCTCTGGCGATGCAGTCTTACCTGTGCCTATGGCCCAAACGGGCTCGTATGCTATCACAGAATCTTTCAGTGCTGCTACACCTAATTTTTCAATTACTGCATCAATTTGTGCAGCAACTACTTGTTCGGTTTGACCGTTTTCTTGCTCACTTTCACTTTCGCCAATACATAAAATTGGTGTTAACCCAACTTCTTGTGCTCTAGCAAACTTTTCAGCGACAGTTTCATTACTTTCGTTATAAATACTACGGCGTTCAGAGTGACCCACGAGTACGTAAGTTGCACCTAAATCTTTTAGAAGCTGTCCATCTACTTCACCGGTAAACGCACCAGGTGTATTTTCAGAAACAGTTTGAGCGCCTGTAGAAACACCACTAGCTATCATCGCTGGTACAAGTGGGAATGGAGGAAATAAAACAATGTCCATCTCTTGTGATTTTACATCGTTAATAGCATCAGACATTTGTTTAACTAGCTCTAACGAACCATTCATTTTCCAGTTGCCTGCGACCATCGCCTTGCGTATTGCCATTTTCCACTCCACATTAGAAAGCGGGCGAGATATTAACTTTTCTCGCCCAAAGTTACAAGAGGTTATTGTTATTAATCAGTCCGTTTGCTCATAGATTCTACAACAGCTGCAATTTTTTGAGCGCTGTCTATTACAATTTTTTCCTGCTCGGCTTCAACCATAACACGAACAACAGGTTCAGTGCCTGATTTGCGCAGTAAAACTCGTCCTTTTTCGCCTAAAGCAAGCTCAACTTCTGCTACAGCTGAAAGTACCTCTGGCGCTTTTGTCGGATCTGTTCCAGCGGTATAACGCACGTTAATCATTTTCATTGGATATTTAGTAAAACCAGCACCCAAATCTTGTAGTGTACGGTTTTGTGCAACCATAGCTGCAAGTACTTGCAAACTTGATATAATGCCATCACCCGTGCTAATTAAATCTAAATTTAATACATGGCCTGAGCTTTCACCGCCAATTTTCCAGCCTTTTTGCTGTAGTAATTCCATTACATAGCGGTCACCCACTTTACTGCGAGCAAACTCGATACCTTTCGCTTTTAAAGCATTTTCAAGACCCATGTTAGACATTACAGTGCCAACTACACCTCCACCCAACATATCATCTTCGGCAGCTTGGCAAGCAATAATATAAACTAAATCGTCACCATCAAATACACGACCATTATGATCAACCATCATTACACGATCGCCATCCCCATCGTATGCAATACCTACGTCAGCTTTAAATTCAAGCACTTTGCGCTTAAGAGTATCTACATGAGTAGCGCCACATTCATGATTTATATTAACGCCATTAGGCTCGCATGCATGTGTTATAACTTCAGCGCCAAGTTCACGCATGACAGAAGGAGCTATATGGTATGTAGCGCCATTTGCGCAATCGACAACAATTTTAAGACCTTCTAAAGATAACCCTTGGGGGAACTGGCTCTTACAAAACTCTATATAACGGCCGTCTGCACTAACTAAACGCGAAGCTTTACCTAGTTTATCTGAAGCAACACATGTCATTTGCTCATCAAGCATCGCTTCAATTTGAAGCTCTACTTCATCGTCAAGCTTTAGACCCTGCCCATTGAAAAACTTAATACCATTATCGTAATAAGGGTTATGTGAGGCACTAATTACTATGCCTGCCTCTGCACGAAATGTTTGCGCTAAATACGCAACTGCAGGTGTCGGCATTGGACCCAGTAATACAACATCAATACCAGCGGCAATTAAACCAGCCTCAAGTGCAGTTTCAAGCATGTAGCCCGAAATACGCGTATCTTTACCTATAATTACTTTTTTAGTGCCACTTTGTGATAATACGCGTCCGGCAGCCCAACCCAACTTCATTGCAAACTCAGGATTAATTGGTGACGTTCCTACCAGACCACGTACGCCATCAGTACCAAAATATTTTCTTTCTTTCATTATACAAATCCTTTCTCGCAGGCTTGATATACACCAAGTACATCTGCGGTTTCTTTAACGTCATGTACACGAATAATTTTTGCGCCATTTTGCGCCGCGATTAACGCACCAGCTAAGCTGCCCGCTAATCGCTCATTTGTTTCTCTATTTAATAGATTACCTATCATCGACTTACGAGATAATCCGGCCAATAATGGCAAACCTAACTTATTAAAATCATCAAACTTAGCCAATATTTGATAGTTATGGCTAAGTGTTTTTCCAAATCCAAAACCAGGGTCTAGAATAAGTCGCTCAAACTTAATCCCTGCTGTTTCACATGCTTTAATACGTTCACTAAAAAACATATTTATATCTGCAAACAGATTGTCGTAATGAGGTGCGCACTGCATGCTGCGAGGTTGCCCTTGCATATGCATTAAACAAATTGCTACATCTTCATACTGCGCAACCGTTTCTAAGGCGTTTATTTCTTGTAGAGCTCTTACATCATTGACTATATCTGCCCCAGCGAGTATTGCTTGCTCCATAACTTGCGCTTTACTAGTATCAATTGAAATAACGCAATCACTGTACTCACGTATCGCTTTAATAGCAGGAATTACTCGGGAAAGTTCATCTTTTAAACTCACATCTGGCGCGCCGGGCCGGGTAGACTCCCCCCCAATATCTAAAATTTGCGCACCATCCTCTAACAATTGCATTGCGCGCTTTAGCGCTATTTTGGGGTCTAAAAACTGCCCGCCGTCAGAAAATGAGTCAGGCGTTACATTCAATATTCCCATAATAACAGGCTTTTCAATATTGAGCGTACGTCCTCTGGGAAGCTTTAATATATTAGTCATTGCCAACCTTTATTCTTTTTCTAAATAGCTGATACAAAAAAGCCCCGAAATTCGGGGCTTTCACTAGCTATTTTAACGATTATTCAGCTTTATCATCAAGGTTTGTTTCATCTTTTTTCGATGAATCATCCGCTTTTTGACTTTCATCAAGCACTGGCTCTTGCTCTTTTACCGGCTTAGCTTCATGGCGGTCATGAGCATCGCGCGGCTCACGCACTGGTTGGCGCGCCATTAAATCATCAATTTGCTTAGCGTCGATTGTTTCGTATTTCATTAACGCGTCTTTCATTGAGTGAAGAATATCAATATTTTCTTTTAATATTTCTTCTGCTCTTTGGTAGTTACGATCTGAAAACAAGCGTACTTCAGCATCAATTACTTTAGCAGTATCATCCGACATACTAGATGCACGGCTTCCGCCACCACCTATATACATCTCGTTTTGATCTTCAGCGTAAAGCAATGGACCTAGCTTTTCACTTAAACCCCAATGTGTAACCATTTTACGTGCAATATCAGTTGCGCGCTCAATATCGTTACTTGCACCCGTTGTTACTTTGTCAGCACCATAAATAAGCGCTTCAGCAATACGGCCACCATAAAGGCTTGAAATCATTGATTCTAAAAGCTCTTTTGAATGACTAACACGGTCTTGTTCAGGCAAGTACATTGTTACACCTAGCGCACGGCCACGTGGAATAATAGATACTTTGTAAACTGGATCATGTTCAGGAACCATACGGCCCACAATTGCGTGGCCTGCTTCGTGATATGCTGTCATTTCTTTTTCTTGCTCGCTCATCACCATGGTTTTGCGCTCTGCGCCCATCATGATTTTATCTTTAGCAGCGTCAAATTCAGCCATACTTACAACACGTTTATTACCACGTGCAGCATAAAGTGCAGCTTCGTTTACTAAGTTCGCTAAATCAGCGCCAGAAAAACCTGGTGTTCCACGTGCTATAAGAGCCGCTTCTACGTTATCGCCTAATGGCACCTTACGCATGTGTACTTTGAGTATTTGCTCACGACCACGGATATCAGGTAAACCAACTTCTACTTGACGGTCAAAACGACCTGGACGAAGTAATGCAGGGTCTAGAACATCTGGTCGGTTAGTTGCCGCAATAACGATAATACCTTCGTTACCACCAAAACCATCCATTTCTACTAGCATTTGGTTGAGTGTTTGCTCACGTTCATCGTTACCGCCGCCCATACCTGCGCCACGTTTACGACCAACCGCATCAATCTCATCTATAAAGATAATACAAGGTGCCGCTTTTTTAGCTTGCTCAAACATATCACGTACACGTGACGCACCAACACCGACAAACATTTCAACAAAATCTGAACCAGAAATTGTAAAAAACGGTACTTTCGCTTCACCCGCAACAGCCTTTGCAAGTAACGTTTTACCAGTACCAGGAGGACCAACCATTAGTACGCCTTTAGGAATACTACCGCCAAGCTTTTGAAACTTAGAAGGGTCACGTAAAAAGTCTACCAATTCGGTAACATCTTCTTTCGCTTCATCACAACCAGCAACATCTGCAAACGTTGTTTTAATTTGATCTTCGCTCATTAAACGAGCTTTACTCTTACCAAATGACATAGCGCCTTTACCGCCGCCGCCTTGCATTTGACGCATGAAGAATATCCATACACCTATAAGCAGTATCATCGGGAACCAAGAAATAAATATACTTGCTAAGAATGATTGTTCTTCAGGTTGTACACCCTTCACATTTACATCATTTTTAAGTAAATCATTTATTAAGTCTTCATCGTACATTGGCATCGTTGTTTGAAAACGCTCACCACTGCTCTTAGTACCAGTAATATTTCCTGTACCGCGGTCGATAATAACTTCTTGTAAAGAGCCACTGCGGACATCTTTAACAAATTGAGTGTAACTTGTTTGACGATCAACTTGCTCGCCACCATTAAAGCTCTGAAAGACTGACATCAGCACAACTGCAATCACCAGCCATAGTATTAAATTTTTCGCCATATCGCTCAAGGGGTTAACCTCTTGTATCCAATTAATTTAAATTCAACTAAACGCCAAGCAACTGTACTACAGTTTGTATCCAGTCGCTACTATATATACTTCCCGAGAACGGGCACGTGAGGCATCAGGTTTGCGTATTTTCACTGCTTTAAAACTATTACGTACATCTTGCAAGTATTGATCAAAGCCTTCACCTTGGAAAACCTTAACAATAAATGCGCCATTTTTCTTTAGTACTTGACTACACATATCCAGCGCAAGTTCTACCAAATACATACTACCCGCTTGATCTACTGAGTTATTACCACTCATATTTGGTGCCATGTCAGAGAGTACCACATCAACATTTTTACCATCAATACGTTTTAGCAACGCATTTAACACAGCTTCTTCACGAAAGTCGCCTTGTAAAAAGTCAACACCCGCAAGTGAGTCCATAGGTAATATGTCACAGGCAATTACTTGACCTTTGTCACCGACTTTTTCTGCCAAATACTGTGACCAGCTTCCTGGAGCTGCTCCTAAATCAACAACGGTCATACCAGGGCGAAGTAACTTATCTCTATTTTGTACTTCATCTAATTTAAAAACCGCTCGGGAACGCCAGCCTTTTTTTTGCGCTTCTTGAACATATTTATCATCAAAATGTTCTTTCAGCCATCGCTGTGAACTGGCTGACTGTTTTTTATTTGTCATAAATTAACACGCAACTAATTAGTAATATTCTCTAGATGGCGTTAGAATACCCTTAATTCAAGCCATATTCAGCAAAATTTGTATAAACATGACATTATCAAACAAACAAAAGCAGTTTTTAAAAGGTCAGGCACATAGCCTCAAGCCTGTAGTTTTACTAGGTTCTAACGGTTTAACCGAAGGCGTAGTAGTCGAAATTCAAAGTGCATTAGAAATTCACGAATTAATCAAAGTTAAAGTTCCAACTGATGATCGTGAAACAAAAGCACTTATTTTTGAAGCAATCGTACGTGAAACTGGTGCGACTAAGCTACAAACGATAGGTCACACTATTGTGCTTTATCGTCAAAGTGTTGAGAAAAAAATACATTTACCACGTAACTAATTAATCCTATTTAAAGGATTTAGTACGTTTAAATTAAAAAACCAGCTTAATGCTGGTTTTTTGTTATATAACACTTTTTATTTTAAAAGCTCATTGTATGATGCGTTACATCATAATCAGTGCCATTACTTCTGGGCTTATTATGCAATATAAAATACTGAGTAAATTGTGTTTCACTCATAGCTGGCACTTTTTCATTGGAGAGTAGTTCAGCCAGTTGCGGCGTCGTATTACTGTGCCCAATAACAACAACTACACCCTTTAGTTTGAGTAACTCATTTTTTAAATCACCTAGCTCACCTGCGTTATACACATTTAATTTGGTATTAAAATGTGCCTGCAAAGGTGCGGCTGTTTGCAACGTGCGTTTATAGTTGCTGCTAAAAAGATGTATATTTTGATGTTTTTTAAACAAAGTAACTAAATTATTTGCACGTGCCTTCCCCTCTTCTGAGAGCGCTGGGTTTTTCCCCGTTAACTTTTCGCTATGACGAAACAAATATACCTCGTCAGGTGCGGCAAATGCCAAACTACAATTAAATGACAAGGCTAAAAAAGTGATTGCTAATATTATTTTATTCATATTTTTTTTCCTCGTTTGTATTCTAATAGCCTGTCGATAAATTCAGTCGTTAATTCATTTATTACGCCGGTTTCAGCATTAACGATTAAACTAAAACCAACATTTAAGTGGGGAAACACAACCACATCGCTTCTATATCCTTGCACCCAGCCACTATGATAGTAAAGCGTTTCATCAGCGTAATTATAAACCCGCCAACCTAGTCCGTAATAAGCCTCATTAAGGTGTTTTTTCCACACCCTGCGATGCATTTCTTTTTTTGTATGTGTATAAGGACGCGTTTGCTTTGCGAGAGTATCCAATGACAAAACATCAGGGTATTGCCCTAGCTGGGCTTTTAACCAAATGGCCATGTCACTTGCACTTGCGTTTACACCCGCTGCAGGTCCCACTTTATAATAATTTTTTTTAAGCTTAGCGCTATACCAACGTTTTGTACCGCGCACGTGTGGTAATGCGTAATTTTCATCCTGAACCATAGATTCAAAACCTAAGCTGGCATCACTCATTTTTAAAGGCGCAAAAATAGTTTCTCGTAACCACTGCGCGTAACTTTTACCGCTGCTTTGTAATATCACATTACCTATAAGGCTAAACATAACATTTTGATAACCATAACATTCGCCTGGTTTGCAAATAGGTTTAACACTAAGTAATTTTTCAACAATACTGGGGTAATCCATACGAGACTCTATCAAATTATCGTACGCATTAGGCACTAACCCACTTGCATGACTTAAAAGGTGAAATACCTTTAAATCATCTTGATAAACAGTCCCTTTGAACTCAGTTATGTAATCGCTAACAGCTTTATCTAATTTAAGTAAGCCCTCATTGGCTAATTTAGCAGATAACGAGCCTGCAAATGTTTTAGAAACAGACGCGAGCCTAAACCGGGTATGCTTATTTACTTTTTGTCCATTTCGGGTTTTAGTTACACCCATAGTATGGATGTAGTCTGAGTTGTTTGTACTTACAATCGAAAGTGCAGCGCCTGGTATACCTTTATTTTTCAGTTTTTTTTGCGCATAACGGCCGTACTTTTTTACAAATGCATCCCAATCAGGATCTGCTTTTGCTGCAAAACTCACAGAGCTAAACAACAAACACAAAGCAGGTAGGCTATACAATAAAGATTTGAGATACTTCATTTTTATAAATTTTATCTTTTTAACTACATCTATGTAGATAATATCATGAAGTTTTGTTTGGACTAACGTACAATACGACGATTATTTGGTTTTAAGCGAGTGTTTAGTACTTATGCGTTTTTTAGTTGTGTCACTTTTTGTTATATTATCAACTGGTTGTACTCTTACAAAGCAGCCGGCCGAGCCACTGGCTATGCCATTAAAGCCAACATTAAAAAGTCAGACCTACCAGCTTGAGTACACCACAGAACACTCATCCCCAAAAGTTAAATCCGTTCAACTTCCTGCACATAAGGTAGTTAGAAACCAAACAGTAAAAATTATTACCGATAAGGCAAGTGTAACCGATAAACTTTTATCGCAAATTAGCCAAGCACTTAACGATAAACAGCTAAAAGTAACCACTAAAAATAACAGCGACTACACACTAACTATTCAGCAACTTGATTTAACTTTCACTGACGATGTTAAGTACGCAATAAAGCAACCTGAGAACCCTTTTACATTATATTCAGATATTGCTCAGCAATACCCAACTCAGGAATGTGCTGCAATATTCGCACAAGTAAGTATGCGCCTCACACACAAAGCATCGGGTGATGTTGTTTGGTTTGCTAAATCTTCTATTGATAGTGCAAGTTTTCATCGTGAGCCGCTAGTTTATAGTTTCACCGAAGAGCAAAAAATAACTAATGAGCTTGAGGTTGTCGCTTTTGTCCATCAGCAAAATACTGATGAAGCCCGCATGGAAAGACTTGGAAAAGACATTCAAATTCCTCAGTACAAAACGTTGTCAAAGTTATCTAGCCTTGCCAAGCTTAGTGGTCCATGTAACAGAACAGAAGTAAGCGCATTAACGCCTATGATGCAGTTTTACTTAAGCAGTATATTAATCGATAAAATTAAAGTTCAGTAAATTAGGGTCTGTTGAACTTTACGGATTAAAATTTGTTCAAACTAGGGGCTATTTAATCGCGGCGCGAGGTTTGTAACCTAGTGGGCTCGGTAACTGCTCCTGCGTTATTCTAATGGCTTACATCCATGTAAGAATAAGTAAAAACCGAGCAACAAAGCGTAAATAGCCCCTAGGAAGAACCCTTTGGGCAGCGCCTGTTTGGCATTAATGCTACGTTATCGCCCATTTATGGGGAATAGCCACACTGCATAGGCTCTGCCTTGCCTAAATACCAAACAGACTGCTGCAAATTTAACTTTGAAAGTTCAACAGACCTAACACTTACTACATTTTTTTACAGATTAAAGGAACGAATTAACAATATACTACGCTTAATAACAAATAATAATTAGGCCCTATAGGGATGAGAAACACTTTGCTTAACCATACTTTAGTGAGCATAACATTGCTTTTTTGCTTTATTTTTAGCACCACAAGTATGGCAAGTAATCGCTATTATGCAGACAATACGTTAGAACCAACCCAAGGCTTTGCGTGGGATTGGAGTGCCGGTGCGGGTTTTTATATTGAAGATTCTTACCTAATCGGTATCGAATCTTACGATAAGGGCGTTGAGCTTGATTTAAGTCTTGCTGTTTCTTACGATAAATTTTATCTTGATTTTGATCACAATCAACTCAGCGGTGGCCTTGTAATTGGTTACAGCCTTATAGATAAATTTGATTGGGGCTTAGATATACTTGGCACAAATACTCAAGCCGGGTTTGACGAAAAAGGCCTCGGGTTTTATAACCACGGTGTTATAAAAGAACTCCAAGGTATTAAAAAACGTAATTACGATTTTGATGTTGGTCTTAGGCTCTCGCGCCGATTTGAAAACTCACAATTCTCCTTTGAATACCTTCATGACGTATCTGGTGCCCATAATGGCTGGGTTATAAATAGCTTTTTTAGCCACATTTTGCCATGGCGAAACTGGGAGTTTAGGTCTGGTGTTGGTTTAAGCGCCTACTCTGCTGACTTTACCAATTATTACTTTGGCATTGATAGCGATGAAGCCACCAGCCTTCGCCCGGTTTATACCAGCAATGCCAGTACTAGTATTATCTTTGAGTTCCATGCTGAATATCCAATAAGCCAAGATTGGGTGTTTTTATCCGGTTGGCTTACTACATGGTTTTCAAAAGAAATTGACGACAGTCCAATTATTTCCCAAGGATATCAACATAAAGCCAAGGTAGGCCTACGTTATGTATTTTAGATGGATCTGGGTATTACTGATCTTTCCCAGTACCTTTACTGTTAAAGCGCAGGACCCCCCTGAAGCACTCATAGCACTACCCGACACTTGCGTTGCACTGCGCGAAGGGCGTAATTGCTATGCCGATGTTACACTTACGTGGGAGCAACCTATCATTGGTAATTACTGCCTACGCGATGCAACTTCAAAGTACATTATGCAATGTTGGCTAAAGCAACAAAGTGGTACTTTTAATTATGCTTTTGACTCACAGCAAAGCATTTCATTTGAACTATTTGATAGCAATACATCCAAAGTCATCAGTACAGCAGAAGTAAAACTACAGTGGGTTTATCAAAACAGACAAAAAAAACGCCGCTGGCGACTATTTTAATACCAATTGCATTAGGGATATTTTATGGATAACTACGGCACTATTTTACTTGTTGAAGACGATGCATCACTAGCGCAATGGGTTGCTGAATATTTAACAGAGCAAGGCTATACAACGCATGTTTGTCATCGTGGTGACGAAGTTGTTAGCCAGGTCAAAACGTTAAACCCAAATATTGTGCTCCTTGATATTATGCTCCCGGGGCAAGATGGTATCAGCGTATGTAGAGAGCTTCGTAGCTTTTATAATTCGCCTATTATAATGCTCACCGCACGCGATGAAGAGATGGATGAAGTTATTGGTTTAGAAGTTGGCGCAAGCGACTACATAATGAAACCGGTGCGTCCGCGTGCATTGCTAGCGCGAATAAAAGCAGCACTGCGTCAAAACAATGAGCCAAATAAGCCACAGGTTAGCCAAAGCGTTATTCAAGTTGGTGCACTTAGTATTAATACCGAATCTAGAAATGTGACCCTTAACGAGCAAGATATAAACATATCAAGCGCCGAATATCTATTATTACACTACCTTGCAAGCAATGCAGGTCAAGTTGTCTCACGCGATGCCGTATTTAAAGCGACGAAAGGTAGAGAGTACGACGGGCTTGATAGAAGTGTTGATGTACTTATTTCTGCACTTCGTAAAAAATTTAATGATGATCCACAAAACCCTGAAAAAATTAAAACTATTTGGGGCCGTGGATATTTACTTGTTTCTACCGCGTGGTAATAGAGCGATGAATAAATAAATGAAAAAGTTTTATATATCGCTTCTAGGCAGTGCACTTTTATCTATTGTGGTATTGGGCTGGCTTATTGATGCTTTTAGTCAACAAGCGCATACCCCACAAGATGAATTTAGTCAGCAAAGTAAAATGATCATGGGTTTTAATAAGCAGTTAGCTAACATACCTACATCTGAGCGCAGCGATTATGTAAAACAACTAGCCCGAGAGTTTGATGTTTTAATTGACTACAAGCCAAATGAGTCACTCGCTTTACCACCTTCTTTATTATTACAAATGCACACGCCAGGTGGGCTGATTTTAGAAGATCAGCAAGGCTTTTATATGCTTTATAGTAGCGACGTTTTAAATCCTTTTCACTTATCAATGCGTTTAGATAAAATTTTTGATAGCGAGCAGCATAACGACATTATATTAACTCTACTATTTTACGCAGGCCTATGTGTATTTATGGGGTTTATTATCGCGCCCTTAGCTAAACGGCTAACTGTCTTAAATGAAGCCGCTAAAAAGTTTGCCTCTGGTAATGTTCAAGCCCGAATAAAGGTATCGCATTTTACCTATATAAAAGATGTAGAACTTACTTTTAACCGCATGGCTAGCCAAATAGAGAAACTTGTCGCCGAAAACAAACTAATGGCCTCAAGCTTGTCTCACGACATACGCACTCCTATCGCATGCCTGCGATTTGGTTTAGATGCGGCATTAGATAGCCATGATGAGCAAAAAGTAAAACAGTATTTAACTCGTATGGAGAACGATTTAGATCATATGGAATCGATGCTTAGTAGCTATTTAGCATTTGCTACATTAGAGCAAAACGCGAATAAACTAACCTATTCATCAACCAATATTAAATCCTACCTTGAAGATATTTTAGTTCAACTTGCACCAAAACTTGAAATGCAAATGCTCAACGTACAACTCAATAGTACAGATAAAATAATAAATGCAGATCTTCACTGGCTGGCTCGTGCAATTACTAACTTATTAACTAACGCATGTGATTTTGCAAACCAACATATTTACCTCAGTGCAAAGTTACACGAGCAACAGCTTATAATAACGGTAGAAGATGACGGCCCTGGTATCGCACAAGAAAACTTTAATAACGTATTTAGCCCATTTTTTAGAGAGGAAGATCACCGTAACAGAGCCGATAAGAGTTATGGCCTTGGCTTAGCCATTGTTACCAAAGTAGCTGATTGGCATCATGGCAGCGTTAAAGTAAGTAAAAGCACCCAGTTAGGTGGTGCGTGCTTTACTCTCACTATTGCACAGCACCATAATCCGTAAAGCAATAGTTACAGACTGTAATTAACAATTATTAAACAAAATCAACTCGTTATTTTAAACGACTTAATAACAACAATTAAAATCGATGGTTATAACATACACTTTACTTATTAATTTGTGCTAGATCAGCAAATAAGCACTTTTTATTTTTTTACATTTCCAGTAGATTGTCACCGCCGTCACACAATAGAGAAGTACAATAATATGAGCGCAGTTAGAGGCGAGTTTAGCTCTCGCTTTGGTTTTATTATGGCCGCCGCGGGTTCTGCCGTTGGTTTGGGCAATATTTGGGGATTCCCTACACAAACAGCAAGTAATGGCGGTGCTGCATTTTTAGTCGCATATTTAGTCCTTGCGTTCTTTTTAGCCTACCCCGCTTTAATGGCTGAACTTATGATTGGACGTCATGGCCAAGCAAACGCAGTGTCATCACTTAAAAAAATATCTAATAAGCCATGGCAAAAACACTTTGCCTTTGCTGTTGGTTTTGGCGGTATTTTATGCGCTGGCTTTATACTAAGCTTTTACGCCATTGTTGCCGGTTGGATGCTCAGCGCCACAGCTGAACCCATAGCCACTTTAGTTGGTGCCAACACAGCATCTACATGGTTAAGCGAGCAATCACTTACTCGAAATATTATATTTACTATGATCTTTATCGTACTAACTGTCGCTATTATAAGTAGAGGCGTTGAAAACGGTATTGAGAAGTGGTCTAAGCGTTTAATGCCTGCACTTTTAGGCATTTTATTTGCACTTATTGCCTACGTAATGACGCAAGATGGTGCTATGGAAGGCTTAAAAGCCTACTTAGTTCCTGACTTTTCATCTATTTTTGACGCAAAACTATTAGTAAGTGCACTAGGGCAAGCTTTCTTCTCTTTATCGCTTGGCACTAGCGTAATGATTATTTACGGCTCGTACATTAGTAAAAAAGAAAACCTCGTTTCTTTAGGTGCCTATGTAACCCTTATTGATGTATTTATAGCCTTTGTTGCAGGTTTACTGATTATTCCGGCTATGTACGTAGCACAAGCTCAAGGCGTTGAAATATTCTCGGCCACAACGGGTAAGCTACTCTCTGAAGATACATTAGTGTTTCAGGTACTCCCCGCTTTATTTGATGGAATGGGCGAAGTTGGCTTATTTGTGGGTTTTTCATTTTTTGCGTTAATGAGTATTGCCGCTTTAACATCATCTATTTCAATGTTAGAGGCGCCAGTATCATACACCGTAGAGCGCTTTGGGATGAAACGCGTTCAAGCAACGTGGTTAATTGGGGCGCTAATCGCTATCGTCAGTATTACAATTGTGTGTAACCTTAGCAGCTTATTTGGCTTAGTAATCACTCTCACTACAAAAGTAGCTCAGCCTTTACTTGGTCTTATGTGTTGTATATTTGTAGGCTGGATTTGGTATAGAGGCTCATTACTAAAAGCAATTCAAGAGGGTAACCCTGAAGTTCACAATACATTGTTTTGGAAAATATGGCCTTGGTATACTAAGTTTGTATGTCCACTGGCTATTGGCATGGTGTTTTTACATTCACTATTGAGCTAAATGATACCTTAGCCTTAAAATAGTTTTAAATAAAATAGCCCACATTAGTGGGCTTTTTTATAGCTGCTTCAATTGGATTTATTGAGTGAGTTTTAAAATCATATCTTGATGAGGTATACCGTCTTCTAGATATTCACTTTTGTAATCTTCAAAGCCAAAGGAGCGGTAAAAATCAAGTAAGTAGGTTTGTGCGCCAATATAAATATCTCGTTCAGGCCACCGCTCTTTACAGCACTCTATAGCTTTACTTACAAGTAAAGTGGCGTCGCCTTTGCCACGCGCGCTTTTACTTACCAGCACGCGTCCTATTGCGCTGTATTGCTCATTTTTTTCATAGCATCGCGCATAAGAGTGTAGCCGCCCATTGTCTAGTGTATATAAATGCTGTGTATTTAAATCAATATCTACATCATCAAGTTCAGGGTAAGGGCACGCCTGATCTACAACAAATACGTCTACACGTCCTCGCATAATAGTAAAAAGAGTATGCGCATCTAAAGCATTAAACTGATCACATTTAAATTGCATTTAAAATCCTATAAACAATAAACCCAGCCTAGGCCGGGTTTAATAAAAATATTCACTTGTTAGTTTATATTAAGCAAATAAGCGCTCTAGTTGGTCGCACAACTGCGATAAATTCACGTGGTCATGCTCTATCGTTAAATCTACATAACCATCGCCTCTAAAAGCCCTGTCTAGCTCTATAAGCACATGAGTTTTATGTGCCTCTGGTACAAATGACAACTCAATCTCTTGAATGCCAAATAAACTACGGCTATTTGGTTTATATTCAAGTTCCTGATAACAGCCCGATAACGATTGAAATGTTGAAGCGCGCAAATGGCCTTTTTCTACATCAGCCTTCATTAAGCTAAAACCTAGCTTTTCCATCGCCTGCATGCACGTTTTAACAGCTTCATTAGGGTAAATATGTAAATGGTCTTTATCGCTCGGATCAAGTGCTAAATCAATATCTAAACCTGTTTCAAGCCACACATGAGATTGATTGTAACCTGCATTAATTTCTGTAATAGGTGTTTCAGAATGAAGACGTGCTTCAAAAGGGATACTTTTAACTTCGCCCGGCTCAATTGTACCTATATCTGTAATTCGCCATTGGTCAATCACATGATTGGTAAAATAATCGCCATCATCACCTGCCACTTTAACACGGGTCATAAGTAATAAATCTAAGCCTGCAATATCTTGGCTAACATCACCTGCGGTAATGACTATTTGTGCATTAAAAAGCTGACCAGGTTGAAGGTGTTCAGTCTCTAAAACAGTATCTACTTTTGCAGCACCAATACCTACCGACGCTAAAATCTTTTTAAACATATATTTCTCCTTAAGCTGAGCGGTTCTATTATTTGCTCTCGCTTAAACTTCTTCGTTATCGCATCTTAACCATATTTAAAAGCCAATGTCAGTGAAAAAATGTTATTTACATACTATTTACGATTAAATATATGTTTGATGCGCATTTTTTATACACAGCTAGGCAAGTATTTGATTAGACGCGTTCATTTTTAGGTCTATTTTTATTTTCAATGGTATAAATTTTTCGTTACACTGCAACCCCAAATGAAGTGATATTAAGAATTATGGAACTAATCTATTTTGCCGCCGCGTTTGTGTGTGGCTTTGCTGTTTATCAGTTAAAGCTGCCTCCTCTTATTGGATTTTTATTAGCAGGTTTTGCTTTAAATTTATCGGGTTATAAAAGTACGGAGTTGCTCGATACAATAGCAGCACTTGGCGTAACCCTTCTTCTTTTTAGTATTGGTTTAAAGCTAAAGGTAAACAGTTTAATTAAACCCCAAGTGTGGGCGCCTGCAACATTGCATATTATTTTTAGCAGCGCGCTTTTTAGTGGCTTTATGTTATTGCTTGGTGTTTTCGCTATTCCACTGTTTATTGATTTAAGTTGGCAAAGTGCTTTATTAGTTGGGTTTGCGCTTAGCTTTTCAAGTACTGTATTTGCAGTAAAAGTGCTTGAAGAACGCGGAGAAATGGCAAGCCTTCACGGTAAAATAGCCATTGGTATACTAGTCATGCAAGATATCTTTGCTGTTATCTTTTTAGCGATTAGTACTGGTAAAATTCCAAATGTATGGGCAATTGCATTAATAATTGCTCTGCCTTTATTACGACCTGTCATGTATGGCGTATTAAATCGCTCTAAACATGGTGAACTATTACCATTATTTGGTTTTTTCTTTGCTTTAGTTGCTGGTTATCATGCATTTGAATTTGCAGGATTAAAAGGCGACCTAGGCGCACTCATAATTGGGATGATGTTTGCACCACATAAAAAAGCAGGAGAACTATCAAAATCTCTGCTTAATTTAAAAGACATATTATTAGTCGGTTTTTTCTTAAGTATTGGCTTGAGCGCAGAGCTAACCACTAGCTCATTAATCGTTGCTATTATACTTGTTTTAGTTTTACCTATTAAAATAGCGCTTTATTACGTGTTCACAAATATATTCAAACTACGCGCGCGTACATCATTACTTACCGCCTTTAGTTTATCTAACTACAGTGAATTTGGGTTAATTGTATGTGCAGTAGCAGCTAGCACAGGCATGATCACTTCTGAGTGGCTGGCCGTAATGGCAATTGCTGTTTCTATTACCTTTGTAATTGCCTCGCCGTTAAATAAGCGCTCAAACGAGCTATACGTAAAAATAGAGCACTGGCTATTAAAGTTTGAAAGCAAAACTCGTTTAGCTGAAGAGCTACCCGTTAACCTAAACGATACTAAAATAGTCATTTTTGGTATGGGACGTATTGGTACTGGTGCTTATGAAACAATCAACGCGACTCACCCAAATGTTGTTGCAGGCATAGATATAAAACCTGAAGTGGTAGATAAGCACGTTAACAGAGGTCGCAACGTCTTAATTGCTGATGCAACAGATCCTGACTTTTGGCAACGAGTAAATCATTCGCAAGTAGAAATGGTCATGCTTGCAATGCCAAAGCATATGCAAAATATTTTTGCGCTAGAGCAACTACAAGCCTCAGGTTATAAAGGCCAAGTAACAGCTATTGCAAACTACCCTGATCAACAAAAAGAGCTAGAAGAAATGGGTGTTCATTCTACTTATAACTTTTACTTAGAAGCAGGTAGTGGTTTTGCAGAGCACGTTAAACAAGAGCTATTTAACGAATAATCACTTTTTATAACGTCTATAAATAACAAAGCCTTAAAATCATTAAGGCTTTGTTATTAGTTTTTAAATGAAAAGCAATTCTATTTACATTCCTTTACAAGCCATTTCACCACGACCATAAAAAACAGGTAGACTATCCATGTTGGTTAAATAAAAACCCATGTTCTAATAATAACTTAATTAGATCCCAGCTAATTAAAGTTCAACTAGGTTTATATTAATCAACAAAAAATTATAAAATCAGAGGGCCTACTCCCTCGCAAAATAGGCTGTTTCTTGCCCGTCACAGCCTATTTTATATTTCTAAAATCCCTTACACTTACGCAGACTTTAAAACCTAAGTAACTCTTATGGATCCAAAACAATTAAAAATAGCTGTAAATACAACGATGCCTTTTGGGAAGTATGCTGGGCGCCCTTTATTACTACTACCAGAACCTTATTTGGTGTGGTTCAAACAGCAGGGATTTCCTGACTCAAAACTTGGTAGCCAACTAGCGATGATGTATGAGGTTAAACTAAATGGCCTTGAGCAAATGTTAATGCCATTACTTGAAAAAAATAAAAAATAATTGAGAACTTTTTTAAATACTTGCGGTCTATTATATTGCTACTTGTTGATTTTGGTTTTTAACCGCAAAAAAAGCGCCTTAGGCGCTTTTTTTATGTCTTAAATTTGAGAGGTAAATATACAATAAATTTAGCACCACCTAAGCTTGAGCTTTCTGCTTTACACTCTCCTTGGTGCCACGACACAATTTTAGAAACTATAGCAAGCCCTAAACCAAAGCCACCAGTGTCCTTGCCTCTACTTTTATCTAATCGAGTAAAAGGCTTAAATACGTTTTCTCGCTCAACGGGGTCAATCCCTTCACCATCATCTTCAACAATCAATACTATGTGAGTTGCCTCTTGTAGCAATGAAATTTTGACTTGTTGATGAGTGTATTTGAGCGCATTGCCAATTAAATTTTGAAATACTCGCGCCATAAAATGGCTATCACAGTAGTAATTTAAATGCTCAGGGAGGTTTATAGAGAGTGTTGTTCTAGCTTCAAAATTTAGCTTTTCAACAGTGGTTTTTACCAGCCCAGCTAAATCGCAGTTTATTGGCTGTAAACTTGGTTGTTGAGAGTCTAATCGCGCGTATTCAAGCATTTCAGAGACTAGTGACTCAAGCTCACTAATATCTGTTTGCATATTGGTTAGGTATTTTTCGCCTTTTTCATCAAGCATTTGCTCTTGTAACATTACAATTGCAAATTTTAAACGTGCTAATGGCGTTCTAAATTCATGTGATACCGATGAGGTAAGCTCTTGCTGTGCACTAAGCAAAAACTCAATACGTTGCTGCATTACCTTTAATGTATCAGTTATAGGTAAAAAGAAAGACTTAGAAGAGTCATTTAGTTGAAAGTCTTGCAAACCCTCTACCGCTTCACACGCTTTACGTAGCTTTGCAAAGTCACGCCAAAGTAAAAAGCTCCACAGCCCAACTGGTATACCTACAATAATAAGTAGTAATAAATACGGCCAAACAGAAGATGATTGCTGCGTTAATACGCCTACCGGTCCTACTTGAAGTAATGAATCATTACCGAGATCTACATACCAAACAATGCGTTGTTGCTTATCATACAAATATAAGTAGTGGTTTTGATTTAGCTGCGATTGTTGTTTTTGAGGGAGTATTAAATCACGGCGTTCAATCACTTTACTTTCAAAGTTATGCTTTAGCTTTTTAAGACCATTTGGGGTTTGTGAAAGCAACCAGAGTGATTGCCCAAACTCATCGTCTAAGAAGACCTGCTGCTGTGACTCTTCATAGGGCCACAGCTGCTCAATAACACCACTTACAACAAATAATGAAACAATGATATATAAGTATAAGCTGGTAAACAGTTTTCCCATTACAGCCGATTAACCTTAAATAGTTCTAGAGATCCCACGCATCAGAAACAAATAAATAGCCTTGTCCCCATACAGTTTTTATGCGATACGGCTTATCACTATTATCGCCTAATTTTTTACGAATTCGTGATACGCGTACATCCACAGTTCTATCAAGTCCGTCGTATTGGCGGCCAATCATATGTTGGTGCACATGCTCTCTGCTTAGTACTTCACCCGCATTTGACGCTAATAACCATAGTAACTCAAACTCGTGCGAAGTTAATACAATCTCTGAATCACTTAGTTTTACAATACGGCTTGTTTTATCGATGACTAAATCACCAAACTGCAGTTCTTCACTAGATTTTACTATTGGTTGCCCACGTCGAAGTAATGCATTGATCCGCGCTAGTAATACACGTGGCTCTGCTGGTTTTATTACATAATCATCAGCACCAAGTTCTAAACCAAGCACTTGGTCGAAGTCTTCACCTTTAGCAGTCAACATTAAAATTGGTAGAGTAAATTTATCTCTTACTTGGCGGCAAACGCTAAAGCCATCTTTACCTGGCAGCATAACGTCTAGAATCATTAAATCGGGTGTATTGTTTTCTAGGTAATTAAACACTTCGTCACCACGGTCTAGTACTTCGACTTCAAGGCCATTATGTTCAAGGTAATCTTTTGTTAGCTGTTGTAAACCGAGATCATCTTCAACAAGTAAAATTTTTGGCATTAGTTGCTCCTAAATTAAAAAAAGCTCCACGGAGAGCGAAGCCTACGCCTATTTTTTTTAGCATGGGCGCTTTGTACTTCAACCTGTGTTTTTGCTATTAACACACCCGTATGAGGATTGATTAAGGAGTATATGGTCTCCACCTGAACACGCGCTTTATAATTAAATTGCCCAGAGCGCTGCTGCTGCCAGCATTGAAGTAGTTGTTCTTGTTGATACAAACAGACATCACTATAGGTGTTTAATAGCCATTTAAACTGTAAATTAAGCTCGCAAAAATCCTGCTGTTCGGAAACCACGCAGACTTTTGGAGAAACACTAAAAACAGGGGTTTGTGCCACACTAAAACCACTAAAAAAAGTGGTAATAAACACAACTAATATTGAATACTTCATATTAAAAAGTACGATCGAATCCTATAAATGCAGTCATTGAATAAGTACGTTCAAAGAGCGGACTGCCATCCATAGCCGAATAGTCGTAATATGCTACATGAAAACGAAGAGAGTCAGCCTTACTCAGTGGCCAACGGGCGTCGATTTTAGCATAAGGTTGCCAACTACTACCAACGTCTATTTTGCCAAATTGAGTTTCACCCTCATTAAGTCCATAAAAATAGCTATTTAGTTCCGCAGATTTATAGTTTATTCCAAGTGTTGGCTTTATTTTAAGCTTTCCTAGCACAGTATGATATTGCCACTGCAATGCACCGCGTACACCTCGATAAACATCGGTTATATCATGCAGAGCCTGAACTGAAAAAACATGGTCTTCATTTACATAGTGATATGCAATACCCGCATCCAAGGCAATTTGCCGTTTATGCAAATTATCAATATCAGCGTAGCGAGAGGAAGAGGCTTCATTTTGCAGTACAAACTGATTATTAAGTGCACTACTTTGCAATGCAAATACATTTTTAGGGTGCCAGTCTATAAAAAAGCGAGATTCAGAGTTGAGTTCACTAACTAGATTAAAGTGATGCTTTGGGGATTGTGAAAATGAATAGCCAAGGCGGCCATTATCAAAAAACCATTGCTCTGCATAAAACGCAATTTGTGGAATAAGCACAAGCGGAATATTATCTCCACCATGCAAAGGGTTGGTTATAACTCCAGCCCCAACGCTTAAACTCAAATGCAGACGATCGGTTGTTATATCTTGCTCTGTATAATCGTCAGCATGCTTGCTTGCCTGTGTTGCTTGCACCGAAAGGCAAGCAAACAAAGTGCTAAAACATAGAGCTGTTAATAAGGAGAAGGAATACCGCATCAGCGTACATCAAAGAATTAAATTAAGTAAGTTCCCCATACTAGCAAGGTCTTTTTAAACTAGCTCTAGCTGGTTACAATTATTCACAATTTGTATACGCAAATGTTAACTTTTATATTTTTGAAGTGACAAATCCTTCAAATTAGTTATGTGCGTTGGCTAAGCTAGTAGTACTTTGAGAAACTTTGGAAAAGAGGAATAACCTGGCAAATGCTTTAATTCAAATAAAATCCGCAGGAAGCCAACTCTAACAACTTTATTTTATTAACCTTACAGCCTACTAGGTTACCAAAGTTAATAGCGGCTTTAGCCGTAATAAATCATGCATCTGATGCTTATTAAATATCAGGGGCTATTTCTATTCGGTTTCGGCCATGTGTTTTGGCAATGTATAAGGCTCTATCTGCACGCTCAACTAAAACTGAGCTATTAGTAAATGGACGTAAAATAGCTAAACCAAAACTTGCAGAAATAGCACGTTTAGCTGTTACATCATGCTTTTTACGAATCGCTAATTTCGCAATAGCTAAACGTATACAATCGGCAAACGCTATTATATCGTTAATAGTGTCAAAATAAGCTGTTATACAAAACTCTTCGCCACCGTATCTATATATATTTGCTGTTTCAGTTGTATTTTCTCTCACTTTTTTGGCAACTAACCTCAATACTTCGTCACCCTTTTGATGACCAAAGTCATCGTTAAAACGTTTAAAGTGATCAATATCAAACATAATTAGTACGGCAAGAGAATCTTCCTGTGCTTTCTCTGAGTATTCAAAACAAAATTTTACGATATCTGAATCAAACTTACCTCGGTTATAAAACCCCGTAAGCGTGTCGGTATCCGCTGCTTCTTTTGAAATATTAAGTGCTTCTTTTAAATCTTTTATTTCGTTGTAAGCAACAGCTAACTTAGTTTGAAATTCTCTAGCATAATCCTGCATAGCAATAGAATCGTCGGTTAAGCGCTCTACACAACCTAATATTTCATTATAAGAATTTACATCAGCAAGCATATTTAATTCATTTTGTGAATCAACTAAACTTGTTGTAAAGCTTTTGGAATGCTCAAGCGTGGTGCTTATATCTTGCTGGACTTGCTCCATGGTTGTATGGAACTTTTCAGTCATTTCTTGAAAAAAAGCCAGATCGTCTTGCGTTAAATGCTTATCAAAAATTTCTTTTGCTTTGTCTTGTGAGCATGTTTGTTGCTCAGCAATAACATGGTCTAATTCAGCATTTAATGAAGGGTTACTCCCTTGAATGTAACAGTACCAAATTGCATAGTTGATAGGCGTAACCGGCATGCGGTATTTTACCATCAAAGGAATCGCCTTTTTAAGGCATTGAGCAGAATGAGCAAGTGATACGGCGTGGTTCATAAATAAACTCTCAAGCGTCATTGTTTTTATTATTAGCACTCAATGTTAAGTAATAGTAAACTCATACGCAACCTATATTAATACTATTTAACTAATTTGCTTGCTCTGTGTGCATATTAAATTGCTTTTGCTTCTAAAGTTTGCGCTATATTCCACAACGCACTGATTGCAGGGTCATTTAACTCTTTTCTTAATACCGCCAAACCGATATCAAACCCTTCAGGTGCTTGCATTTTTGGTGTTAGGATTTGTACCTTATCTTGCAGCGGGCTGTTATCTAGCACTATTTTAGGGACCATTGCGACGCCTAGCCCTAAGCTCACCATAGATACCATTGCTTCATGTCCTGCAACTTGGGCGTAGATTTTTCCGTGAATATTATTTTTGCGCCACCAGTGCTCTAACCTTTGGCGAGAAAAACCTTGTTCTGGGACAATAAACTCTAAATCAGACCAATTAATACCATCACTATTTTGTGTAAGCTTTTGTGTGATCGGACATTGAATTTTTGGGCCAATTAATAAAAGTGGTGAGTGCCCAATATCAACAAAGGCAATTTGCGACGGTAATTTATTAGGCTTAGCTGCAATTGCCATTAATTCGTGGCCATCTAGGACACGATTTATAGCAAGTGCTGGGTCACCGGTATTTAATGTTATTTCTATGTACTGATGCTGCGCACGAAGTTGTTCTAATATTTGATGTAAAAAACTATAAGATGCAGTTACAGAACAATAAATACTTACTTTGCCGTAAATATGCTGTTGTGGGTCTTTTACATTCGTTTTAAAACGTTGCCAATTAGCAAGCGTTGCCGTTGCGTAATCAATAAAGGACTCCCCCTCACGCGTTAATTTAACGCTTCGGTTATCGCGGATAAACAATGCCACTCCAACTTCTTCTTCCAAGTATTTTATATTTCGGCTCAAAGTGGGTGCGCTTATGTGGCAAAGCTCACTTGCGCGCCCAAAGTGAAGTGTTTTAGCCAACGCTAAAAAGTAGTTTAAGTGCTTATGTTCCATCCAACCCCCTGCATTTCATATTATGAAACACTTTAATTCAAATATATCATTTTACGCAAGCAACGATTTTACATATGGTGTTTGTAAGCGCAGTAAACATTGCGCATCTAACAAACATGACTTTATAGGACACTAACAATGGCGAATTATTTCAATACCTTACCTTTACGCGAGCAATTAGCGCAATTAGCGCAATGTGAATTTATGGACGCAGGCGAATTTGCCGATGGCGTTGATGCACTTAAAGGTAAAAAACTAGTTATTGTAGGCTGTGGCGCACAAGGTTTAAACCAAGGCTTAAACTTACGTGACTCTGGTTTAGATGTTTCTTACACATTACGCGCATCAGCTATTTCAGAGCGTCGCCAATCATTTTTGAACGCATCTGAAAACGGCTTTACTGTTGGCACTTACGAAGAACTAATCCCAACAGCTGATGTAGTACTTAATTTAACACCAGATAAGCAACATACTGCTGTAGTAAGTGCAATTATGCCGCTTATGAAAAAAGGCTCTACACTTGCCTACTCTCATGGCTTTAATATTGTTGAAGAAGGCATGCAAGTACGTGAAGACATTACTGTAATCATGGTTGCGCCTAAGTGTCCTGGTTCTGAAGTACGTGAAGAATACAAACGCGGTTTTGGTGTACCTACTCTAATTGCTGTTCACCCAGAAAATGACCCTCAAGGACATGGTTTAGCACAAGCTAAAGCGTATGCAGCAGGGACTGGCGGACACCGTGCTGGTGTACTTAAATCATCATTTATTGCTGAAGTTAAGTCAGACCTAATGGGCGAGCAAACCATTTTATGTGGCATGCTACAAACTGGCTCTATTTTATGTTTTGATAAAATGGTAGAAAAAGGCGTTGATGCGGGTTATGCATCAAAGCTAATTCAATACGGCTGGGAAGTAATTACCGAAGCACTTAAGTACGGCGGCGTTACAAACATGCTTGACCGCCTTTCAAATCCTGCAAAAGTAAAAGCGTTTGAACTAAGCGAAGAGCTAAAACTAATTATGCGCCCGCTTTATAATAAGCATCAAGATGACATCATCGACGGCACTTTCTCACGCACTATGATGGAAGACTGGAATAACGATGACGTAAACTTACTTAAATGGCGCGCTGAAACAGCAGAGACTAACTTTGAAAAGACCCCTGCTGGCGATGTAGAAATCTCAGAACAGGAATTTTTTGATAACGGTATTTTAATGGTAGCAATGGTAAAAGCAGGTGTTGAACTTGCTTTTGAAACCATGACAGCAGCCGGTATTATTGAAGAGTCAGCTTACTACGAGTCTTTACATGAAACGCCATTAATTGCTAATACTATTGCACGCAAAAAGCTTTTTGAAATGAACCGTACAATTTCTGACACTGCAGAGTATGGATGTTACCTATATAACCATGCATGTTTGCCATTACTTGCAGATTTTATGAAAAAAATTGATACAGATGTTATTGGTAAAGGCCTTGGCGAGCACAGTAACCAAGTTGATAACCAAACATTAATTCAAATTAACGCCGCCCTTCGTGAACACCCAGTTGAAAAAGTAGGTGCTAAATTACGTGGCTACATGTCAGCAATGAAAAAGATTGTTTAACCCTAAACGATAAATGTTTCGCTTGTTAGAAACCAAGCCCATATGCTTTGCTTATGGGCTTTTTTATGCATATTCATAAAACTTTAACCATAACACGCTACCTTCTATTCATTTCACAGTAGGCAATATCTAGCTCTAAATAAATAATGTGCTAGTATAGTCCTCTACTCAGTTGTAAAATTAATTAATATCATGACGATACAAAACCTTTCTATTACTCAAAAAATCACAGCTTTAGGCAGTGTTATTGCTATATGCGTAGCGGCACTGATTGGCTTGACCTCTTTATACAGCTCTAAAGACATAATTGAGCAACGTATGATCGAGTCAGAGCTACCTAGTAAACTGCAAACAATCAGCAATCACATAGGCGGTGAAATCAACGAGTTACTTGGTGCTGCTCAGCAACTATCATCAAACGAATTTATTTTACAATGGGCTCAATCAAACAACCAAGACGATACATTACTATTAAAAGAATTAAATCGCGTTGCCCAGCAATACGATTTAGCCACAGCATCTTGGGCAAATAGAGACACTGCACAGTACTGGAACCAAAATGGGTTTTTGCGTGTGTTAAAAAATGATGCAGCCGATGGCTGGTTCTTTGCTTTTAAGCAATCAAAACAACCTTATTCTATCAGTATTTATCAAGAGTCAGCCAATGATGTGAAAATGTTTGTAAACCATCAGCAAGCTAATGGTACTGGTTTAGCAGGTCTTGCAAAAAGCATCACTGATATGCAAAAGCTATTACAGCAATTTAAAATTGAGCAAACAGGTTTTGTATTTATTGCAGATAAAAATGGATTAATTCAACTTCATAAAGATGCCAATAAAGTAGCAAAAGCAAATATTGACGATTTATATACTGCAAATATCCACAACCAACTATTTAATAGTAATGGCTTTGCACTAGAAGAAATTAACTTAAATGGCGAACCTACTCTTATAGCTGCAACACCAATTAAAAACACTGACTTATATGTTGTAGCTCAAGTACCAAAAAGTGAAGTATTCGCAAGTGTAAACACCCTACAATGGCAAATATTTACTTTTACAGTAATCACCGCGTTAGTTGCTAGCTTGATTAGTTACTTACTTGCTCGCTCTCTTTCATCTCCACTTTCTAAAATGGCTGAGTTATTTTCACGCTTAGGTTCTGGCGATGCAAACTTAGCGTACCGCTTACCAGAATCAAGCCAACCAGAGCTCAACAATCTAAGTAATGGCTTTAACCAGTTTATAAATAAAATAGAAACAGCGATTACTCAAGTTGCCAGTGAAAGCCACGATATTCGCCAAAGTTCTGATCATGTATTTGAACAGGCAAAACGAAACTCGCAAGCAATTGATAATCAAAAAGAGCAAACAATATCTGTCGCAGCAGCTATCAACGAAATGGGTGCTACAGTGCAAGAAATAGCACAAAGCGCAGCGAATACAGCTAAGTTAACCGATAACAGCCGTGAGAACACCATTCAAAGCCACAAACAAGTATTACAAAGCCAGGCAACTATCTCAGCCCTAGCTAGCGATATTGATGGCATAACAGAGCAAGTTACTTTGCTTTCTAAAAAAACGGTTGATATAGCAAGTATTGTGGATTCAATTAGAGGGATATCGGATCAGACTAATCTACTTGCTTTAAACGCGGCAATTGAATCTGCTCGCGCAGGTGAGCACGGTCGAGGCTTTGCTGTTGTTGCTGATGAAGTACGCGCTCTGGCAAACCGTACATCGCAATCAACCACCGAAATTCAATCTATGATTGAAGAGCTTACAAGAATATCTGATGATGTAGTTAACGATATTAGCCAATCAAAAGATAAAGCGCAGCAAAGCGTTGGAGCCATGCAAAGCTCAGTAGAATTACTCGATGCGATAGCCGAAACAGCTAATCAAATAAACGATATGGCTACGCTTATTGCAACTGCAACTGAGCAGCAAAGTAATGTGGTTGCTGATGTAGGTCGTAACATAGAGCAAATAAGTGAAATTAGCGATAAAGCAATGAGCGAGCAAATCAATACAGAGCAAGCTATTCGTGACTTGGCAAACAGCGCTCAAACACTCGATGCACTTGTCGCTACCTTTGAAAAACATCGCTAAGCAGCTATAACTGCTATATTTCCTTTGTGAGCAAAAGCTATATTAAAAGCTAGCTTTTGCCCACAGCGAATACGGTTTAATCTAAGTAAATTAACTAAATGATTTTAGTGTCGCCGGTATTAAATGCTAAAACGTATGCTTCTTTTTTGGCTCTAGAAAGCTTTTTTAATTGATACTCAAGTTTACTTGCTTCACTTTTATTACCAACTTGTTGTTGATGGATAAGTAAAAGCGGCCCTTTCCCTCTAAGGTTTTTGGCCCCTTTGCCGGCTTGATGAGTTGCAAAGCGTTTTTCAACATTAGTCGTGATCCCTGTGTACCAATGACCAAATCGTGTCTCAACTATATATAAAAACCAAGTAGACTCCGTTTTTAAAATATTTGTTTCGATGTGCTGTAAACTTTTTTCATTATTAATGGTCAAAACATTACCTTAACGCCCTTAACATAAAACAATTGCTTAAAAGGGTTTTACCTTCAGTGACTAATCGGTATCATGCAGATTATAAAAAATAAGGATCACAACTAACAATGCAGTCGTTAAAAACTTTTTCTCTTTGGCTTATCGTTGCTTTAACACTTAGCTCAGCAGCAGGTTGCTCTAGCTGGGTATACCGAATTAACATCCCACAAGGCAACTTTTTAGAGCAATCGGATGTTGAAAAACTTCGTGTAAATATGACTCGAGAGCAAGTTGTTTACGTATTAGGCAGACCTATTGCCGAGGACGCCTTTGATAACAATACTTGGCGTTATATTTACAGCTTTAATAAGGGCCGTAAAAACGAGCAAAATAAAGAGTTAGTAATTAACTTTGAAAATGAAAAGTTAGTTTCAATCTCAGGTGATTATGACCAACCTGAAAACTTTACTACACCGCTCGAGCAATAAATTTCTCAAGTGGTAAAAAAAGGTGAGCATGGCTCACCTTTTTTATTGGTTTATTTAAAAGCTTTTACCATTTTAAACAACGTTAGCGTGTGATTTAATCCGTTAAATTTTCCACGTTTATACCGATTTTCGTTACTTTTCGAGTGGGCGGCCACCCGTTATTTTATTTGCACGCCCCTCTTCTTTAGCTTTTTCTGCACGCTTTCTACGCGCATCTTTAGGGTCTGCAATTAATGGACGATATATTTCTATACGGTCACCGTCTTTTAACTCATAGTTAGCTTTTACAGTTCGATTCCACACACCTAAAGTTAGCGATGTAGCATCTATCTCAGGGCACTTTTGTATAATACCTGACTGAATAACAGCTTGCTCGACTGTAGTCCCTTGTGGCACTTCAATTGATAAACACGTTGCCGTGGTTGGTAACGCAAATACCACCTCAACATTAATCATGCTCTCGCTCCATAAACCTGTTTTGCACGTTGAGTAAATGCACTCACCATATTTTTTGCTACATCGTTAAAAATCTTTCCAAAGGCAAGCTCTATTAACTTACTTGAAAATTCAAATTCTAGTTGCAAGTGAACTTTACATGCTTTGGCGTCAAGCTCTTGAAAGTGCCAGCGCCCTTTTAACGTCTTAAATGGTCCATCAACAAGGCTTAGCAACACGGTTTGCTCATCAACAAAGGTGTTTTCGGTGGTAAACCACTTTTTTATACCCGCCTTGGATATTTCTAAACTCGCGGTCATGTTATTATCATGCTGTGAAACAATTTTTGAGTCTGAGCAATTTGGTAAAAACTGCGAATAAGCTTCTACATCATTAACTAGATCAAACATCTCTTTAGTGCTGTACATAACCAGCGCACTTTTTTCTATTTGTGGCATACTCACTCCCAACTGTGTGGGCGAATTTTAGCAAGCTTTGCGCGTTTCCCCAAATTTTCATGCTGCTTAAATTAAAGCTTAATTTTTAAAAGCATTATTAAAAAAATCGATGTAAAACATCTCACATTACGTATATTATAGGGCACTATGGCTAAGAAAAATTCATCAAAATCGACAAGTAATACCATCGCGCTAAACAAAAAAGCGCGACATGAGTATTTTTTACACGATAAGTTTGAAGCAGGTGTTGAACTACAAGGCTGGGAAGTAAAAAGTATCCGAGCAGGTAAGGTAAACATCACCGAAACTTATATTCATCTTAAAAATGGCGAAGCATTCTTGCTTGGCGCGCAAATCCAGCCACTTAATAGTGCATCAACCCATGTAATTTGCGATCCGTTGCGTTATCGTAAGTTACTATTAAGCAGACGCGAACTTGACCGTCTACTCGGTGCAACAGAGCGAGATGGCTATTCATTAATAGCTACAGCTATGTACTGGAAAAAATGTTGGGTGAAACTTGAATTTCATCTAGCAAAAGGTAAAAAGTTGCACGATAAACGTGACGACGGGAAAAATAAAGATTGGTCTCGCGAAAAAGAACGTTTAATGAAACACAAAGTATAAGCACAGCGCCTAACTAACAAGTTAGGCGTTTTTTTTTATTAAAAAGCCAACTATTATTTGTTTTATTAATATACAATAAGATTACTATTCATTCAGAATATACATGTAAATAATTTATTACAATTTTATTGTGAATTAATTAATTTAATTATTACTCGCATTTAGGCTGTATTTGTTATTTCCAAAATAAAGCATGTGCGCCTATTTCAACCTCCTTCAGCGCATAACTTCTGCTTTAAAATCATCCAAAAACATACAAAAAACCATACTAAAATCACATTTCAGTCTAATTGCTAACACTTAAGTTACATGATATTAATGTCGTCGCTTGTTATATCAATCCGCTTAAATATGGGATTTATTTAACAATTTAAAAAGGATTGGTATAGAGCAACTAAATTTATAACATATCAACAAGGACTTAAGGATGAAGCAATCAACTGCATTTACACCTAGCTTAATTGCAGGTGCTACAATCGCACTTTCAGCAGGTTTTACAACAACAACTTACGCTGCTGAAGAAGCTAAAAAAGTAGAGCGCATTGAAGTAACTGGCTCACGAATCAAACGTTCAGATATCGAAGGACCTTCTCCGGTTCAATCAATCGCAAGAGCTGATATTGAGAACATGGGTTATGACAACCTACAACAACTCCTCGAAAGAATGCCTGTCGCGGGTAGCGGTACTTTCTCAACACGTGGTAACAACCAAGATTCAACTGCAAATGGTTCTGCTGCTGTTAGTTTACGTGGCTTAGGTGCTGATGCTACGCTCGTACTAATCAATGGCCGTCGTGTATCTATTAGTGCATTTGCCGAAGGTATCACAAACTCATTTGTAGATATTAACAGTATCCCAGTTTCTGCCATTGAGCGAATCGATATACTAAAAGATGGTGCTTCAGCTATCTACGGCTCAGACGCAGTGGCGGGTGTTGTAAACGTTATCTTGAAAAAAGACATTGACGGTGTTGAAGTTAATTTGGGCTACGGTGGTACTGATGGTCCCAATTATGAAGAAACAACAGCAAGTTTAGTATGGGGTACTACTAGCGAGAAAAGTAGCGCGTCAGTTATTATCGATTACTTTAAAAATACATCTCTTTCTTCTGATGAAATGGGCAGCTTAGGTACAGCAAATCAATCACCTTATGGTGGTGAAGATTTTCGCTCATCTCGTGGCTTCCCTGGATATTTTTATGTAGACGGTGTTAAAACAATTGATCCGGCTTGTCCTGCTGAAAATGCAACTTCAAGCGGCAGTTGTTTATTTGATTACGGCCCTTACGGTTATATCGCACCAGCGTCTGAGCGCGTGGGTGCTATTTCTCAATTTGAATATAACTTTGATAATGGCATTACGGGCTTTTTAGAAATGGCAGTACAGCACAATACGTCTGTTGCGGCCGGAGCCCCTACTCCACTTGATGAAGATGCAGGCTTAACTGTCCCAGCTAGCCACCCTAACAATCCATTTGGTGAAGACATTCAAATTGGTCGTTACCGTACAGTTGATGCTGGCGCACGCCAATGGGATATTGAATCAGATACTCTTCGCTTTGTTGCAGGGCTTAGAGGTGAGTTTAATGACTGGAGCTGGGAAACCGCTGTACAAAAAGGCCGAAGTAAATCTCTTCAAACAGGTGATAGAACACAAGGTTGGGTGCGTACTGATTTCTTACAACAAGAAATTGATGCAGGAAACTACAATCCATTTGGTGGCACATACAACGACCCTGCTGTAATTGATCGTATTACAACAAGTTTAGTGCGTCGTGGTGAGTCTCACATGACTTCCTTTGATGCAAACATTACAGGCGAAGCATTTAGTTTTGGCGATGATGTAGTAATGATGGCTGCAGGTATTGAGTACCGTGAAGAAGACGTTAATGACATTCCTGATGATCAATTTCAACGTGGTTTAATATTTGGCACAGAGTCTGTATCTGCATCTGCAGATCGTGAACAATACGCTGCCTATGTCGAGTTTTCTATCCCTCTTGCTGATAATTTAGAGCTACAACTTGCTGGCCGTTACGATGACTACAGTGACTTCGGTACAACAACAAACCCTAAAGTAGCTCTTCGCTGGGCGCCTACTGATGAAATCACAGTGCGTGGCTCTTGGGCACAAGGCTTTAGAGCGCCTTCTTTGGCACAAGTTGGTTTAGGTCCATCTCAAGAAAGCCAATTCTTTGTAGATACATACCGATGTGAAGCAACGGGCCTTGATTGTGATGCACTTGATTACAACATTGAATTTGCTGGTAACCCTGACCTTGAAGCTGAAGAATCAGAATCATGGAATGTCGGCTTTATTTGGGCGCCTTCTGCTGAGTTTGGTTTGAGTGTCGATGTGTGGAGCATCACTCAAGATAACAAAATTGATGAGCAAGAGTTTGGTCCAATTTATAACTCTGAGTGTAATAACCAAGATAGTACTGTATGTGTACGCTTAACACCTACAGGTGGCGATAGCTTAGGAACAATTCAAAAAATTTACAGCACATTTGAAAACGTTTCTTCGCAAGAAGTATCTGGGGTTGATGTTTCAGCTAACTACAATCACTCACTTGATGACTTAGGTTTATTGAAATTTAATTTAGAATGGGCATACCAAGATAAATTTGAAAAAGATGGCCGCGATTACACCGGTGAGTATGGCTATCCAGAGCACCGCTGGATTTTCTCTACAAACTGGGAAATTGGCGAGTTTAATACAAACGTAAACATCAGTTATGTAGGTGAGTTTGAAGATACCCCAGATATTGATTTTGACGGTAATTTAGACTTTGATAGCAATACATCACGTATGATTGATTCGCAAACATTGGTAGACTTACAAACATCTTATCGTGTTACTGACTCAACTAAAGTATCGCTAGGTGTAAATAACTTATTTGATGAAGAGCCACCATTTGCAATTGGTGATGGCGACGCTGATCTATACGGTTATGCCTCAGGTGTACACAACCCTAGAGGCCGATACTTCTACACTAAAGTTAGTTTCTCGTTTTAACTTTGCGAGCTTATTTTAAAGTGAGCTAACGCTACAAATAAAAAACCGCCAATTGGCGGTTTTTTTATTTAAAACTAAGGGCTAAATTATAGCTCGCCTTCGTTTTCAGATAAGAACTTAGCAACGCCTTCAGGGCTTGCGTCCATACCTTTTTTACCTTCAGTCCAACCAGCAGGACATACTTCACCGTGCTCAGTGTGGAACGCTAGCGCGTCAACCATGCGAAGCATTTCGTCGATGTTACGACCTAGTGGTAAATCGTTCACTACTTGATGGCGTACGTTACCTTCTTCATCAATTAAGAAAGAACCACGGAACGCAACACCCGCTTCTGGATGCTCAACGTCGTATGCTTTACAAATTTCGTGTTTAACGTCTGCAACTAGTGCGTATTGAACTTTACCAATACCGCCGTCTGCAACAGCAGTGTTACGCCATGCGTTATGTGAGAATTGTGAATCGATAGAAACACCAATTACTTCTACGCCACGCTTTTGAAACTCTTCAAAACGCTTATCAAATGCAATAAGTTCAGAAGGACATACAAACGTGAAATCTAGTGGGTAAAAGAAGATAACTGCTTTTTTACCTTTAATTGTTTCATGAAGGTTATAGCTATCTACAATTTCACCGTTACCAAGAACAGCTGCAGCGGTAAAGTCTGGTGCCTGGCGGCCTACTAATACACCCATTTTATTCTCCAAATATTTTGAGTTTGTTTTCAATTGCTTTCGCAATGCTGGTACTTATATGGGCGCTAAAAATTAAAAACCAATAGCGCATACATATAATTAATTGGCATTCTAAAGTTATTCACTACAAAAGAACAATCGCATTTAACGATGTGAGCAATCGAAAATAACGAACACTTGCAACTTGCACTAATATGCTTAAATAATAGGTCTATTTTAAAGTGTAAGTTGCGTTGTAACTAAGTAGAAATTTTAAAAATATCGGAGTGGTTTATGCATTTAACTTTTAGAATTTCATATAATGTGGCGCTAAATTTTACAGATATAAAAAAACCTGCAAATGCAGGTTTCTCGCTTAGACTTAGTCCATTATATCTGAGGGCATATCACCACGAATTTTTTGCCAAATCTCACCCGTTTGATGACCATATTTACGCATCATAGAAATAGCACCATCATGCTCTTTATTTTCTGCCAAAATGGTTAAATCTTTATAAAACTGACGAGCAAGTTCCCGAGTTCCAGCATCAGAGAAGTAATGACAACCAATCTTTGAATAAAAGCCTCTAAAGCCGTTAAGTATTAATACATAAATACGGTTATTACCCGCAACGGCTAATTCGTGGTGCACCTTATAATCATAGTCAGCAAATGCTTGAGCGGTGTCTTCTAGCTCATGGCTTTGTGATAAAATTTCAATTACGCGTTCAGGATTTAACTTAATTGCAGCACGTGTATAAATAGCACTAATATTAGTACGTGCAGATAAAAGCTGATCTGTCAGCTCTGGCATCTTGTCTTCATCTAAGCGCGCTAATGTTTCAAGAATGTTTAAGCCAGACGTTTCCCAAAAGTTATTTACTTTTGTCGGTTTACCATGCTGAATTGTTAGCCAACCATCACGTGCTAAACGCTGTAATACTTCTCTCAAGGTTGTTCTTGTAACACCAATTAACTCTGAAAGTTCTCGCTCGGCAGGTAAAATTGAACCTGGAGGGAAATCGCCGTTCCAAATGGACTCAACTATATATTCTTCAGCAAATCCTGCTGGGCTTTTCGCTTTAAAAATTCTCATCCAGTTCCCACTCGAATTAATCAACACTCATCGTTTTACACGAATAACTGACTGATTGTACCAGACGAAGCACAACTAACAAGTAAAGTAATATATATTAATAAAGCAAATGGGTAGAAATTTAAAATTAATAAATAATTAAATTTGGGTTTCTCTAATTTAGCTACAATGCATGAATATCTAGAGTAATATTCATTGTAGGTACATTGTTATTATGGAGATATTTTTATTTACGCAGCGCCTGAGCTTAATTAACTTATCCCGCACTTGCCATAAGAAAAAGTACAACCATAAAAAATTCTTTAGATGATGCATCACCTTAGTATAAGTAAGCAATATAACTGAGCTTATGTATCGATGGGGAAATAATAGAATGTCTTTAACCTTTGCTAAGGCTGAATTGAGTAGTCATTAATTTCATCTTATAAAAAGCGACTTCGGTAGCTTTTTTTTCCTTTTTGTTGCTGCATACTTTATCCTACGTCATAATCTAACGTCCTATTAAAACGCGGAATTTTTATGAACTGGCTTGCACAATTACCTACCAAACGAACCCCGTGGCTTTTATTTACAGCTATCGTTTTTTTACTTGAAGTTACCGCTCTTTTCTTTCAATACAAAATGGGGTTAGCGCCTTGCATAATGTGTATATATCAACGCACTGCAGTATTGGGTTTATTAGGCGCAGGGATTGTAGGCTCGAGTAAACCACAAAGTAAAACTGTGCGTATGATAGCGTATGCTATTTGGGGGATATCGAGTGTTTGGGGATACTTAATTGCTCGCGAACATATTGAGATGCAAACCACCACAGACCCTTTTGCATTTAGCTGCGAGTTTGAACCAAATTTCCCATCATTTATGCCACTACATGAATGGATACCTAGCTTTTTTCAAGCTACCGGGGATTGTGGAAATATAGATTGGCAGTTTGTTGGCATGAGCATGCCTGCTTGGATGGAAGTGATATTTGGGATTTTCTCACTAACGCTATTTATTATAATTATTGCCCGTTTATTAATTAAAAAGTCGATTTGATATGTTTACATTTTTTTCAAGCCAATTAGCCCAGCTTAAGCATTTAAAAGTACGCCAGCGTCAAGACGTAATTGCGCTTGCATTAAGTAAGCTATCGCCAACTGATAAAGTTCTATTGCGTATTATAAAGTTGCTATTACTTAGCCCACTATTTTTAATATTCACTGTATTTAAAGGTTGGATATTAATACCATTTTTGATACTTGGCGGATTGTGCTATCCACTATTAACTACACCTATTGAAATTAACTTTGCTAAAAAGCACTTAAGCGATGCACTAAAACAATTTAATCAGGGCGCCTAGCACCCTGATTACTATTTAGAAATATTAAAGTGAAAGTTTCCCCTCTAATTTAGCTAAAAGTTTTTTGCCAATCCCTTTAACTTGCGATAAATCACTAACGCTTTTAAATTCGCCATTTTCTTCACGATAATCCACAATTGCCTGCGCTTTTTTCTTACCTATACCTGGTAACTTAGCAAGCATCTCTGTATCAGCATTATTTATACTAATTGCCTCAGCTTGAGGCATTTGCTTAGTTACTTCTGATAATTGTGCGTACGCGGTAGTCGCGGGTAGTAAACATAATAAACTTATGATGAGTAAATTTTTTAACGTTTTCATTAAACTTGCCCTTATTCTTCTTTTCTTAATTTTGGTTATTGCTCAGGAAATCAATAAATAAGGAACTGTAAAGTTAATCACTTAAAGTGTACCTAAACGCATTATCACTATAATCCGAAATCCTGAAAATGCAGCTGGTACAACAAAGTGATTGCTTAACTAAAGTAAAGTTACCGTTTTTTGTCAAATTTAAGACACCTAAAAATTAATACTTCGCGCTTGCAAATTTACTTACAAACCATTACTGTACATAAAAACAGTAATCTAATGGTTTTTTAAAAACCACGGTGCCAAGCAATTTTGCAGGAGAAATCATGGCTGTTGTTGTTAAATATGTTGTAGAACGAAACGGAGTCGAGCGTATGACGTTTACTACCAAAAAAGAAGCGGATGCTTATGACAAGATGCTCGATATAGCAGAATCACTTGAGCTGATGCTAGAAAAGGTAGACGTACCGCTTAGTGAGCAACAAATTGAATCACTTGCTTTAGAAATAGCGAAAAGCAAAGATGATTTTATGACCATATTAAAAGGTGGCAAAGATCCAGCTGTTACCAAAGCGCCAGCAAAAAGTAAAAAGTCAGATAACGTTGCATCAATTGAAGATAACAACGATAAAAAAGTAAGTTAATTCATAGAATGTTCCCTCCTCGGACGGGACAAACTAAATAAAAAAGGGAGCAACTAAGTTGCTCCCTTTTTTTATTATACCAATTCGCTTAATTAAGTGATCTCTTTGAGGGTGGAAAAACGTGTTGGTAGCTAGGCAAAAATTCGATATTTAGTTATTCTAAATGAGAATTTTTTAACACCGATAGCAACACGTTTAGCCCCGCAAAATGATTAAGTATTATTGCGGATTGGTATTAATTACTACTCATTTTAAAATAAATAGTAATTGCTAATTAAAGCTCTTTTTCTACTTCATCAAATAAAGCAGTGATGTTTTGCTCAGGCTCTTTTGTTACTAAGCTAACAACAACAATTGCAATACTTGCTAAAATAAAGCCAGGTACTATTTCGTACATAAAGCTACTTAAGCTTTCACCATTGATAGTAAATGGTCCATATATCCAAATTAGCACAGTAAATGCGCCTACTAACATACCAGCTAACGCACCAGCAAAGTTCATGCGTTTCCAATAAAGGCTAAACAATACAAGTGGTCCAAACGCAGCACCAAAGCCAGCCCACGCATTACTTACTAGGTCTAAAATAGAGCTATCTCTGTCGTAAGCTAAATAAATAGCGAACATAGCAACTACGGCAACACTTATACGGCCAACAGCAACTAGCTCTTTATCACTGGCATCTTTACGTAAGAATGTTTTATAGAAATCTTCTGTTAATGAACTTGAACTAACCAATAATTGAGATGAGATAGTACTCATAATCGCAGCCAAAATTGCAGCAAGTAAAAAGCCAGCAATAAGTGGGTGGAACAGCAATTCAGAAAGAATTAAGAAAATTGTTTCAGGGTCTTCAACTACAATGTTGTTCTCATAAGTATAAGCTGCACCAAATATACCAGTACCAACAGCACCAATGGCAGCAACAATCATCCATGTCATACCAATACGGCGTGCTTTAGGCATATCTTTAACACTACGTACCGACATAAAACGAACAATGATATGTGGTTGGCCAAAATAACCTAAACCCCAAGCCATTGCAGAAATAATACCTAATGCAGAACCTGCACCAATCCAGTTAAGCATATCTGGATTTACGCTATGTAAAGTTGATTCTAAAGGTTGTTCAAGCAAAGAGTATGCAACCGTTGGTACTAGAATAAGTGCAATGAACATAATACAACCTTGCACAAAGTCAGTTAAGCTTACAGCTAAAAAACCACCAAACAAGGTATATAAAACAACTACGCCCGTTGTAATGTATAAACCCATCTCATAAGTTAAACCAAATGAGCTTTCAAACAATTTACCACCAGCGACAACACCAGATGAAGTATAAAGAGTAAAGAAAACAATAATTACCACAGCTGATACAACACGTAATAGGTTGGATTTATCATTGAAGCGATTTGAAAAGTAATCTGGGATGGTTATAGAGTCATTTGCTTTTTCAGTGTAAACACGTAATCTCGGTGCAACTAACAGATAGTTTAACCAAGCACCAATCACCAAGCCAATTGCTATCCATGTACTACTAAAACCAGTAACAAACATCGCACCAGGTAGGCCCATTAAAATCCAGCCACTCATATCAGATGCACCTGCAGACAGTGCAGCTACACTTGGAGATAGATTTCGTCCACCTAACATGTAACCAGATACATCGTCAGTAGATTGCTTATATGCATATAGTCCGATACCTAACATTACAATAAAATATAATGCTAGTGAAATAATCATTCCTGTTTCCAAATTAGCCTCCGCATAATTATTAATAATAGGCTTTAATCCAAATAATGACTCTTAAAATTTTATAGTTAAGACACTATTGGGGTAAAAACCATTCTCGCTGACTATATCATGCTTGATAATAAAATCTCCAACTTGTTGCCCTCACCTGATACAAAAACACTCATGTTGAATAATTTTAAAGCGAATTGGTGAAATATAATAAATTAAATACAAGAAACACCTTAATTTTTAATGATAATTTATTAATCTAGCAAATATACGTAATGCTATTTTGAGTCTTTTGCCATATATTATTACAATACCTAATTAGATTACTCTTACGGAACTGTTTATGTATTTTTACGCTGCACGCCAACCTATTTTAGACAGAGATAAAAAGCTCATCGGATATGAACTTTTATTTCGCGATGGCGTTGATAACGTATTTCCCGATATAGACGGTGACGAGGCAACTACACGACTAATTGAAGGTAGTCAGTTTAATTTCGGCTTAGAAGATTTAACCGACAATAAACCCGCCTATATAAATTTCACCCTAGAAACGCTATCAAAGGGCTACCCAACACTACTGGGCAAAGATACTGTAGTTGTAGAAATCCTTGAAACTGTGCAACCTGGGAAGCGATTATTAGCCATAGTGAAAGATCTAAAAGATAAAGGTTACACTATTGCTCTTGATGACTATATTCATCAGCCTGTTTGGCGCCACTTTTATCCATTTATTGATATTATTAAAATAGACTTTTTAGCATCTGATATAGGTACAATAAAAACGGTTCTTAATGATTTAAAACTGCACTCGCATATTAAGTTACTTGCCGAAAAAGTAGAAACCTATGAAATTTACCAACAAGCCCTAGAGCTTGGTTTTGATTATTTCCAAGGATTTTTCTTCTCCAAACCGGAAATGGTACAAAGTAAGGCTCTACCGCCTTCAGAAATGGCATTAGCTGAATTACTTTACGAAACATCAAGCGTTGATATGGATCTTAAAAAAATCACTGATGTGTTTGAGCGTGATGTAAACCTATCTTACAAATTACTTAGGTATTCAAATTCTGCTGCCTTTGCAAGGCGTGCTGAAATAAGTACCATTAAGCAAGCCCTTATAGTGCTTGGTGCTAACGAAATTAAAAAACTATTATCATTATTATTTGCAGCGCAAGTATCAGCAGATAAACCTGTAGAGCTAATTAGGCTATCGCTTACGCGCGCTCGTTTTGGTGAGTTACTCGCTATATCCCATGGACAATTTAAAGATACCGGCATGGCATTTTTAACCGGTATGATGTCTCTTATGGATGCTATTTTAGATGAGAGTATGGAAAGCGTTATGAAAAAGCTTCCACTTTCGAATGACATAAAAGCAGCGTTATTAAACGATGAAGGCTTGCTAGCAAAATATTTAAACTTAGTTAAGTATTATGAACAAGCTAACTGGTCAGCCGCAAACGAATTAACGAAAGAGCTAAACCTAGGTGAAAAAGTTCCTGATGCCTATCATGAAGCACTCACTTGGGTTAATGAGCAAATGCAGTTAATAGTTAACGAAAAATAAGTAACCCGAACTCTGGTTAAGGTATTTACTAATATATTGAATTATAATGATACTTAAGTTTATTTTTCTCTAGCCAAAGTTTAGGTTCTATATAAACAGTAAATAAAAACGCCAGCATATAGCTGGCGTTTTTATCAGTGGCTTCAATTATAAACTTTCTAAAAAGTCTTCATCAAAATCAGTTGGCTCTTCTTTTATAGGTGGATTGCCATCGTACAGCTCATAAATTTGACGCTGGAAGTAAATATCTTTTACAAATAAGTACGGATCAAGTGAATCATTTAATAGCCCTTCTTGTGGGATTAATGATGCACGCGCCTCAACTGCTTTTAAAACAAATACTAAAATAGTTTGTGGAGTCGTTAGCGCAACTTCAGGTAATACAAAGTTGTCGACTACATCACCGGTCAGGTTACGTGCTGTTGTTGGCCCCATACCTGGTAGCATTAAATAGGCGCCATCACCTACGCCCCATACACCCAACGTTTGTCCAAAGTCTTCATCGACTATTTCAAGACCTAGTGAGCTTGCAACATCAAAGATACCAAACAGACCGACAGTAGAGTTAACTAAAAAGCGTGCTAAGCTCACACTTGCATTACCCGGTTTACCTTGCAAACCCGCATTGATCATATCTACAGGTGCGGTGATATTACCTGTAAAATTAACAATACCGTTTCTTACCGGTACAGGCGTTACTTCAACATAACCTACAGCAACTGGGCGCAACAAATAAGCATCCAGTACATCCATATTAAAGTCATATAATGGACGATTAATACTTTGCAGCGGATCTCTGTCATCTACTTTGCTTTGAGGTACTTGAGCACAGCCGGCTAGTATCAATAAACATAAAAAAGTAAAACTGTGTTTTAACATCTAACGTCCTTAAGGTATTAATGTATCAATTTGAAGTTGGTAGTCACTTACACTTTCACGCTTTAACGCCTGTGAATGACCTTCTAGCTCACCAGAGCTTGGCATAACAGAGTCATCGATAGAAATACGCGCCGAAATAATAATATTTTCTGCACTAGATAAGTTAAGCCCTGCAACCATTGCACTACTATCACTCAACTCAACTGTAATTGGAAATGAATATTTAGTCAGCTTAACAGCAGCCAATGGCATAGGTGAGCCAGTTGCAGCTTTTGCAAATATAAACAAAATACCGTCTTTTGGCTGTTTATCAATAAGCTCTTTTGCAATGTCGACTGTAACTGCAATAGCAGCCGTTGTAGTAGTAACTGGCATAACTGAGCCTTCACTTTGCATTTGCTGCTCAATATCAGCAATACGTTCTGAGATCATGTTATAACGTGAATCATTTTTTTCCATGCTCGCCAATAAAACTTCAAATGCAGTTTTAGCTTGCGGCCAATCTTTACGCTCATACGCTATCAGCGCTAGTAACGAAATAGCATCTAAATTAGTAGGCTCAACGTTAAGCACTTTTGAAAGCATACCTGCCGCACGAGTCATATTAGCTTCGCTACCTTCAAGTAATAAAACCTGACTGTAACTAATAAGAACCTGCATATTATCAGGGTTCATACGTAGTGCTTTATCAAATGACTGCTGCGCCATGTCAAATTCATTAAGCGACATAGCCACTCGACCAAGTAGCATCCAAGCAACTTCATCATCGCCAGAGCGGCTAAGTTTAGTACGGAGCGCCAATGCAAAAGCCTGCAGCTCATTTTGGCTAAGCGGCTCACCTTTTTGCATTACAGCACGCTCGCCATAATCAGCTAAATTATCCATTGCGTCATGCCAAGCCGAAATTTGCTGCTGACTGCCTGTAAAACTATAAAAAATCCCTGTAAGTGCAAGAACAAATGCACCGCCTGTTAAAGCAAAAATACGGTTATTACCTTTGCTGTTAAGTGATTTCTCTGGTGATAGCTCGTTCAATAAGCGACGTTTTAATTCAACAATTGATTCTGCGTGATTTACGCTATCAATGCGTTGATTATCTAAATCAGTTTGCAAATCGACTAAACGCTGCTCATAAATACTAATTAATTCAGCATTGGCGTTATGAGTAATCGTTTGAACACGCTCTTTTTTTAAAAAAGGTATCATAACAAAGCTAAGAGCAACCAGTGTGAGTAAGGCAAAACACGCCCACATTAAAATCATTTAGCTTTGCTCCTGACGTTTATTTTGTTCAATTAGCTTCGCTAGCAGCATTTCATCGTCGCTGCTCCATGTTTGTTTTACTGATGCTTTTCGTTGGCGAATAACAATAAAACCAAAGCCAACAATTACAATTAATACCGGTAGTACCCACAGCACTAAAGTCGCTGGTGTAACAGGTGGGTCGTAATGAACAAAATAGCCAAAGCGGTCAATCATATAATCAATCACTTCGTCTTTGCTTTTACCTTCTTTAACCAATACGAGCACTTTATCGCGCAAGTCTTTAGCAACAACAGCGTCGGAGTCCGCAATGTTTTGATTTTGACACTTAGGGCAACGTAGCTCTTTGGTTAACTCTTCAAACAATATTGCTTGTTTGTTGTTATCAAATTGATAGCGATCTTGCTGTGCAAACGCACCCATGCTTACAAAAAGGCTAAGCGTAAGTAGTAACCACTTCATTATTTAAGCTCCTGCATAATTGGCGCAAATTTAGCTCGCCATACTCGCGGATTTATATCACCGGTGTGATGTAACAAAATAGTGCCGTTTTTATCGACTAAAAAAGTTTCTGGCGCACCCGACACGCCTAAATCCAACGACAAAGTACGGTGTAAATCTAAAATATTAAATTGGTAAGGGTCACCTGCACGTTGCAGCATATCAGTGACTTCGCTGCGAAGTGATTGCATATCAAACGGGCCATCAAAATCAGCGTCGTAACCTTGTACGTAATATAGTCCAATAATTTTAACGCCTTGCTCACGTAACTTAGTTAAATAACCAAGCTCGACTAAGCATGTTGGGCACCACGTACCCCATACATTTAATAAGTAAACTTCGCCTTTTAACGACTCGTTGGTCCACTGCTTATTGTCTTGCATTAAATCAGGTAAATTAAATGCTGGCATTTCTTGACCTAACCGCCCTGTTTGAATTTCACGAGGGTTGGCAAAAAGACCTTGGTATAAAAATACACACACAAAAGCAAACACCAAAAGCGGCGCAATAGCTAAAATTTTACGGTTCATAAAACACTCTCCGGTGCATTTTTACGGGCTGTTTTAGCTGATGTACGGTAACGTTTATCAAATAAAATCATGAAACCTGCAAATGACATAAGCACACCACCAATCCATATCCAGCGTACAAATGGTTTATGATAAATGCGAAGTGACCATGCATCACCACTTAATTGCTCACCTAATGCTAAATATAAATCACGTTTAAAACCGGCATCTATTGCCGCCTCAGTCATAAACTGCATACCAATGTCATATTTACGTTTTTCGGCGTGTAAACGTGTTACTAGCTCATTATTTTTAAGCACAGATACAACGCCCGCATGACCGCTGTAGTTTGGCCCACGGATAGTTTTAACACCATCAAAGCGATATTCATACTCATTAAGCTGTGCTATTTCACCCGGTTTCATCGATACATCACGCTCTACTGAATAAGCCGAGGTAAGTGTTACGCCCGCAATAATAAATGCAATACCAATATGCCCAAGTACCATAGCCCAGTAACTTACAGTAAAGCGTTTTAAGCCTTCTTTTAAGCTCCCGTGCACAGCTGCTTTGGTGTAAATATCAATCCCTGTTGATATTGCAATCCAAACCGCCAGTGTTGTCGTTAATAACGTAAGTGGTTTTACTAAATCGTAACTTGAGAATAACCAAGCGCAGGTAATCACAACACTTGCTAATACGCCCATTAATATTTTGTTTTGCAAAAAAGCCCACTTGTTTTGCTTCCAACGTAAAAGTGGTCCGATACCCATCAAAATAGCAAATGGTACTAAAATTATTGCAAACATCTTATTAAAAAACGGTTCGCCAATAGAAATGCTACCTAAGCCCATTTCTTTATGAACCATTGGCAACAATGTACCTAACATAACAATTAATGTAGCAACAACTAAAAATATATTATTGAGCCATAACGCCACTTCGCGCGATACCAGCTTGTATCGTCCTTCACTGTGAACTTGTGACACACGCATTGCATATAACGCCAAGCCACCACCGACAACTATGCCTAAAAAGGCGAGTATAAATAAGCCTCTATCAGGGTCTGTAGCAAACGCATGTACCGATACAATAATACCCGAGCGTACAATAAACGTACCTAGCAAACTTAAAGAGAATGCTGCAATTGCGAGTAATACTGTCCATGATTTAAATATACCGCGCTTTTCTGTCACACTTAATGAATGCAGTAATGCGGTTGCAACAAGCCAAGGCATAAGCGCTGCGTTTTCTACTGGATCCCAAAACCACCAGCCGCCCCAGCCTAGTTCTGAATACGCCCACCAGCTACCAATAGTAAGACCTAAACCTAAGAAACCCCATGCAGTCATCGTCCACGGGCGTGACCATTTAGCCCATGTGTTATCAAGTTTACCAGTTAACAATGCAGCTATAGCAAAAGAGAAAGCAACCGACAGCCCCACATAACCCATGTACAGTAATGGTGGATGAATAATCATACCTGGATCTTGAAGCAGCGGATTCAAATCACGCCCTTCTACCGGAAAATAAGGAAGTAGGCGCTCAAACGGGCTTGAAAGCAGTAAGGTGTACATCATAAAACCTACACCTAAAAAACCAAGTACACCCAGTACGCGAGCACGTAATACCCAAGGTAATGATTTAGAACGCGCTGCTACAGCAGCAGTCCAACCCGCTTGCATTACTAACCATAATAAAATAGCTCCTTCATGACCGCCCCACGTAGAGGTAATTTTATAGTACCAAGGCAGCGTACTACTTGAATGATACGCTACGTAAGATACGGTAAAGTCGTCTGTTAAACTTGCATAAATAAGTGCAGCAAATGAGATTAGTACAAAAGCAAACTGGCCTATTGCTAAAGATGGAGCCGCACGCATTAATCGAAGATTACCGGTATGCGCGCCCCAAAGAGGAAAAATACACAGTAAAACGCTTAGCACCATGGCAAGCGTTAAAGAAAAATAACCAATTTCTGGGATCATAGCTAATTACCACTATCTAAGTTGTATTTTGGTTTTTCGTGCTTAATACCTTTAACTGCTTCTGCAACTTCTGCTGGCATATATTCTTCGTCATGCTTTGCAAGCACTTCAAATGCTTCAATAACATTAGGCTCGACTAATACGCCCTGCGCTACAATGCCTTGCCCCTCACGAAACAAGTCTGGCAATATGCCTTGATAACGCACAGTCACTAATGGGCCTGTATCTATCAACTTAAAGCTTACTTGTAAGCTTTGTTCATTACGCTCAACCGTTCCTGGCACAACCATGCCGCCAATACGTAACTTTTGACCTATATGTGGTTTTTCTTTGTTAGGGCCTTTGCCATCAATTAATTCGCTTGGCGTATAAAAAAGATTAATATTTTCTTGCAGTGCATAAAGCACTAAACCAATTGACCCACCAATACCAAACAGTACGGCAATGATTACCAATAGGCGCTTTTTACGTCTTGGATTCATGAGATTTGTTCCTGCTTAGCTTTTTTAATTCGCGCTTCACGTATTATTTGTTGCTCAACTGAAGCCATAATACGTTTGGTGTCTCTCAAAGAGTTCACTAAAATACCGAGTAAAATAAGTGCGCATGTACCAAAAGAAAGCCAGACATAAAATCCATAACCTCCCATTGCAATAAAATCAGAAAAAGAGTCAAACTGCATAATTACCCCTTATTTAACAACGAGCGCACCCACGGTCGGTGCTTTTCTCGTTGTAAAATTTCATTTTTAAGACGAATTAAAGTCACTGTTCCAACAAAAGCAGCAAAGGCTAAAATATTAACCATAAGAGGCCAAAACATACTTGGATCTATTGCTTTTGTGTCTAGCTTTGTAATGCTTGCACCTTGGTGTAACGTATTCCACCACTCAACAGAGTAATGAATAATAGGTAAATTAATTACGCCAACAATTGCTAAAATAGAAGCCGCACGCCCTGCTGACTTCTTATCTTCAAATGCATGGTAAAGCGAAAGCACGCCAAGATATAAAAATAATAAAATAAGCTCAGACGTTAAACGTGCATCCCATACCCACCAAGCACCCCACATAGGTTTGCCCCAAGCAGCGCCAGTAATTAGCGCTATAGCAGTAATACATGCACCAACAGGCGCAATAGCAATAACAGCAAGCTCGGCATTTCGTAGCTGCCATACAAGTGCAACAATGGCGGCAATAGCCATTGAGGAATAGGCGCCCATAGATAAAATGGCAGAAGGCACATGAATAAAAATGATACGGTAGCTGTCTTTTTGTTGGTAATCGGCAGGTGCAAAACCAAGCCCCCATACCCATCCAACAATCATACTAACTACGGTAACTACGGCAAAATAAGGCAGTAACGTATTGCATAACTGGTATGCACGCTCTGCTTTAGCATAGGGATGTAACCACTTCCACATTAACTTACACTCACTTTTAAAGCTGACGATATGGCAATTGGTGCGCTAATAATAGCAATAAGTAACATTGCACCAAGGATGGCAAGCTGCCCACTATAATCCAGCGACATGGTGCTGGTATCGATAGCCGACGTTGCAAAAATCAAAACAGGAATATACAAAGGCAGTACGAGTAAACTCATCAAAATACCCCCTTTTTGTAATCCCACAGTAAGCCCAGCGCCTATTGCGCCAATAAAGCTCAATAATGGTGTGCCTAATAATAATGTTAAAACGGTTGCTGTTAACGCCGTACTTTCTAGGTTTAACAACAACGCAAACAACGGGGTCATTAATACAAGCGGTAAACCTGTTACCACCCAATGAGCAGCCACTTTAGCAAGTACGGTTAGCGATAATGGATAAGAGGATGCAATTAACTGCTCCAACGAGCCATCGTTAAAATCATCCCTAAACAACTTATCTAAACCCAACATGGTAGAGAGTAATGCGGCAACCCAAATAATACCTGGCGCCATTCTCGCAAGTAGACCGGGCTCAGGCCCTATTGCTAACGGAAATAATGAAATTACAATTAAGAAGAATAAAATAGGATTTACAATTTCGGCGCGCTGGCGAAACGCAAGTTTTACATCTTTGGTAAATACCGCACTAAATAGCAACCAATAAGAGTGTTGACGAGTCATTAGTGGCGATACTCCAGTGTAACCGTTTGTAAGTTACTAAAGTGGGTCGTTAAGTCTTGGTGGGTCGTTAATAAAATGGCACCACCGCTTTGTAAGTGTTCAGTAAATCGCTGCTGTAAAAAGGCGACCCCGCTTTTATCAAGCGCGGTAAACGGCTCATCAAGTACCCATAATTTAGCATCACTTAACCAAAGCCTAACAAGCGCTACACGTCGTTGTTGTCCAGCAGATAGCATTCTAACGGGTACATCTTCAAGTCCAACAAGGCCAAGTTGCGCTAAAATAGGATATAAATCAGGCTCATTTATGTAGCCATTGATTTGTAACCAGTGGCGAACATTTTCAACTGCACTAAGCTGAGTACTTACACCTGTTTTATGCCCTATAAAAAGCAGCTCTCTGGCATACTCTTCATAGTACTTAGATATAGGTTGTTCTTGGAACAGAACAGACCCTTCATCAGGCACAGAAAAGCCAGCAATAATACGCAATAGCGATGTTTTACCAGCCCCATTAGGACCCGCTAATTGCATGATTTGACCGCTATTAAGGCTAAAATTAAGATCCGCAAACAAACAACGATCTTGCTTGATGCAGGTGACGGACTTAATGTGTAACAAGATGACGATTCTCTCTGCCAAAAATTAGGCGTTAGTCTACCATAATGATAGGGTAATACGAATATTGCTTTATAATCGATTAACAAAAACTTGATTTAAAATAATGAATACACCAACGCAAATAACATTATCTAACTCATTGGTTATCAATCAATCTGCTCACAGCCAGACCAATGAGTTACCACAGTTACCTAGTGAGGTACTTGCGGCTAAAAACATCCAATTTTCGAAAGACTCGATTACGCTTGATGTATTTATTGATAAGCATTGGCAAACATTAAGGCTTGGCACTACAAGCACACCACAAAACCTGCAAAAAATAGTCAGTGCTAACATACAAATCAGCCCTGATGGTAAGCAGCTCAACATATCGCCAAACAGTACAACCCTTACTTTAAATCAGCCGGTACAATTGCAGCGCTTGTTAAATTATGTAAGCACGGGCACTGAGGTACAAAGCCAACCAATGGATGTAAAAGTTGCTGTATCCCCGTCTCCCAAGTTAGTTATTGATAAACTCAACGCAAGTATTGCCATAAATAAAGACGTAGCCCAGTTACTTACAACTGAACAGCCTTTAAAAGTAGTTGTTAGTACGACTAATAAAGGCGCACAGATTAATGTTATTAACCGCTTTGTTGATACGGTTCACTCGCAACCACTTAGCCAAACTAAACTTACTAATTTACTCGCGGCCTTATTACCCAGTGCGCAGCTTCAAGTAACACCAAAACTGGCTATTTTAACTCATCCTCAAAAGTCAGGTTCATTTACAACACCTATCACTAATCAACAACTTGCCGAACTACCGAATACACCTATTAAAGTAAATTTAGTGAACCAGGCAGATAAATTATTTATTAAAACCGATACAAACAATATAAAAGTAACGCTTAACAACTCATTCTCAAAACCATTCAACGAGTTACTTTTAGCGCAAAAAAGCAATGCACCTGAAGTAGCCGTTTCTGCAAGTAATGTAAAAGTAAATCCATTATTGACCCTAAATAGTCCAATAAAATCGTGGCTACAAAGTAGTTTTAGTGATTTAAAAACGCGAATTAATGATGCGGTTAAATATTTTGAAAATAAGCCTTTTGCTACAGTAAGTAAATCTGAGTTAACGCAGCTATCAACTTCGCCCGCGCAACAAAAAACGTCTTTAGCTATACAACTGAGTGAATCACCGCTAAATAGAGTTAACATTACTCAAAGTGTGAGTACTGCGTTAAATAACAATACGAGCAATATTTTGCCAGAGCACTTTTCAAGGCTCCCGCCGATTGTACAATTAACGCAACTAGTAAAAGGAAGTGTTAGTGTTTGGCAAACACCTGCAAACACAGCAACAACCTACACGCCAATAACAAATAATACTACCCCAGGTGAAGTGGCGAGCGCTAAGCCAAGTGATTTAAAAGCAAGCCAATTAAAACCCCTTATTACTAGTGAAAACAGTAAACCGAACGCCTTGGTTAACCTTACCAATGAAGTAGTCACTAAGGGACTTACCACCTCCTCAGCACAGCTTGCAATAAACGATAATAATCAAAACAACACAAGCACAGTGAACACTAAAAGCATTACCTTGTTAACTGAGCCATTATCTAATGCGCCCTCTCGTAGTCAAATGCTACAACCAATAGAAGCAAAACTATTAAGTACATTATTAAAGCTTCCTGATGCCACAACCCCTATAGATAGGCTGGCTTACAATAAACAACTTTTAAGCAGTCAAATTACTGATATTACAGATAAGGCAACAAAAGACACCCCTGATTTAACTCGCTTAATTAATCAGGCATTTAACCGTATGGTTTCAAGTAATAACATAAACCCTGCAACCATACAGCGTGAGATACTTGCTACTTTACAGCCCACTCAACTAGCGGGTGATATGCTACAAAGTAGTTTCACTAAAGGGCTTGAACAGGTGGCTGTGAGTATTTTAGCTGCGCCTCTGATTAGCCAATCAGCAACGCCTATCAGTTTTAATAATCAAACTGGCTTAGATGCTCTCTTACAAGTGCTTATACCTACTTTTAAAATGGGTAACACGGGAGCAAAAATGCTTGAACAGCTTCAACAAGCTCAAGTACAAGCTTTGGCCAGCGAAATCGTACACGTTAAAAACACACTTACCCAAGTAAGTGTCTCAACACCAAATCAACAGCCAGACACAAACCCGCTTGCACAATTTTTATTACCGATGAGATTACCTCCAGAAGCAGCCCAAACAGAAATAACACTTGGACAGTATAAAAAGCCAAGCGCCGGTAAATTAGAAGATAAAAATGTATGGTTTGTCAGATTAAACTTTGATTATGCCCAACTTGGGCAGCTACAAATTACTGCTGAGTTAATGGATAAAGCACTCGATTGCCAGCTATTAGCCTCGAGCCAAGAAGTAAGTGCAATTGCTCACCCTCACTTAGATAATTTAAGATCAAAACTAGCTAAACATGGCTTACAAGTTGGCGAGCTCAACTTAAAGAGAGGCGATGCCAACAATCAGGCATTCTATAAATCTCACGCAATTATTAATATTAAGGTTTAGCTATGAATGAAACACCGATTAATAAATCAGCCATTGGGCTTTTGTACGAAGCTGGAAACACACCCACTGTAAGTGTTAAAGGGTTTGGTGAATTAGCTGATGAAATAATTGCAGCGGCTAAACTAAAAGGAATTATGATCCACGAAGATGCAGCACTTGCTAAAACGTTGTCGCATTTAGAGTTAGGAGAAGAAATTCCTAAAGAGCTTTATTATGTTATTGCAGAGCTTATTGCGTTTTCGTATGTATTAAGAGGTCAATTTCCGCCAGGTTGGCAGGATTTTCAAGGTAAGTTAAATATTAAGGCTTGAGCCAATTTATCCGCACATAAAAAAAGGCGCTAAGCACCTTTTTGTTTATGTAATGAAAATAGTAATTCGGCTTCTGCTCGTGGTAGTTCGCACTCGCGTATTACTTCATCAAGGTCTGCACCTAACTCAACCATTTTTACAGCACGAGAGTAAATTTTAGCATCAGGGTCATCGTATTTTTGCGCCGCTTGCTGTTGCATTAAATCTTGGTTTTGTTGTTCAACTTCAAGCACTCGCTTACCAATACTTAAGAGCCCGGTTCTAATCTCCGAAATTTCACTGCGCAAAATATGAGTCTGCTCTGAGCTATCTTTAAGCTGCTGCGATACAGCATTAATTTCATTCGCGTGTTTATTTTTTAATGCAATAATTAACGCCAGCGATATAAGTCCTACCGCTAACGCTGATATAGCTATACTAAGTAACACCATAATTTATTTGGTAAAGCTTATATATCGCTTAACTCATCCCATTCGTCATCACTGAGTAACTTATTTAAATCAACCAAAATCAGTAATTCATTATCGCGGTTACAAACACCCTGAATAAACTTAGCGCTTTCTTCAGTACCAACATTTGGCGCACTGTCGATTTCAGAGCTACGCAAGTAAACCACTTCCGATACGCTGTCGGCTAAAATACCAATAACTTGCTCTTCTGCTTCAATAATTAAGATGCGAGAGTTGTCAGTTGCATCAGCAGCTAGCAAACCAAAACGTGCGCGAGTATCAATAACGGTAACAACGTTGCCGCGTAAGTTAATAATACCAATCACATATGAAGGTGCACCTGGTACAGGAGCTATCTCTGTATAACGAAGTATTTCTTGTACTTGCATTACATTTACGCCGTAGGTTTCTTCCTCTAGCTTAAACGTAACCCACTGTAAAATTTCATCGTTATTATCTGCGTTTTTATTTGCTGACAGTAATTTATCTTGATTCATGCTATTACCCCGTAATGGTCATTACTACTGACGGCTATCTAAGCCTTTCTCTAATAATATATTTAAATTATCTACGTCTATCAAAGCACACATTTTTTCTTTTATAACGCCAGCAAGCCATGGGCGCTTGCTTTTATTTGTACGCCATTTTACATCTTCTTTACTCAATGTAATGTTATTTATCAACTTTTCAGCTAATAAACCCCACTGGCTATCACCTAGTGTAATCAAATATTGATAATCTAAAGATGCCTCTAATTTATCATCATATTTTTCTGGCATAACCCAACGCGCAGTATCAACAACATTAAGCTTTTCTTCTCTGTTGAGCATAACGCCTTTAAACCATTTCGGCTTACCAAACAAATGATTTACTTCACCTAATTGATGTATTCCGCCGAGTGCTTTTAATGGCACAGCCAAGGTCAAGCCAGCAACTTCAAAAAACAGTGCCTGAAATTCACCATCAAAATAGTCTGATTGGCTAGTAGTTACAATCTCCAGCTCTGGCTTTTCTATAGTAGTAATTGCAGGTGCTATTACTTCCTCGTCAACCACTTCATTAACTTTTTCAGTTTCAAACGCTGGCTCAACTATTGGCTCAATTTCAACATTGAGCAAGTCATTATCAAATGTACTCTCTGCTGCTTTTAATTGTTCTTTAGGTTTTGAATGAATATGATGTTGTGAATCATCTGGGATTTGCTCAAGTAATTTTGCAACTGGCTCAAGGTTATCTACAGGCTCATCTTCACATAACAAAGCCCCGAGGTATTGTTTCATTACTTTTTCATTAGCAAACAATTGCTTACTCATTCATTAACCTTGTTCAATTAAATATTCTAGCAGTGCTTTATATGCGTATACACCGCGCGAGCGAGGACAATACTCTACAGGTACTTTTTGTGCAAAGCTTGCATCTCTAAATTTGGTATCCACCGGTATCACACCTGGCCAAACTTTATCACCATATGTACTTTGCAATGTTTTGTATGCTTCTAACGATGCTTTGGTACGTTTGTCGTACATGGTAGGAATTATAGTATATTGATAATCTTTTGCTTGAGAGGATTGCATCAAATCCATAGTACGCATCATTCTATCAAGCCCTTTGAGTGCTAAAAACTCCGTTTGCACTGGCACTAAAATTCGCTCACTTGCTGCAAGCGCATTGACCATTAACACCCCTAAAACTGGAGGGCAATCTAAAATGGCATAATCGTAATGTTCGCTAATTTTTGCAAGCGCTTTTTTTAGTATTAACCCCATCCCTGTTTTATTACCCATACTTCGATCAAGTGTAGCTATTGCCATAGTCGCAGGTAAAATATCCAGGTTTTGAAGTGTTGATGGACATAAAGCTTGGAGTATCTCTTCACTTTGCATACTTGTACCACGGGCAAAAATATCGTACACACTGACTTCTAAATCCTCTGAATCAATGCCAAAGTAATAAGTGAGTGACGCATGAGGGTCTGTATCTATAAGCAATACACGTTTACCTTGTAATGCCAAAATACCGGCAAGGCTCACTGCGGTTGTTGTTTTACCAACCCCTCCTTTTTGATTAGCGACAGTCCAAATCTTCACATTACATCCTAATTACTGTTCATTGCGCGTTGTTATGCGAATACCGCCATGAGGCAAACGAATTATTTTTATTGTATCGTCATCTGAAGGAAGTTCAATTTCAGGTTCAATCACTGCAGGCTCATCAGCTTGCCCGTCACTTTTAACCTCTTGTTTTGGCGGTAATCCATACTTAGAAAGTGCGATAACAACTTTACGATTTTCTGCGCGCCCTTGTTCTGTATCGTTACTTGCAAAAGGTGAATATTGGCCATAACCTTCTATCGCCATTCTAGCTGAATTAATGCCTAGTGCTTCCAGCTCTACTAAAATTGACGTGGCTCTAGCTACCGACAGTTCCCAGTTCGAACGAAATATCTCATTACGAATACTTTCATCATCAGTATAACCTCGTACTCTTACATAGTTATCTACTGGTGCAATAATATCTTTAACAATCTTGACGACCTGTTTTGCTCGAGAGTGTGCAACTGAACTACCACTTGAAAATAACATACTTGAGCTTAGCTCTATAATCAGCCAATCTTGGTTAAGCTCTAAACTGGCTTCTCCATCACGGATTTCATCAATAAGCGCTGACTGTAATTTAATTAGTAAACTATCAAGAGGTTTGCCTAAATACTTTTGCTGGATGTTGCTTGTATCACTTTGGCCGTCGAGTAGCTCAGGACCTTGCTCTTCTTTTAATATACTTTCGCCATAAAGAACTTCTTGTTCAGGTGTCACTCTATCTGTCAATATTCCATTACCGTTGACACCTTCACCTTGCTGGGAGTATTGGCGAGCTGACTTATCAAAAACCTGTTCAAGGGAATCTGACAATATTTGGAATTGTTCTTCTTTATTAATCGCTATCGCATACAGAACCACAAAAAAAGCAAACATAATAGTCATGTAATCGGCATACGATACAAGCCAACGTTCGGTATGTTGACTTTTAGCAGCAGAGTGACGAAGTCGTCGGCGTAACATGTTATTCGTCCACTAAATTAGGGCGCTCTACACGATAGGCTTCAAGCTTTAATTCTATATTTACTGGGCTTTCACCTATGCTTATTGCAATAACGCCTTCAGCAAGCATTTCATGGTAAAGCATTTTTTGCTCTACACGCTGTTTTAACTTATTTGCCATAGGTAAAAACAATAAATTAGCTAAACCAACACCATAAATGGTCGCAATAAATGCCGTTGCAACGCCGGCGCCAAGCATTTGTGGATCGGTAATAAACGACATTGCCTGTATTAAGCCAAGCACCGCACCTAAAATACCAATGGTAGGGCTGTAACCCCCCATTGCTTCATAAACACGCGCGGCTTCAAGCAAACGATCACGCTCTAGCAGTAAATCAATTTCAAGCGTGTCACGTAGTTTTTGCTCTGAGCAACCATCGACAAGTAAGCTTAAACCTTTTGCTGCATACGCATCTGGGTGAGCTAAAGCTTCATTCTCAAGCGCTAAGTAACCTTCTTGACGTGCTTTATGAGACCATCGTTTAACTTGCTCTATTGCGTCTTCAATATCGTATTGTGGTGCAACAAAAACCCACGAGCTCATATTTAGCATCTTTTTGAATGTGCTAGCAGAGGTTTGCAACATAACAGCGCCAAGCGTGCCACCTAGTACAATAATAAGCGCAGGGCCATTAAATAAAGCTGAAACAACACCGCCTTCTAAAGAATAACCTAGACCTATTGCACTGAGTGCTACCAATAGTCCAAATATTGAGAGTTTATCCACAACCTACCTCTCTCATTATACGCGCTGCAACATCGCTCAATGCTAAGCTTTCACTTGAAAGCCCCGCATTAGCAATTGCTTGGGGCATTCCATAAACGACACAGCTTTTCTCATCCTGTGCCCAAATAGTTGCCCCCGTTTGTTTTAACATTCTTGCACCATCACGACCATCAGCGCCCATACCTGTTAAAACAATAGCAAGTACATCGCCTTGATACGTTTTAGCTGCACTAGCAAACGTTACATCTACGCTTGGTTTATAACTTATTCTCTCGCTATGATCTTCAAATACGCGCAGCGTTCTATTAGCTCCACGCCCCTCTACCATCATCTGCTGCCCGCCAGGCGCTAAATAAGCAGTTCCTGGTTGTAAGCGATCGCCCTGTTGTGCTTCTTTCACTTTTATTTGGCACAAACCATTTAAGCGCGCTGCAAACGCGGGTGTAAATGCAGCTGGCATGTGCTGAATAAGTAAAATAGGGTGAGGAAAATTAGCAGGCAATTGAGTCAATATAGTTTGCAAAGCAACAGGACCACCTGTAGAAGTACCAATAGCTAAAAGTTGATATTGTTTTCCACTTGCTCGCATTGAGGCAACATTTGAACTTGTCGATGCAGCAGGCGCAGCTCTTTGAAAGCTTCTATCAGGCTGCTTGATTTGAGTTGTTGATGTGCTTGCTCTTTGCGAAAGTGAACTTGTTGGTTTAGTTGAAATGGATGGTTTAACTGGTGTTGCCGCTCTAAATGTTCGCGGTAAACGTCTTCGCCCTATATCTTTTACTTTACTTTGCAAAAGCTTAATTGCATCTTCATTATTGCGTGCAATATCTTCAAATTTTTTCGGTAAAAAATCCATTGCGCCAGCATCTAACGCATCAAACGTTGCTGTTGCACCATCACGTGTAAGTGATGAAAACATTAAGATAGGAGTTGGGTTACTCGCCATTATCTCTTTAACTGCGCTAATACCATCAAGCACAGGCATTTCGACATCCATGGTGATCATGTCAGGACGCAATTGAGCTGCTTTCTCAACAGCCTCTCTGCCATTAACAGCAAAGCCTATAACTTGTATATCGCTATCTTGCTCAAGGATTTCGCTTACTCTACGGCGAAAAAAGCTTGAATCATCAACAACTAAAACTTTAACGGCCATTTAGCTCTCTTATTAAATTTATGCGTAGGTATATATTAAATATATACCTACTTTATTATTAGCCTGCGTAATGTTTTAACATGTTTGGAACGTCTAAAATCAGTGCAATGCCACCATCCGAAGTTATTGTAGCCCCTGCCATACCTGGCGTTCCTTGAAGTAACGCATCAAGCGGCTTAATCACTACTTCTTCTTGGCCAATTAATGAATCAACAACAAAACCAATTTGTTGCGTACCAATTTGTACAATAACGACGTGACCTTTAGATTTTCGCTGAGAACGATCTGAGCCTTTTACTAACCAATGCTCAAGGTAAAATAACGGTATCGCCTTTTTACGCACAATAATTGTTAATTGCCCATCAACTACATTCGTCTTCGTTAAATCTAAATTAAATATCTCACTAACACCAGCCAGTGGTAACGCAAATGTTTGTGCGCCAACAACGACCATTAATGTCGGTAATATAGCCAAGGTAAGTGGTACTTTTATTTCTAAAATAGTACCAACACCAAGTTCAGACTGAATGCTTACTGAGCCATTAAGTTGCGTGATCTTAGTTTTAACTACGTCCATTCCTACACCACGGCCTGAAATATCAGATATTTCTTCTTTTGTAGAAAAGCCAGGTGCAAAAATCAGGTTATATGCTTCGGTGTCAGAAAGTCGACTCGCTTGGTCATGATCGAGTACGCCTTTACTAATTGCAATTTTTTTCAGTTTCTCAGCATCCATACCTGCACCATCATCTTTGATGGTTAGCAAAATATGGTCGCCCTCTTGAGACGCTGATAAAGTAACATTACCTGTTCTAGACTTACCTGCAGCTTCACGAACAGCGGGCATTTCAATACCATGGTCAACTGAGTTTCTAACTAAATGCACAAGCGGATCGGCAAGTGCTTCAACTAAGTTTTTATCTAGATCGGTTTCTTCACCAATAAGTTTTAAATCAATATCTTTATTTAAGCTACGTGCTAAGTCGCGTACAACGCGAGGGAAGCGACCAAATACTTTCTTAATTGGTTGCATTCGCGTTTGCATAACCGCACCTTGAATATCCGCAGTCACTACATCTAAGTTAGAGATTGCTTTACCCATCGCTTCACTGTCTGAGTTAGTCGCTAAACTAACCAAACGATTTCGTACAAGAACTAACTCACCAACCATATTCATAATTTGATCGAGTCGTTTTGTATCTACGCGAACGGTGGTTTCTGCTGCTGGTGGCGCTGATTTTTTTGGAGCTGCTGCTGGTGGTGCTTTAGCTGCTGGCTTCTCTGGCGCTTTTTCAACTGGTTTTGGAGTAGGAGCTTTAGCTGGCGCAGCTTTTTTTACTGGTTCACTCACTTGTTTAGCTGGCGGTGAAACAGGTTCAGGTTGTTTTGCAGTTGGCGCACTTTCTATCGATTTAGGAGCAGTACCTTTACCATGAAGTTCATCAAGAAGCGCTTCAAATTCGTCATCACTAATTTCATCATCTGATGAATTAACTGCATTAGCCGCTGGTGTAGCTGGTGTAGCTGGTTCTACAGGTGTTTTATTGGCATTATTTTGTTCAGGTTTGCTAGTAACTTCCCCAAAACTGCCAACACCATGTAACTCATCTAATAAGCTGTCAAATTCATCATCAGTAATATCACCATTAAAATCACTACTACTTGCTACTGGTTTTTCAACTGCAGGACCTTGTCCTTTACCGTGCAGCTCATCAAGTAAGCTTTCAAATTCGTCTTCAGTGATTTCATCTATTTCAGCATCGCTAACCGAAGGCGCTCCGCTAAATAGTTCATCAAATGCAAACGGATCTTCATCATCAGCTACTGGTGTATCCACCACTTCATTATGAGGTTGTTCAACCTCTATTTGTGAAGAGGCTTCAGTGGCTTCGGCTTCTGTTGGAGGTAGACCTAAGATATGAAGAGTATGAAGTAATTCAGGATCTGCAGGTTCAGGCTTGTCTCTGTTTTGGATAGTCGCAAACATCTCATTAATGGTGTCTAGTGCTTGTAAAATAACATCCATTAACTCTGAGTTGACTGTTCGCACGCCTTGACGTAGTAAATCAAATACGTTTTCGGCACCGTGACAAGCATCAACAAGTTCTGTCATAGCTAAAAAGCCTGCACCACCTTTTACAGTGTGAAAACCTCTAAATATAGCGTTTAGTAACTCGGTATCTTCTGGATTATTTTCCAGCTCAACTAACTGTTCAGATAAAAGCTCTAGGATTTCTCCAGCCTCTACAAGAAAGTCTTGTAAAATATCTTCATCGACTTCAAACATGCAGTTACTCTCCTCTTAGAAGCCCAAACTTGATAAAAGATCATCAACTTCATCTTGATCAGATACAACATCATTACGCGATTCTTTATCAATAATAGGGCCTTCAGGACCTGCTAAAGTTTGTGTGGCAACTGGTTCTTTTATTTTTTGTTGTTCTACTTTATTCGCGGTGCTGTTACTGTCGTCTTGTTCAGCAAACGCAGTTAAAAGATGAAGTAAACTTTCTTCTACTTCCCTAACAAGTTCAATAACACGGCGAATAACTTGACCTGTTAAGTCTTGATAGTCTTGAGCCATTAATACATTTGTCATTAAGTTTTGAAGCTCATCAGTCTTATGATGAGAGTTGTTCATAAACTTATCGATGCTATGGCAAAGTTGCTTAAACTCACCAAGCTCAATCTCGCGGCTCATTAAACGATCCCATGTCGGTTTGATATGAGATATTTCGTCCGCTAACTGTTGGGCTATAGGAAGACTCGCTTCCACTGCATCCATTGTTTTATTAGCCGCATTTTCTGTCATTTCTATAACATAATTAAGCCGCTTTTTAGCATCTGGAATCGCATCTGTAGTTATGTCACTTAAGCGAGTATCAAGCTCAAAACTTTTAAGAGCTTCGTGCAGTTGACGAGTCAACTTTCCAACTTCAGCAAATAATTCAGACTGCTCTTTAGATGCAGCCTCTAAAATCAACTGATTTGCTTTATCTTGCTCATCATTTTCTAAAAAAACAACGAGCTGACGAGCTTGTTCTAACGTTATTTGAGGCGCAGCTGGTGCTGGCATAAGCCTCTCCCCCATCATTAGCCTAAGCGTTCAAATACTTTTTCTAATTTAGTTTTTAATGTTCCAGCCGTAAATGGCTTAACAATATAACCATTCACGCCAGCTTGCGCTGCAGCTATTATTTGTTCTTTTTTAGCCTCTGCCGTTACCATTAATACAGGGATATGTTTTAACTTCTCGTCTGCACGTATTGCTCTTAAAAGATCAATACCCTGCATTCCAGGCATATTCCAATCCGTAACTACAAAATCAAACACTTGATTTTGCAACATAGGCAAAGCTGTAGACCCATCATCAGCTTCTTGAACGTTAGTGAAACCTAAGTCACGTAACAGGTTTTTTATAATGCGTCTCATCGTTGAAAAATCATCAACTACAAGAATTTTCATGTTTTTATCCAAAACATCCCCCAGTGAGGTATTAACCTTTGTTTACTTACTACTAATTTATCCAGTCATTGATTTTAGCTTTAAGCTTAATCATCGCCTGACCATGTATCTGACTTACACGCGATTCACTTACATCGAGTATATGTCCTATTTCTTTTAAATTCATTTCATCGTTATAGTACAAAGAAAGCACCATTGCATCACGCTCTGGTAATGACTTAATTGCACTTAGCAAAGACTCATTAAACCTATCATTTTTAACATTATTGAAAGGTTTATCTTGTGCTAAATCTTGGCCTACGGGAGTAATAACATCCTCATCTACACCAAGGTCTTCAATGCCTAATATTTTACTCGTATTCGCATCATTTAAAATATGATGGTACTCATTGAGCGAAATTTCAAGTTTTTCAGCAACTTCTATATCCGTTGGTTCGCGGTTCAGACTACTTTCGAGCTCAGTAATTGCTTCTGCAACTTGCCGATTTTTACGATGAACTGAACGAGGAGCCCAATCACCACGGCGCATTTCATCAAGCATAGCACCGCGAATACGAATACCGGCAAAAGTTTCAAAGCTTGCGCCTTTTGTTGCGTCAAAGTTTTTCGAAGCTTCTATTAAACCTATCATTCCTGATTGAATTAAATCATCAAGTTGAACGCTAGGTGGTAATCGAGCAATTAGATGACATGCCACTTTTTTAACAAGTGATGCATGCTTCTCAACAATCACATTTAAATTTTGTGTTGATTGATATCCCATAGCTCTATTCACCACTGTTGTCATAATTAACCGTTTACTAGTTTCTCAATGAAAAACTCTAAATGCCCAGATGGTTGGTTGGGTATTGGCCATTTAACTGCTTTTGTTGCCAGCGTTTTAAACGCAAGAGCGGCTGGCGAATTTGGAAAGAGCTCTACTATTACTTTTTGACGACGTGTTGCTTTGCGCATATTTTCATCATAAGGAACCGTTGCTACTAGCTCCATTGATACATCTAAAAAGCGGTCGGTAACTTTAGATAGCTTTGCAAACAATTCAGTGCCTTCACGCATACTGCGAACCATATTGGCAACAATTTTAAATTTATAAACGCCGTGCTCACGACTTAATACTTTAATAAGTGCGTAAGCGTCGGTGATTGATGTCGGCTCATCGCATACCACAACCATTACATCTTGCGCTGCACGCGAGAAGCTCAGTACCATGTCTGAAATACCAGCAGCTGTATCTACAATTAAAATATCAAATTCGGTATTCAATTCGCTAAACGCACGAATTAGCCCAGCATGCTCAGATGGTGATAATTCAACCATACTTTGCGAACCCGATGTAGCGGGTACAATTTTAATTCCTGCAGGACCTTCAACTAAAATTTCATCAAGCTCACATTCACCAGACAAGACATGTGACAAGTTACGCTCTACACGTAAACCAAGCATCACATCACAGTTTGCTAAACCCAAGTCAGCATCCAGCACTAATACTCGATTACCTTGCTGCCCAAGTGCAATAGCTGTATTTAGAGAAACATTTGTTTTCCCTACTCCACCTTTACCACCGGTTACAGCGATAACTTTTACGCCGTTGTTATTGTTTTGACTCATTTTGCGCAGGCCGCTTGCTTGATCTAATACTGTGTTAATCATACATCCCTACTGTGCTTGGCGCCACTGCTTGGTGCCTTGAATGTTGTGCTTTTGTTCTTTTTAAATATAATTGCTCAGCCTTTTTAACTAGTTTCTCAGCATTTGCAACACGAATATCCTCTGGTACTCGTTGACCATTAGTAAGATACCCTATTGGAAGGCGATTTTGAATCGCAATACTAATAATCTCACCCAAACTTAATGATTCGTCTAACTTAGTGAAAATACAGCCACTTAACTGTACTTTTTTAAAGTGGCGTACAGTTTCTTGCAATACATTAATCTGTGCTGTTGCGCTAAGTACTAAGTAGCTGCGAATATCTACACGTTGGTTACGCATTAACGTGTTTAATTGCTCAGTTAAACGTAAATCTCGCTGGCTCATACCTGCTGTGTCAATTAATACTAGACGTTTATTTCGTAAATGATATAAAACTTCAGCTAATTCATTAGCATCTTTAACTTGCTTCACACCACAACCAATAATACGGCCATATGTTGCAAGTTGTTCATAAGCACCAATTCTGTATGTATCAGTGGTTATTAACGCCACTTTATCGGCACCATATTTTTGTGCGCCTAGAGCTGCAAGCTTAGCAACTGTCGTTGTTTTACCCACACCTGTTGGACCCACTAACGCATATACACCACCTTGGCGAAGTATTTCATTATTGGTTGTTTGCATTTGATCTTCGACCATAGTTAACAATGCTTTCCAACCTTGCTTACGAGACACATCATCAGGTACAAAACATGCCATTTGCTGTGCTACTTCTTTATCAATACCCATACCGACTAAACGGTCAACCATACAAGCGCGTGTTGGATCGCGACGCGCCATATCTTGTTGCATCAAGCCTGATACTTGGTGTTCTAGTAATTGACGAATTGCGTTCATTTCTTCACGCATTGTTGTCATTTCTTCGCTTTCATTATTAGGTGCTTGTTGGCGAGTGGTTACTGGGCTATCTAAATCATCAAAGTCGCGGTCTAAATCATCAAAACCTAAGCTATCCGCTTGAGTTTGTGGACGAACTGGCGCAGCAGCTTCAGGAGCAAACATATTTTTAGTACGCTGCCCCATATCAGGTTCTTGATAGTTATCAGTAGTATCAATACCCGATTGTGAAAACATCGATGCAAGCTCAGGAGAACGAGGACGCGGTGATTGACGCTCTAATAATGCTTGTAGGCTGTCAGCAACTTTTGCTTGAGGCTCAGGCTTGGCACGCTGTGGCTCTGGTTTTACAAAGTTATGCATGCTTTGTTGTGGCGCCTGAGTACGCGGCTCTGCAGGGCGTTGTGGTTGCGCTGCTACTTTAGGGGCTGCTTTGTCATAATCAACTGCCGCCACAATTTCTACACCGTTAGCCAGTTTTTTATTTGACATAATAACCGCATCAACACCTAACTCATCTTTAACTTCTTTAAGTGCTGTGCGCATATCTTTAGCAAAAAAACGTTTAATTTTCATGATTCAACCCCTGTTAAAATCTTATTGTTGGCCTACCGAGCTTACAATTTTGATCTGTCTTTCGTCTGGTACCTCTTGATAAGACATCACTCTCAATCCTGGAATGGTGTACTTAACAAAACGAGATAACACAGTGCGTAACATTCCTGACGTTAGCAATATAGAAGGTTCGCCGGCCATTTCTTGATTTTGATGCGCTTGTGTCAATGACACTTGAAGTCGCTCTGCAAGTCCTGGCTCAATACCGGCACCTTCATCGCCTGCATTTTGTAATGACTGATGCAACATCTGTTCCAACTCAGGCGCCAAGGTTATGACAGGGATTTCTGATGACATTCCCACCGCATCTTGAACAATTAATCTACGCAGTGAAATACGCACTGCAGCCGTTAATACATCAGGGTCTTGACTACGTGGGCCATACTCAACAAGGGTTTGAACAATTGAGCGCATATCGCGAATAGCCACGCCTTCATTTAATAAATTTTGTAGTACTTTTACAATAGCAGTTAATGGCAATACATCAGGTACTAGTCCTTCCACTAAGCGAGGATGGCTTTTAGCAAGCATATCAAGTAGGTTTTGAACTTCTTCATGCCCTAGTAATAACGCTGCACTGTTAGTTAATAACTGGCTAATATGAGTGGCAACTACCGTGGCTGAATCTACAACGGTATAACCTAGTGATTGTGCTTCATCTTTTTGATCTGGCTTGATCCATACTGCATCAAGGCCAAACGCAGGATCTTTTGTTTCAACCCCTTTAATTGGACCAAATACTTGTCCTGGGTTAATCGCTAGCTCGTCGCCATGCTTAAGCTCGCTTTCACCGGTTGAAACCCCCATTAGCGTTATTCTGTAAGCATTAGGGTCAAGCTCTAAGTTGTCGCGTATATGTACCGGCGGTACTAAAAAACCAAGCTCTTGAGAAAGCTTTTTACGTACACCCTTAATACGATTAAGTAGCTCACCACCTTGTGATTGGTCCACTAACGGAATTAATCGATAACCGACTTCTAAGCCAATTACGTCAACCTGTTGAACGTCATCCCAGCCAAGTTCTTTTTGTTCTTGTTTATTAGCAACACCCGTTGCAACGCTTCCGCCATTAGCGGCCTCTTCAGCTTCTGCCGCAGCAGCTTTTAATTTACTTTGCTGTGTGTAGTAAGCTAAGTAACCCAGTAACGCACCTAAACTTAAAAAAGCAATATGCGGCATACCAGGCACTAAGCCCATGATGATCAAAATACCAGATGCAATAAAGAGTGACTTTTCGTTGCCTAGTTGTTTCTTAAATTGGTCCCCCATATTGAGCGACTCATTTTGGCGTGTTACAACAATCGCGGTACCAATTGAAAGCAGTAAAGAAGGGAGTTGAGCAACTAAGCCATCGCCAATGGTAAGTAATGTATATACTTCCATTGCATTGCCAAAACTCAAATTGTGCTGGATCATACCGACAAATAAACCACCAACAATATTGATGATTAATATAACAATACCTGCAATCGCATCACCTTTTACAAATTTACTCGCACCATCCATTGAGCCGTAAAAATCAGCTTCGCGAGTTACTTCCTCGCGGCGGTCACGCGCTTGTTCTGCGCTGATAAAGCCTGCGTTCAAATCGGCGTCAATTGCCATTTGTTTACCCGGCATTGCATCAAGGGTGAAACGCGCAGATACCTCAGAAATACGACCAGCACCTTTAGTAATTACTACAAAGTTAATAATGATCAGGATTAAAAACACAACCAAACCAACAGCGTAGTTACCACCAATAACAACTGAGCCAAACGCTTCAATTACTTTACCGGCAGAATCACCACCATTATGGCCTTCAAGTAACACAACTCGAGTACTGGCAACGTTAAGTGCTAAGCGCATAATTGTAGCGATTAGTAATACAGAGGGGAAAATACCAAATTCAACCGGCTTCATCGTGTAAACAGTTACAAGTAAAACCACTAACGCGAGAGCAATATTAAACGAGAAAAGGATATCGAGTAAAAATGGCGGTAATGGTAAAATCACCATTCCCAAGGCAGCAAGCACAAGCAAAGGTGTACCTACCCCTTTGGCATAGTCTTTTTTGTCTCTGTTAAGTTGTTGTAATACCGCTTTAAAACTCATAATTCTACAATTTCAAAAAATTGACACTACATAGAATTTGCAATAACTATTCCAAGTTACTCAGTTAACGGTTTAATACTTGTAGGCATCGGGGATTGGCAGCTTTTTATTGAGCTTAGTTGGACGTTTTCCGCGCCCTTTATTAAAGCGCTTAAGCTGAAATACATACGCTAAAACTTGCGCTACTGCGGTAAATAGCTGATCGGGTATTTGCTCCCCTACTTCAGCCGTATGGTAAAGCGCTCGGGTCAACATGGGGGATTCTAATATAGGTACTTCATTCCCTATTGCTACTTTTCGAATTTGCATCGCCATTTCATCAATGCCTTTAGCAAGTACTATAGGCGCACCTGCGCGCTCCGTGTCGTATTTTAATGCTACAGAGTAGTGAGTTGGATTGGTAACAATAACATCAGCGTCAGGAACATCTTGCATCATGCGGTTTTGCGACATTTGCCTTTGTGTTTGCCTAATGCGCGCTTTTATTTGCGGGTCACCTTCAGAATTTTTATACTCATCTTTAATTTCTTGCATTGTCATTTTAAGTTGTTTGTTATGGTTGTAACTTTGAAATGGCGCATCAATGGCGGCAATAACAATTAAAGTGCACGAAAGGCCTAAAAACATCCACCCTAAAATTTCTAAGGCATGAATAATATTACCCGGTGCACTTTCTAAACTTAAATGCAGTATTTCATCAAAATAAGTATTAATTAAAAACACTGCAAAACTTGCAACCAAACCAAATTTTAAAAGTGACTTTACAAGCTCAATAGCCGCTTGTGGACCAAACATCCGCTTAAAGCCCTTCATTGGCGACATTTTACTCGCTTTAGGTGCAGCAGCTTCCCAGCTAAAATTAAAACCACCGAGTAACGTATTACCAATAAATGCAGCCAAAACGATAATTAACACAAACATAGCCATAGGAAACATTAACGCGTCTGCAACCTCTCCCCACACGGCAAACATTTTAGTGGTATCAAAGGCTTCGTTGCGGTTTAAGCTAAGGGTTCGGCCCATTACATTGTATAAACCTTTACCAATTTCAGGACCATACATCAAAAGCGATATAGCCGAAAAAATAAGTACAAACATGGTACCTAGCTCTTTTGAGCGTGCTATTTGGCCTTTCTTTTTAGATTCTTCAAGCTTTTTGGATGTCGGTTCTTCTGTTTTTTCTTGTCCTGAGTCTTCAGACATGACTTTCTCCTAAGGTGAGCAACCAACTAAAGTACACATTAGCTCAACCATTTTTAACCATTGAAACTCAAACTGAGTAACAAAGTTACCTAGTGTTGCCCAAATAATAATAAGTCCCGCTACCAAGGTAAACGGAAAACCAATAGAGAAAATATTTAATTGCGGCGCTGCACGTGTCATAATCCCAAACGACATATTAATAACGAGCATTGCGGTAAGCGGTGCAAGTGAGAGCACAAGTGCTGTAGTAAACATCCAGCCGCCCCAAGTCACTATGTCCCAGTAATGATCTACAGACCACCATGTGCCATCAATGGGTAGCACTTGAAAGCTATGCACCACCATTTGAATCATCATTAAATGACCGTTAAAAGCAAAAAATAGCAAGGTGGCCAAAATAAGGAAAAACTGGCCAACCGCTGGGACGCTTGCGCCATTAGAGGGGTCAATAACCGAAGCAAAACCTAAACCGGTTTGCATCGCAAGTATTTGCCCTGCTAACACAAAAGTATTTAATAAAAGTATAGATGCAAAACCAATAGCAACACCAATCAGCATTTGTTGAATAACGACTAAAATCATCTCAAACGAAAATAAATTAGTGAATGTAGCGGGCGGCAGAACAGGAACAACAAGAAAAGTTACAACAACTGATAACCCCATTTTTATACGCGTAGGGACATTTTTAGCACCTAAACCAGCCATAATCATAATCATTGAGCTAATGCGTACCAGGGGCAGCAAAAAATCGCTCAACCATTGAATAACAACTGCAAAGGGGTATTCCACGTTTAACCTGCAATTTCAGGAATAAGTAATACTAGGCGAGTAAAAAAATCCATCAGTTCTTGAGTAAGCCAGTGCCCACCTACAATTAGCGCACTAATGGTAATTAATAAACGAGGTAAAAAGCTCAACGTTTGTTCATTGATTGATGTTGCCGCCTGAAATACAGCAACCACTAAACCAATAATTAGGCCTGGGACTACAATTGCAGACACCAATTTAATAACTAAAAACAGCGCGTCACTCAGAATATCAACAAAAATTTCCGGTTCCATGTTGTACTCCTATTGTTGGGTCATGTTAATGCTTTGCATACTAAGTCCCTAAACCAAAGCTTTTAGCTAGAGTCCCCATCACTAAGCTCCAACCATCAACAAGTACAAACAGCATAATTTTAAACGGTAAGGACACTATCATGGGAGAAAGCATCATCATACCCATCGCCATTAAGACCGAAGCGACCACTAAATCAACAATTAAAAATGGGATAAAAAACATAAACCCAATTATAAATGCCGTTTGCAGTTCGCTGGTTACAAAGGCCGGTATTAACACTATTAATGGCGTATCTTGTGGCGAATTTAACTGATCGTAACCAGCAATTTTAGCAAACGTTTCTAAATCTTTTAAACGCACCTGTGAAAGCATAAATGCTTTCATTGGCTCTTTAGCAAGCTCTAAAGCCTCTACTGATGTAACCTGCTCATTTAAGTAAGGCTCTATAGCTCGCTCGTTTACCTGCTGATAAATAGGCGCCATTATAAAAATACTTAAAAAAAGTGACATACCTAATAACACTTGGTTTGACGGTGTTTGCTGTAAGCCAATTGCTTGGCGCAAAATGGCGAGTACAACAATAATTCGTGTAAAAGAGGTCATCATAATTATGGCGGCCGGTATAAAACTCAGCGCCGTCATAATTGCTAAAACTTGTAACGTTACTGAGTAATCTTGCGTGCCATCAGCGTTTGTTGTAATAGTAAGGGCATCAATTCCTTCTGCACTTACATTTGGTACAAACACCATGGCAAAAATAATAAGCAGCCACTTTGTCATAGGTTTAATTCTTTTTATTTTGGTTTGATTGCGGGTTTAAAAGTTTACCAAATCGTTTAGCGAGTTCAGGCAGTTCTTTTTCACTTAATGGGGTTTCTAACTTGTGTAAATAATTAATACTGTGGGGAGTTACACCAAGCAAATGCTGAGCATTATCTATCTCAACAACCATTAAACGCTCGCGAGAACCTAAAGGTAGACTTCTAACTACTTTAAACTCATCACTATTTGCTAAATTAGGGTTAAGCTTTTTAACAAAAAATGCCAGTACAATAATCAGTACTAGCACCATTACAAGCGACAGCACCATAGAGAATATATCCCCAGTTGGTGTTGCCACATCTGCTTTTGAAAAAACGGTAGTCGTTAAAGCAACTAATAAGCTCATCGTAATTTTTTGATCCGCTCTACTTGGCTTATCACGTCAGTTAAGCGAATACCAAATTTGTCGTTTACTACAACTACTTCACCATGAGCGATTAAAGTACCATTAACTAGCACGTCTAGCGGCTCACCCGCAACACGGTCAAGCTCAACAACAGAGCCTTGATTAAGTTGCAGTAAGTTACGAATGTTGATTTTAGAGCGCCCTACTTCCATTGAAATAGTAACGGGAATATCTAAAATAGTGTCGAGTTTCCGTTTTTCATCACCACTCATTTCGTGTTTTGAATCACTTAACTCATCAAGCTCTGCAACATGTGCTTCGCCACTATCATCTGGACCTTCGGCTTCTGCTAATGCTGCTGCCCATTCATCCATTGTGTCTTGATCATCGCTCATACTTTTAACCTTTTAATCAATTACCAGTCTAAGTCTACACCGTCAGAGAGGTGTAAATCATCTTCTAGTTCTGCTAATTCTGCATCTGAGTCAATTTTCTTGCCGCCTTTGGTAAATACATGCAGCTCAGATTTAACTGAATCAGGTCGTTTAATTTTTTCACTAATTTGAAGCGCAACATTATCGCGAGAGCGACCCATCTTGGCTCTAAATGTAGGGAGTTCCTCAACAAATACGGTTATATGCTCAGGCATTTCAACCGGAATAATATCACCTGCTTTTAATTCCATAATTTGCTTTAAGGTCAAATCAACTTCAAGTAACTGAGTCGACATATCAACCTCAACATCCATTATTTCATCGCGAAGTGCTTTGCTCCAACGTAAGTCGGTATCCTCTGTATCAGATTGAACACCCGCATCTAAAAGCTCTCGGATTGGCTCAAGCATCGAATACGGAAGTGCAATATGAAAATCGCCGCCACCGCCATCAAGCTCAATATGAAAAGAGCTAATAACCACAACCTCTGTTGGACTTACAATATTCGCCATAGCTGGGTTTACTTCTGAATCGAGATATTCAAACGATACATCCATAACCGGTGCCCATGCTTCTTTGTAGTCTTCAAAGATTATTTTAAGGAGCATTTGTACAATCCGGCGCTCTGTTGGGGTAAATTCTCGGCCCTCTATTTTTGCATGATAACGCCCGTCACCACCAAAAAAGTTATCTACCAAAATAAACACAAGTCGTGCTTCCATGGTAATCAGGCCAGTGCCTTTTAAAGGCCTAAAACGGACCATATTTAAACTGGTTGGAACAAATAAAGTATGAATATACTCGCCAAACTTAATCATTTGCACGCCGTTAATAGACACCTCTGCGGTGCGACGCATCATATTAAATAGGCTAATTCGCATATGACGAGCAAAGCGTTCGTTAACAATTTCCAGCGTCGGCATACGACCACGTACGATCCGATCTTGCGAAGAAAAATCGTACTGAAGCGTACTTCCCCCGCCATCTTCACCTTCGTGTATATCTTCCTCTTCAACGTCATCAACGCCATGTAATAGCGCATCAATTTCGTCTTGGGATAATAAATCGCTCACGCTAACCCCTTATTGCATCACAAAGCCGGTAAACAATACCCGCTCAATTACTTTACTGCCTTCAACATCCATTAAGGCTTTTTGTACCTTTTCAAGTGCAGAAAAACGAAGTGTTTCTTTACCAGAGCTCGTACTTAATTCATCAGCTGTTGTAGTAGAAAACACGCTTAATAGCGTCCCTTCTATTAGTGGAATATGTTTTTTGGCTGTTTCTTCATTTACTTCGCCACGTACTAATAATTGTACTTTAATTTGTACAATTCTATCGCGACTTGAGCCAGGCACGTTAAATACAAATGGGCGTGGCATAGCAACATATAAAGCACTACCAACTTCTGCTGATGAACCAGAAGCTGCAGGAGCAGCATCAGTCGACATCGCAGTCTCTTCATCTAAGGTTTCAACTGGCGCATCCGAACCTGACATAAAAAAGTAACCCGCAGCACCACCTGCAATAAGTAGTACAGCTACTATGATTATTATTAGTTTCTTTTTACTTTTACCGGTTTCTTCGATTTCTAAACTTGCTTCTTCAGCCATCATGATTCCTTTAATCGCAAAGGTACTTGCTTGTTTTAACTATTATAATAGCAGTACTTAGGCATAGTAATCTATTGATGATGAAGTTTGTTGTCGAGAACTTTGTGCAGTGTTATTTGCTTGCTCGTCATTTTCATCATTAACTGACTTATTATTAGCCAAATTACCTTGGGCTCCACTCTCACTTTGCTCAGCTGTTTCACCACCTGATTGCCCATAAGAAATAGTGCTTTCACCAAGCTCTAGCCCTTGTTGCGCTAACATTTCACGTAAGCGCGGCATTGATTGCTCAAGCGCTTCTTTGGCTTGCTGGTTTTGTACAACAAAGTTTATATGTGCTTGTTCTGCATCACTACGAATACGTATTTGCATGCTGCCCATTTCTGGAGGATCGAGGCGAATTTCTGCTTCTTTATTATTAATGCTCAACATTGAGCTAACGCGCTCTTGCAGTAATTTAGCTGCATCACTTTTAACAATATTAATTGCCTGCATTACACCTGGATCAATACTTACTTGCTTAACTTGTGATGTACTTTGTAATTGTTGAGTTTGTATTATTTGGGTATCAAGTAAGCTCTGCTCGTAACTTAATGAGTCGTATTGGCTTAATGTGCTCGTTTGCTGAGTATTTAAAGCGGCTGTAATTTGCGTAAATACTTGTACTACGCGTGCAGGAGTTTGTTCTGCCGTTATTTTTCTAAGCCCATCTTTTTGTAACTCTTCAAATGATTTTAATAAATCATCACGCTTAGCAGAGGTTGCTACGGCTTTATTGATATCCGCGCCTTCGTTTGTAGATGCCTTTAAGCTTAACTTTTGTGGATCATATACTGTATTAGGAGTCTCTGAGGCCACAAACGTTTTTGAGTCTGATTTAGCGGTATCAGCAAGCCCAATTTCAATAGAAGCTTTTAACTCATTAACTGTTTGCTTAAGCACTGACAACTGCTCGCCTTTAGGCTGCTCTGTTTTAATATATGCGTTTAATTGCGTTAATAAACTTTGTTTTTCAGTTGTATTAAGTGAATTTATTTCTGCGCTAAAAGAGTGTTTTGTTACCGTGCTTTGCGCTTTTTCGTTATCAGTAATAAATTGTGCAAGCATTTGCTTAAGATTTGAAGTGTTACTAGTTGCGCTATTTGTTGAATCAGCGTTCTCTAATACCTTAACTTGCGCGTTAAGTTGTGAGCGCTGCTCAGGCGTTAAACTAGCAATAACGCTATTAGCTTTAATTAAGCTCGCATCTTTAGTCATTAACGTATCTATTGCAGTATTATTATCAGCTTCAGTTGGTGCTAAAGGAGACTGAGTAACACCCGCTTTGTTGGTGGGTGTTGGCAAAACTATATTATTTTTATCAGCAGACTTATTTTGTCCTAGCTGCTCTTTAGAACCCATTGATGCAAATTCAGGTTTTTCTAATGTAGAGCCAGGGCTGTCATCGGACTTTTTATTGATAAAATTTAATGGCCCTTCAATAGCTTCAGCAACACCACTTTTCCGATGTTTGCCTTCATTTAATGGTAAAGAGTTCAAAGGTAGTGAGCTTAAGTTATCGCTTTTTGAATCAATTAATTTAGCCGTTTTAGAGTCTACATTAGTGGCAATTGGATTTTGCACCACACTCGCTGTATTCGCTTCTTCAGTCGTTACTTCATCACTTGTATTAGCAGATAAAATTACTGAGGTGGTTTCTAACTCTGCATTTTCTGATTCTATACTTTTAGTTGCATCGAACGGCTTATTAATCGAGGTGCTCATTGCTTGTGCTGAATTAATTTGATCAAGCATCTCAACAGATACAAAAGTAACTTCGTCTGTTGTTATTTCATCTAGCTTTACGCTCAGATTTTCATTTTCTTCTGGCTGTTTATGCTTAGGTATGGCAATCGAGTTTTCGGCATCGGGATTTTTATTGCCCTTAAGCAAAGGCCCCATAGAGTTATGTGCTTCGTTTAGCTGGCTTAAAAATTCCTCGCCTAAATTTCCTTCGCCATTAGCTAAGCTATTGTCTTTAAAAGCTAACAGTGAATCTTTTTCAGAAGAAACTAAAAACGAAATGTTATTCATCGCCATAAATCACCTAATACCATTACGGCAATATGCCACCGCATACCGCCAAAAGTTAAATACCACTAAGTAACAAAGCAATTAACGTGCCTGAATTACAAAGCTTTCCGACGTTGAAAAAACTGATTAGCTGAAAACTCATCTAACATTTTCTGCTCGTTTTTAGCCATTAACGCATTTGCTTTGAGTTTTTGATTCTCGATTAATTTGGCAACTGCTTTAGCTTTAATTTGCTGCTTAAGCCATAGCGTTTTACGTTGAGTAACAACTTGCTTAGCTGTATTTACTGTACTTGCTTGTTGGCGAATTGCCTCTTCAATTTTAGCTATAAAAGCATGGTACTGACCAAACCCTGCACTAGATAAACCCGACTTACCTTTTAGGTGTAACTGTTGAGAATATTCAAGTCTAAAGTTATTTAAACCTTGCAGCTTTTGTTGATTTGCTTGCAAATTTTGATTGGCTTGTAAGTAACTCATGCGCAAATTTTCTTCTTTATCATTTTCAATTTTGAGCAATAAATCGAGTTTATTTTTAGCCATTATGCTTGTCCTAGTAACTGAGCAAGACCTTGCAGACCATCATCGTAACTAATGACATCTCGCATACCTTGTTGTAAAAATGCATTTACTCTTGGCATCATATTTATGGCTTGGTCGAGCATTTGATCGGTCCCTTTTTGATAAGCACCTAAAGTAATCATATCTTTGTTTTGTTGATACATTGAATAAACTTGCTTAAGTACACGGGCTTGTTGCATGTGTGGTTCAGAAACGACTTGAGGCATAACACGCGAAATCGACTTTTCAATATCTATAGCGGGATAGTGCCCACTGTCAGCTAAATCACGCGATAGTACAATGTGGCCATCTAATATAGCTCGCGCTGCATCAGCAATAGGGTCTTGCATATCATCGCCTTCACTCAACACCGTAAAAAAGGCGGTAATTGAACCTTGCCCTTCACCGCCATTACCAGCACGCTCCACCAGCGCAGGTAATTTAGCAAACACCGAAGGCGGATAACCCTTTGTAGCTGGCGGCTCGCCAACAGCAAGTGCAATTTCACGTTGCGCCATTGCATAACGCGTTACCGAATCGAGTAACAATAATACGTTTAAACCCTGATCTCTAAAATACTCTGCAATAGTTACGGCGCTCTCACAGCCTTTTAAACGCATAAGTGGTGATGAATCAGCGGGCGCTGCGACAACAACTGAACGTTTGCGCCCCTCTACACCGAGTATTTCTTCAATAAATTCTTTTACTTCGCGACCACGTTCCCCCACTAAGCCAACAACAATTACATCGGCTTCGCTACCTCGGGTCATCATACCGAGAAGTACTGATTTACCCACACCAGAGCCTGCAAACAAGCCCATGCGCTGGCCTTGCCCTACTGTAATAACCGAGTTAATAGCACGCACACCTACATCCATAGGCTTAGTGATTGGTCTTCTTGAAAGCGGGTTTATAGTATTTTGTGCAAACTTTAAATGATGCTCAGCATTAATTTTACCAAGGCCATCTAGCGGTCGCCCTAAGCCATCAACCACGCGCCCTAGTAAACTCATCCCTACAGGTAAACCTAAGTTATTAACTTGAGGAATTACACGCGCACCAGGAAGTACACCAGAGATATGATCATTAGGCATTAAATACAGAGTTTGATCGTTAAAACCGACTATTTCGGCGTCTACAAAGCCGTTCATAGTTTCTATTTTACATTGGCTACCAACGGGAGCACGTAAACCTCTAGCCTCAAGGGTAAGGCCAACAACACGCGTTAAAATACCTGCCACAGCAGGCGCTGGGGTTTTAATATGTTGTTGATATTGAGATAAGCGTTCGCTTAAAGGTGCACGTTGAGTTGACATAACACGCCAATAAAATAGTTAGATACCACTATTATGCAAAAAACTATCCAACGTTTCTTTGACACGTGTTTTAAGGGTCATATCGAGTGATGATTGCGCTGTTTTAACTTCACAGCCACCGCGCTCAAGAGTGGGCTCTGCCATTAATTGCCAGTTATTATCAATAATGGTTTGTTCGCCGTAACTCTCTTTTATGAGCTCTAAATCTTCGGGGTTTAAATGAATTCGTACTTTTTCTTGCTCGGCATTAAGAGAATCTATACTTTGCTTTAACGTATGTAAAATCACATCTGGCGATGTTTTTACTTCTTGATAAATAACAGCTTCCGCTAACATGCTAGCAAGTTGTACTAATTGCCTTTCGGCTTGTTCATCTACTTTATCTAGCGGTGCAGTAAGTCCCTCTAAAATAGTTTTTAAACTTGTTAACTGCTCTTCAATTAATGGTTTTACGTCATCAAGGCCTTTGGTTTTACCTTGTTCTAAGCCTTCTTTGTAGCCTGCCTCTTTGCCTTCGCCAACGCCTTTTTCAAAACCGTCTATGTAGCCTTGCTCATGACCTTGCTTAAGGCCTTCTTCGTAGGCGTCTTGCCTAATGCGTTCAAGCTCAACCATAGTAAGCGCAGGCAATTCTGGTTCTTGTGGCTCATCAATTGGCATTTCTTCAGCTAATTCTTTTTTATACAGATCACTAAGCGGTGTGCCGTAAGCCGTAGAGCGATTGCCAAAGCTGCTCTCATCTGGTGCTACATCTGGAATAGCCCAGTTTTTTAATAATTCATCTGCTTCATCAGCCCGAAGTGTGCGCCCTTTGAGTTTGCTCATGGTTTACAAGAACTCCTCGCCACCGCCGCCGCCCAGCTGAATTTCACCTGAGTCAGATAAACGACGCGCTGTTGATAAAATCTCTTTTTGCGCCGCTTCTACTTCACTTATACGAACAGGTGCCATAGCTTCTAAATCATCAGCAAGCATTTCGGCTGCACGCTTAGACATATTGCCCAGTATTTTATCTTTAAGGGCATCGTCTGTACCTTTAATTGCTTTCATTAATACGTCTTGTTGTACTTCTCGCAGGATTGCTTGAATACCACGGTCTTCAACATCCATTAAGTTTTCAAACACAAACATTAAGTCTTGAATTTGCTGCGACATCTCTTCGTCATGCTCACGAATAGAGTCCATCAACTGCCCTTCTACATTGGTATCTAGGTAGTTCATAATATCTGCAGCTGCTTTTAAGCCGCCCATTTTAGCGGCTTGCGCACCTGCTTGGCCGGCAAATTGTTTTTCCATAATTTCGTTTAGCTCTTGCAGTGCTGCTGGCTGAACTTCTTCAAGGTTTGCAATACGCATTGTTAAATCTAAACGCACTTTTTCAGGGAACTGAGCAATAATCTCAGCTGACTGTTCAGGCTCTAAATACGATAATACAATGGTTTGAATTTGCGGATGCTCATTACGAATAATGTTTGCTACCTGCTTAGAGTCCATCCATTTTAATGAATCCAAGCCTTTAGCACCTGAGCCCATAACAATTTGGTCAATAAGGCTAGCGGCTTTGTCTTCACCAAGTGCTGCTGTAAGCGCTTTTTTAATAAAGTCTTCTGACTGAAAACCAATGGTACTAAAGCTTTGAATTTGCTCTATAAACAAGTTATGTACAGCGCTAATTTTAGCTTGAGATAAATCCTGTAGCCCAGCCATCGCCATACCCACTTTTTGCACCTGTTTAGGCTCTAAGTGTTTAAGGATTTGCGCGGCATCTTCTTCTGATAAACTCAAAAGTAATATAGCGGCTTTATCTACCCCATCTAGCTTATCAACATCAAAGGCTGGCGGGAGTTGTTTTTGTTCTTGATCAGTCATCTTCTGTTAACCACGCTTTCACTACTTGTGATGATAGTTCTGGTTCGTTAGCTACAAGGGCACGAATTGCTTTGAGTAAATCTTCGTCGCCATGTAAATCCGGTAACTGCAGTGTACCATCACTTGAGAAACCAACCGAAGCAGAATCAAAGTCTTTATTTAGCATATCAAGTGTATTGTCGCCAATATCTACGCCTGAACTTAATGCATCTTCGTCGTATTCTTCTAGTGTATCGTCTGGGTAAATTAAGCGCTTAAGCATTGGTTTTACTACTGCCATTATCAATACAATGATAACTAAGGCCCCTAGTACAAGGCGGGCTATTTTCATAAACCAGTCTTGTTCCCACAGTGGCACTTCTATTGCTAAATTTGTTGCTTCACGTACAAACGGCACTGTTACTACTTCAAGTGCATCACCACGTTGCATATCAAAACCTACACCACCTTGTAGTAAGCGACGAATATTTGACAATGCCTCTACCGAGCGCGGGGCCATAGTTGTTTCGCCGTTTTCTCCCACTTTAGGGACATAGTCAACAGCAACTGACACACTTATTCTGCGTATTACACCACTTTGCTGGCGCTTGTGAGAAATTGTTGTATCGAGTTCATAATTACGTGTTGCTTCTTTGTGGCTACGTGTTGGTGACGTAGCTGTGCCTGCGCCGCCTTGTCCTGCAACTTCAGGGATGTTTGAGTTTAGCGGTGGTTGATTTGTAAGCGCACCAGGAATACCAACAGCTAAACCACCAATGTTATTTTCTTCAAATGTGGTTTCGCTTCTAACCGCTGGTAGGTCTGGGTTATAACGCTTTTGAGTTTCCTCAACTGAGCTAAAGTCCATGCTCAAATCAACTTGAGCTGTATAGTTTGCAAGCCCAACAACCGGTATTAAAATACTGTCTATTTTTTCAAGATACTCTTGTTCGCGCTTACGTTCTAAATCGTATTCTTTACGAGAGCGTGCTGCTAATGAGCTTTGCGAACCTGAATTTAATAATCGACCATTTTGGTCAGTAACTGTAACACGTGCAGGCTCTAAGCCTTGTACTGCTGAAGCAATCATATCAACAACAGAGTCTACTTCTTCACGGTCAAGTGAGCGGCCACGCTTAAGTGTTAATACAACAGTAGCGGATGGTTTTTTCTCTCTGCGGGCAAATACGTTTTCTTTAGGGATGGCTAACAATACTTTGGCGCGAGTAATGTTATTTAGCTCTTCAATGGTGCGGGCAAGTTGTTGCTCGCGGCCATGTTTAAGGCGTTCGCGCTCTAAGCGTTGGCTTACACCAAAGCCCATATCTTGCATAATTATGTCGGAGCCAGATGCAGGGCCTTGCTCTAACCCTTCGCGGGTCATTAGCAATTTAATGTTTTGGTATTCGCTTTCATCAACCGATACAACATTGCCATCAAGTTGATATTCAATTTTTTGCGCATCTAAAAAGTCTAATGTTTGAATAAGCTCTTCTGTTTGCATTTTGCCTAACGGGCGCATATCTGGCTGACGAGCCCAAATAATAATAAAAATCGCGATAGCTAAACAAATAGCCAATGCTATAACCAATGTTACTTGGCGCAATACATCAACACCATTTAAAGCACTTAAGTAGCCTGACTTTTGTTCTTGTTGATCATCACCACCACCACTTTGGTCAATACCGCCACCAGCAAGTGCTAGGTCTGTAGATTGGTTAGATTGCGCCACAATAATTCTCCACTACCTAATTAAACAGGCATGTTCATGATTTCTTTATAAGCTTCAACAAGTTTATTACGAACCTGTACTGTAGCCTCAAAAGCAACTGATGATTTTTGAGAAGCAATCATCGCCTCAGCAAGGGATACACTTCGATCCCCCATCTCAACTGCTGTTACTTTTTGCGCGGCATCTTGTTGTAACCCGTGCACTGAATTTATTGCATCACTTAGCATGTCGCCAAATTGTGCTGTAGAAGTAGACTGCACCTGAGTTGGCAGTTTATTAGTTTGATTATTACGGCCGGCTTCTAAAGCCATTGATTGCATTTCTTGAAATACAGCACTGTTTTGAATTTTCATAATTTATCTCTGACACGCAGTGAACTCTTATAAGTAATAAAGCACAAAGCATGCCAAATAATTAATCATTAAAATACAGTAGGTTAACTTTAATTTGTGTGAGTCAGAGTTTTGACAACCCTAAGCTCGCAGCGCAAACTTAGGGTTTATAGGAGGTTATGCAGGAAGTGAAATACCTAAATCGCGCATTTGCGCTAGTTTATAACGTAAAGTTCGTGGGCTTATACCCAACGTTTCAGCAACGTCTTTACGCTTACCTTGGCAACGTGCAAGGGTTTCTAAAATAATACGATGCTCTTTGTCTTTAAGCTCATCTTTATAGCTACCGGTATCTGCCGCTAGCAAACCTTGATTAGGCTCATCCTCAGCATGCGATTTTTCATCATAATATGCAGAGCTTAACGTGCTTTTATCAACACCTTTATCTGCGTGAGCTAATTCTGTTGGCGATACTGTTAGCGCTGGTGCCAATGAAGGCTCCATAACAAAGTTATTAGATACTAAGTTTTCGATAAAAATAGCATGCTCGTTTATTGTATTACCCGTGCGCAGTATAAGTGCACGCTGTATAACATTATCAAGCTCGCGCACATTACCAGGCCACGCGTGAGCCAGTAACTTTTGCTCAGCAGCTTTATCTAAATACGCCATAGGCTCTTTGCTTTTACTTATATGGCGCTCAATTAAATGCTTAGCCAATACAATAATATCGCCAGGGCGTTGGCACAATGGTCGCCACATAAGTGGAAAAACATTAAGCCTGTAATATAAATCTTCTCTAAACTGATTCTCAGACACAGCTTCTTTTAAATCACGATTACTGGTTGCCAAAATACGTACATCGAGCTGAATTGTTTTACGCCCCCCTAAACGCTCAACTTCACGCTCTTGCAGTACGCGTAAAAGTTTAGCTTGAAGCCCTAAATCCATTTCAGTAATTTCATCAAGTAAAATAGTACCGCCTTGTGCTTGCTCAAACTTACCCGGACATGCTTGAATCGCCCCCGTAAAAGCCCCTTTTTCGTAACCAAATAACGTGGCTTCGAGCATATTTTCAGGAATAGCCGCGCAGTTAATCGCTACAAATGGCTCATTACATCGGCTCGACTTATCATGAATATAACGCGCAAGTACTTCCTTACCTGAACCACTTGGGCCAAGTACCATTACACTTGCATCAGAGCGTGCTACTTTACTTGCAAGCTCCAATAATTGAATACTAGTTGGATCAGCAACAATGGGGCCGTCGGTTTCTTTTGCTTTTTCAGGCAAATAACGGCTCACCATATTTAACAGCACTTCAGGTGCAAATGGTTTTGCCATGTAGTCAATTGCACCTAGGCGCATGGCCTCTACCGCATCGTCAATTGTGGCATACGCCGTCATCATCAATACAGGTAAATCAGGGTGGTTTAATTTAATACTGCGTAGTAAATCCAGTCCACTCATTGCGCCCATTTGCACGTCGCTTACAACAAGCGAAAATTGATCCTTTTTAAGCAGTAACATTGCTTGCTCAGCACTGCTCGCTGCAACACATTCAATACCCGACATTTCAAGGGTATCTATTAAGGCTTCACGAAGCCCTGCGTCATCTTCGACAACTAAAATAGTGTTACTCATAATGACCCCTCTAATTTAGATGTTGCCTTAATAGGCAGTAACAAGCTAAAGCAGGCACCACCCTGCGTATTATTAGTCACATCAACACGGCCTTGGTGCGCACTAGCCACCGAACTCACTACAGCAAGCCCTAAACCTGTGCCCTGACTTTTTGTAGTAAAAAATGGTTCAAAAATTTTATCGCTTTGGCTTAAATCAACACCTGGGCCATTGTCGCTCACACTAATACGAACCATATCTAAATCTTTTAAATCTCTTTGTGCGCTAATTTTTACTTTTGCGCCGCTGCCAATAACTTGAATACTATTGTGCACTAGATTTTGAATAGCACTGGCCAATGCCGTTTTATTACCAACTATTTGTATATCTGGCTCTGGTAAGCTTACATCCAGTTCACTTTCATTAAGTGCGACCATCGCATCGGCACCTGCTTTAACTTCTGTTAAAAGCTGCTGCATTGAAACTTGCTCAACAACTTGCTGATCGCCACTTTTAGCAAATAACAGCATGTCGTTTACTTGAGTTTCTAAATCTTTTAAACGCGACATTAACTTTGTTTGAAAATTATCACGAGATGCTTCAGGTAAGCGCTTTGACCCTAAATTAGCAGCGTACAGCATAGCGGCTGAGAGCGGTGTGCGTACTTGGTGCGCTAATGATGCAACCATTTTGCCCAGCGCGCTTAATCGCTGCATATGTGCAACACGTTTTTGTAAGCGACGGGTTTCGGTTAAATCCGTCATTAAAATAAGTTGCCCAGGCTCTGGTGCTAAAGCGGTAATATCAAGCTTTATTAGGCGCCCGTCCTTTAAAGACACTTCATGGCCATCATCTTGATGTGGCCTAAAAGAGCGCTGAATAACATTAAACCAGCGTTCGCCTTCAAGTGGCTCGCCAAGCATATCAATAGCTATTTGATTCGCTTTTGCAATCAACCCTTTGCCATCAAGTACAACCACACCTGCTGGCATGGTATCAACCAAGTGCGAAAGCCAACTTGCTTGCTTGCGCAGATCGCTTAATTCACCAATGTACTCCTCTTGAAGTAAACATGGGTTATACTGATTTGCAGAAAAAAACTGTGGTTTTAGCACGCTAGCAAGGGCCATAATCAAATCTCGAATTGATGTAGATACATGTCTAAATGCACGATTTATACCAAAATTTATTTACATACTTATCATTAAGTTACATCAATAATTTGAGCGACATAAAAATGACGCACACAAAAAGGAATAATAATGAGTGAGCAAAAAAAGTGCCGTTGCCCGTGGCTCGACACCACTAAACCCGACTACGTTATTTACCATGATGAAGAATGGGGCGTCCCTCTTTATGATGATACAAAGCTGTTTGAATTTATCACTCTTGAATCAGCGCAAGCCGGCTTAAGCTGGTACACAATTTTAAAAAAGCGAAGCGGTTACAAAAAAGCATTTGCTAATTTTGATGTAGATAAAGTGGCACAATTCACACAAGATGACGTTGAGAGACTAATGCTTGATGAGGGTATTGTGCGCAACCGATTAAAAATTGCGGCAACTGTTAACAACGCAAAGTGCTTTATAGAAATACAAAAAGAATTTGGAAGTTTTAGTAACTACCAATGGCAGTTTGTCGATAATAAACCGATTATAAGTAATTTAAATAACGCTGAGGACTACCCAGCAATTACAGAGGCATCAACTGCATTTGCTAAAGATTTAAAAAAACGGGGTTTTAAGTTTTTAGGCCCAACAACGGTATATGCGCATATGCAGGCCTGCGGTATGGTTAACGATCACAGTAATGATTGTTTTAGGAAAGAAGAAATTATTAAGACTTTTAGTGAGTAAGTGATTTATAACCATAAAAGTGATTAGTTCACAAAGAGGTTAAGAGACGCTGCGCTTTAGAGAAGTAAAGCGTAAGTTGACTATGGTTTCTCATTTACCTTCGTTTTTCTCTTTGTGAAATAACGTTTTATTTAAGTGATTAAAAGCTTCGCTTTTCACGCGAGCAAGCTCAGCGTCCACCGCCAAGGTTTAAGTTTGTGTTTATCTTGTAGACGCCAAGCTTGCTTGCGTGACGGGCAAAGCCCGTAAAGTGATTGATCACAAATGAATAATAAATAACGAAAAGTATTTCACCATTTTCGTACTTCTAATCTCGTGAAAGATTATACTTTTTCATTTTCTCAACGAGTGTTGTTCTGCGAACCCCTAATATCTCTGCAGCGCGAGCTACAACGTAATCATAGCGCTCTAACGCTTGGGTTATTAAGCTAATTTCGAGCTCGGCTAAATAATCTTTAAGTTCAATACCATCATCAGGTAATAGCCCACTACCCGTTTGGCTAAACTCAGCGTCTGGCTCACTTTCGTAATCACTAAAGCCTGTACTAAATATGTCGTTAAAGGCGTCTTTTTCCATTAACTCTTCAGGGTATTCTGGCTCGTAGGCTTCAACTTCAATGTAACGATATTTGTTAGGTAAATCAGGAATATCGACCACTTTGTCAGGGAACATAATAACCATACGCTCCACCAAATTAGCAAGCTCACGAATATTACCAGGCCAAGCATGTTCTTTTAAGCTCTCAACTGCGCGCTCTGTAAACTTAGCGGTAGAACCAGTCTGGTCGTTAACACGGCGCATTAACTCTTTTAAAAGCAGCGGAATATCATCAGCTCGTTCACTCAGCGATGGGTTTTCGATAGGGAATACATTTAAACGGTAATATAAATCTTCCCTAAAACTACCCTCTTCAATCATTGTTTCAAGATTACGATGCGTGGCAGCAATAACGCGTACATCAGCTTGGATTGCCTTTGTACCACCAACACGTTCATAGCTGCGTTCTTGCAATACTCGCAGCAACTTAACTTGCATTTGCAGTGGCATATCGCCTATTTCATCTAAAAATAGCGTCCCACCTTGAGCTAGTTCAAAGCGCCCTTTACGAGCCGATATAGCACCAGTAAACGCGCCTTTTTCGTGGCCAAATAGTTCACTTTCGAGCAGCTCTGCAGGAATAGCACCACAGTTTACAGGTACAAACGGTCCATTAATGCGCTTTGAAAGCAGGTGTACATTACGGGCAACCACTTCTTTACCAGTGCCTGATTCGCCTAAAATTAAAACATTAGCATCGGTTTTTGCCACTTGTTCAATTAAAAAGCGAACATCTTTTACGGCCTCTGTTTCACCAACAAGTCCATCAAAAATTTTATGTGGTTTAGAATGCCTATGCTCATTTGGCAACATGCGCTGATACTGCTGGCAATCGTGAAGTAACTGCGTTGTCACTTCGTGATTAAATGGCTCGCAAATAAGCCCCACCACATTAGCGATACTTAATAGTGGTTTTAGCGTTTCGCCAATTAATAAAAACGGTAATGTTGGATAGCGTTTAATTAAGCTTTCGTGGTCCAGTGATTGCAACGCTCCTAAAATAATCATGCATTCTTGCTGCTGATATTTTTTGCATTCTTGTTCAAAGCAGTCTTCGCTTAATAGTTGTACAGCTTCACCAATAAAGCCAAGTGAAGCATTTAATCCTATTGCGCGGTTGTTATTATTATCTAAAATCAAGATCATATTTAGCGAGCCGTACTTTCACTAATTTGTATAATTAGTTAAATTGTAAGCCAGTTCAGCATGGATGCAAGTGATACCGGCAGTTTTTTGACATAAACGCCAAAAAACAGACGGATTGGTTAACTTAATAATACTTAATACTTAATTATTAATTTAGAATAAACTCAAAATAGACTCAGCAGATTGATTAGCTTGTCCACGAAGAGCAATAGATGCATTCGTCAAAATATCGTTTGAGACTTGTTGTGAAATTGCTTGCGCATAATTGGTATCTTGAATTCGACTTTTACTTGCAGCAATATTTTCCAACTGTGTACCTAGCCCTTTAATAGTGCTCGCTAAGGTATTTTGAAAAGCTCCAAGTTCAACACGCTGAGCATTAATTTCGTCGCTCGCTTGATCACTAATATCAATGGCAGCTTGTATACCTGCTTGAGTTGAAATATCAATCGTTGCAATCACAGCAGCAAAGCTACCGTCGGAAGGTGTAGTTTTTTGTGTTGTATTGGCATCAGGCCCCACTTGAAACGACACTGACTGACCGTCAAACAATGGTTTACCGCCAAAAGCAGCATTTTCAAACGTCTCAGTGATTTGACTTTGTAACTGCCCCACTTCTTCTTGTAATGCAGCTCGGTATATCGTTAAGGGTCCCGTTACCTACTTGAGTTGACAGTTCGCAAATGCGTGACACAGCATCATTAACCCCAGATAAACTTGACTCAGTCACTTGCGAATAAGAGATACCGTCGTAAGCATTGCGAACAGCTTGCCCATAACCATCTTGTTACGATGTTAATCGATCGATGATTTGCAAAGCTGCGGCATCATCAGCCGCTGAGTTTACTTTTTTACCCGTAGCAAGTTGCTCTAAAAATTATTTCCTGTTTGCTGCGTATTATTAAAAAAATTAGCAGCTGGTGATTGAATTTTCATAACAGGCTCCGACACACTGAATGGTTGAATTATAGCTTAATTTGCCAAATTTTGTACTTTGTACCATGTTTAAACTAAATTAACTTGGCATCGTGCTTGCAAACCTACTCTGTTAATAGGTAAAGTACTGAGCAGTGTATTAAATTTCACTTTTTGCGTATTTAATTTTTACTATAACTACGCCAATGATAAATAACTTGGGTAACATTATGTTCGATAACAAAACAATTTTAATTACCGGTGGTACCGGATCATTCGGTAAAAAATACGTAAAAACGTTACTTGAACGATACAAACCAAAAAAAATAATTATTTTCTCTCGTGATGAGCTGAAACAATTTGAAATGCAGCAAGACTTTGATCAACCATGTATGCGCTATTTTATCGGTGATGTACGCGATAAAGACCGTTTACGCCGTGCAATGCGTGGGGTCAACTATGTAATTCATGCAGCTGCTTTAAAGCAAGTCCCTGCGGCTGAATACAATCCAATGGAATGTATCAAAACTAATATAAATGGTGCTGAAAACGTGATTGATGCAGCACTGGACAACAATGTTGAAAAAGTCATTGCGCTTTCAACTGACAAAGCGGCCAACCCTATTAACTTATATGGCGCCACTAAATTGGCGTCAGATAAGCTTTTTGTAGCCGCTAATAATATTGCTGGCGGCAACCGCACCACATTTTCAGTTGTGCGTTACGGCAATGTGGTTTGTTCGCGAGGCTCTGTAGTGCCCATTTTTCAAAAGTTTATTGATGAAGGTCGCGACCATATTCCAATTACTCATGAAGAGATGACACGTTTTTGGATCAACCTTCAGCAAGGTGTCGACTTTGTATTGACCAATTTCGAGCGTATGCTTGGTGGCGAAATTTTTGTGCCAAAGATTCCATCGATTCGCATCACTGACTTAGCAAAAGCAATGGCCCCTGATTTACCCATTAAGGTAATAGGCATTCGTCCGGGTGAAAAACTGCATGAAGTGATGTGCCCACAAGATTTATGCTTCGAAACATATGAATATCAAGACCACTATGTCATCGCTCCAGGAATTAGATTTAGTAGCCGCAGTAATGACTTTACAGTAAATGCATTGGGTGAAAAGGGTAAAAAAGTTGCTCAGGGTTTTGAATATAACTCACTAGATAACTCGGACTATATGAGCATTGAAGAAATTAAACACTTCAATGTCCAAGCGCTTTTATAAAGTTTATTATGGCAAACAAAATAATTCCCTACGGTAGGCAAAATATTTCACAAGATGACATTAATGCCGTAATTGATGTATTAAAATCTGATTGGTTAACACAAGGTCCTGCTGTACCGGCATTTGAAAATGCAATTGCTGAGTATTGTGGTGCTCACTATGCTTGTGCGGCTAACAGTGCCACTTCAGCCTTGCATATTGCTTGTCTTGCTTTAGGTGTTGGTGAAGGTGATATTGTATGGACCTCGCCAATCTCATTTGTCGCGTCCAGTAATTGCGCACTTTATTGTGGAGCAGAAGTAGACTTTGTTGATATTGAGCTTGAAACAGGCAATATGTCTGTTGCAGCCCTTCAAGAAAAACTAGCAATTGCCAAACAAAACAATCGACTCCCCAAGGCTGTGATCCCAATCCATTTAGCAGGGCAATCATGTGATATGCAGATCATTGCGAAGCTTGCCAAACGGTACAATTTCAAAGTAATAGAAGATGCCTCTCATGCTATCGGCGCCAAATATAAAGACAAGCCAATTGGTAGCTGTGAATACTCAGATATAACCGTTTTTAGCTTTCATCCCGTCAAAATCATCACTTCAGCTGAAGGTGGCATGGCTGTAACGAACAGTGCAGAGCTTGATAAAAGAATGAAGCGCTTACGCAGTCATGGCATTACTAATCATCCTGAAGAAATGACTGAGCCAAGTCATGGTCCTTGGTATTATCAACAGTTAGAGCTTGGTTTTAATTATAGAATGACTGACATGCAAGCTGCTCTCGGGCTAAGTCAGCTGAGTCAGCTAGATAGCTTCGTAGAAACACGAAATAAAATAGCAAAAACGTACAATTCATCTCTTGTAAATTCCAATGTAAAACACTTACAACAGTCTGCCGATAGTTATTCTAGCTATCACCTTTATATTATCCGATTAGAGGGGGGGCTTTGTAAAAAACAAAAAGAAATCATAAGTAGCATGAGATACAGCGGTATTGTTGCGCACCTGCATTATATTCCTATACATATACAGCCTTTTTATAAAAACCTTGGATTTAAAGCGCAGGATTTCCCGAACGCGATGGCTTACTACGAGAGTGCAATCACACTGCCTCTTCACCCGGCTCTGACTGAGAAAGAACAGCATTACATTATAGATATGTTAACTGCGCTCACCCTTTCGCTGAAAAAATAAATGAATGATGTACCATGAAAAGGTTGAGCTAATTTAAATGAATTATTCTTACCACTCACTCGTTGAAGCCTATAAGAATGTAGGCTTAAAAAAAGGCATGTGTGTTTATATTACCGGTGATTTAACTATACTCGGAATTTCACTCGAAATAAGCAAAACAGAACTGCTGGGCATGCACTTTAAAGCAATCTTCGACATTATCACTGAAGAAGGCACCCTTATAGTACCCACTCATAGTTTTTCACTCTGTAATACTGACAAACCTTTCAGCTTAGAAAAAACACGTTCAGAAACCGGAGCGTTTAGTGAATATGTTCGCACTAAAGCTGGCTGTATTAGGCAGATGCACCCTTTTTCTTCAAGGGCCGCCATCGGAAAATATGCCGAGTATATTTGTCAAAACACATCGAATCATAGCTATGGCCAACACACTCCTTTTGCGAGGATGCTCGAACTTAACACGTTATTTATTTCTATTGGGATTCACCCCAAACAAATTGTTAGCCTTGTCCATCAATGCGAATCGGATATGAATGTTCCGTACCGATACAGCAAAGAGTTTTTACACCCAATAGAAAGAGAAGGTGTGATAAAAGTGGAACCCTTTTATCACCTAGTAACGTATCAAGGTGCCGGTATAAAACGAGATAAAAACACTAAAATATTTGAGCATTTCGAAAAGTCATTTTCGCTAAATTCAATGACCTTAGCAAATGGCATGCTATGGGGGTTTGATATGCAAAGCTTTTACAAAGCAACAACGCTTTTAATGTGTGAAGATATTTATTGCTGGCTTGAACACCCACCTTCATTAAGGCCTTATCAAAAGTGAGCTTAGTATAGGCCTTGATATTGTGGTGCGGTTACTTTTCTAAATATTGTATCAGTGCTTCGATAGAGTCTAACTGCGCTAATGCATCATCACTTATATTAATGCCCAATTCCTTTTTAATCATTAACACTATGGTCATCACATCAATTGAATCAAGGCCTAACTCAGCAAAACTTGATTGATAGTCCTCATTAGTATTAAGTTCAACTGATGGGTTTTGTTTATTAATTAATTTAGTTACAACTTGCTTCATATTCATATTATTCACTTATACTTTTTTTCAATAATGCTCTGCTTACTTTACCTGAACGAGTTCGAGGCAACTCAGCCACTTTAATAATTTGACTGGGTCTAAAGTTTGTGTCTGTCTTGCCGAGAAATTGGTTTACTTCTTTAATTGTTATACTGGTCTCTCCTTCGATACACAAAACAATAATACTATCTTTCATTTTCTTTGGATCTTTCATTCCAAATACACTAAAAGCATTGTCAGAAATAAGTTCGACGAGTTTTGATTCTATCTCATCAGGGTGAACCAATACACCATTATAGTTTATTACATCATCACTTCTACCTGCAAAAACTAAGAACCCCTGCTCATCTAAATACCCTATATCTGAGGTAATAAACCACCCGTCACTTAATTGCTGTTCCCATAAAGCATTATCTAAATATCCTAAACACAGATTGCTGCCTTTTATAGCAATTTTACCACTTTCAAACGAGGGTAAAGCCTGCCCCTGCTCATTAATAATTTTAATTTCAGAACACGCAGATGCAGGCCCTTCGGTCATTGCTTTATCTAAATGTTTGTTTAATTCAAAAAACGTAACCCGCATAGCTTCACTTAAACCATAATGAAGAAATATACGCGTGTTAGGTAGCATGCCACAAAGCTGGCTTCTAAAGAAACCATCAAAACGCATAGCGCCTGTTTGTAACCACTTAAGCTGCTGGTTTATGACTAGTAGTTCATCACTTGCCACTTGTAATAAAGCAGCTAACAATGAAGGGGCTGTCGATAATGCATTACAATGATGCTGCTTTACGAGAGACACAATCGAAAGTGGGCTGCTCAAGTAAGTTGGTAAAACGACCGTGCCACCAGCCATCAACACACTATGACAACGACCAAATCCAAAGGCATGATCTATTGAAGCAAAGACTAACTCAATTATCTGCTCATCAACCTGCATTTCATGATTCATAAACTGACAGATATCATTAATGCCTTGATTCGCTAAACGTACACCCTTTAATTTTGTAGACGTGGTCCCGGAGGTAAATATAACCATCGCCTCTTCAGCTACCACATCGCTTTCAACTTGAGTTTGCTCATTCACAAAGCTATCTAAAAATAGTACAGCTTCACTCGTTTCAAGTGCTCCACGCTGACGCTGTTCATCTGAGAAAGGGATAGGGACAACACTTATGCCACATTTCGCAGCACCATAATAGGCTATAAGCAGCTCTAAAGGTGTAAAGTTAGCCACGGCAACACGTTGCCCAGCAACAAGCTTTTGCTCAAGTAAATAACTTGAAAAGTAAGATATTTGACGGTGTAATTCAGTATAACTAAGCGTTTGTTCACCAAAAATGACCGCCGCTTTTACGCGTTTATTTTTAGCTATAAGAGAATAGATACTTTTCTTCATTTTTCGCCCTCTAACCTCTTCAGATAGTCTTCAGTTTTAGTGAGTACGCGCTTTTCAAAACCACCTATTTGATACTTTTGTTGAACACTTTCAGCATGCTCTAAGGACTGTTCATTTTGTTTAATAGTCATTTTTACTTGTTCAGGATTCGCACTCCCGAGCCCTTCACGTAAGGACATAAGTGAAGCGATATCGAAATTGGCTTCAAATACATCAACAGGAATAGCGGGAAGTTCAATCTCTAATTGACTGGCGGCTTGTTTAATAGACTCAATCGAGAATCCATAATCCCCCGATTCATACGCGTTTCTTACGGCACGCCCTACCACCTTATGAGCACTGCGATTATCGATATCAGAGTGCTTAACCAACATATCACATAGGTCAGTTGCTACAATAAAGGGGTCATTAGCGGCTTCCGCTAGCCGTTTTTTATTAAAGGTAGCAGTCTCTAATATTCCAGCAAATAGATCGACACACTGAATAGCATAATCAATTGATCTTGGAATTTCACCATATGCATATAATCGATTATCAGGCTGACCACTTATTGTTTGATTAGTCGATAGAACCGCACTCATCACGCCATTAAATGATCGAGCCTGACCTCGAATAAATGCTAATCCATAAGGGTTCTTCTTTTGCGGCATTATGACGCTTGTGCGGGTGAAACCATCGGCAAGTTCTAAATAAGAAAATTCAGCACTATTCCAAATAATAAATTCCTCACTAATGCGATTTAAGCTGGTCATAATTGAAGACAACCCTAGCATTATGTCTAAACAAATGTCTGGTGCCCACATAGCATCACGTGTATGAGTCATAACGCCTTCAAATTCGAGTAAATCAGCAATAAAATGCCTATTCATTGGGATTTGCGATCCATTAACGCTGCCTGAGCATGCCGGGGATTGGTTTACCCTATTTATAGCTCGCTCAATTCGGTCTAAATCCCGCATTAACGGCATTTGAAAGCCTTGCAAGTAATGTCCAAGAGTTGTTGGCTGAGCGTGTTGCAGATAAGTAAAGTCGGCCATATAAGTATCTAAATGTTCGCCGATTACATTATTAAATACGTTTCCTAATTGAATAACGTATTTATGCAGCTCAATTAGCTTCTCTTTACACACCAATTGCCACGCAATTGTGCTTGCTTCTCTTCGTGCTCGGCCGATATGTATGTAACCACTTACCTTCCCTAGTTGTTTCTGAAGATAGCGGTCACGATTATTATAGCTATCACCTACTTCTGGATCTAACGCAATGGCTTGCTCCCCTTGAGCATGGACTTCAAGTAAACCTTTTAACAATAACTTTGTATTGTCATCTGATAATACTCCGCTGTGATGCAACGTCATTACATGGCTTAAATCTGCGAAACTAAGCCCTTGCATCATATATTTACTGCATTCTAGTTCATAGCTAAACGCACTATCGACTAATCGCTTATCTGGTCCTTGCTTAAAGCGGGAATTTGCACCTAAAAACCCATTACTCATAACGTTACCTTTATTCTTGTACAGCTTTCAAACTGAGGATCGACCACTAAATCTCGCACTGCTTTTAACGTATTATAAGGAGATACCTCAATAACATCACCTAGCTCAGCAACAAACTGAGCTACATTTTCGCTGCATGCCAATATAATTTTCTCATTAACTTTAACACGGCAACTACTGCATAAACCGATCCGACAATTTTTGTCAAAGGCTAGCGTATTATCTTGCTCGTTAAATATCTTTAATAATAAGTCCAGCAATACAGACTCTGCATCGTATTCTAGGGTAAATTCATTCCAATGTGAGGAATGGCTAAGCTCTGTATTTACACGATAAATTTTAAGTTTTATTTCATTCTTCACCGAGTTTCTCCTTCACTAAACCACTTTGTAAAAGCCCATTATCGTTTTTATATACAACACTATTGACCCCCGCATAATCCCTTGAATTCTCAAAATCAGTACGATAATGAGCTCCCCTAGATTCCTGGCGCTGTTTGGCGGCATAACATATGGCGGATGAAATAGTGAGCAAGCTTTTCAGTTCAAAATACTGCTTAATTTGCGGATTGTAGCGCAGGCTCGAATCATTAATTTTATACTCACACAGCATCATTTTTAATTGCTCAATAATCGCTATCTGGTCGTCTAAGCTTTTTGCACAACGTATAACGGCTGCATTTTTTGACATTGAGCTTTTAAGCCGCTGAGTAATTTCCCCAATATCTAGATTATTTTTACCAAAAGGTATGTCAAGCAGAGTCGTTTTTTCGCTTATAACAGGTTTGTTCGCAGAATACTTTGCCGCATTTCGTCCCGCTTTTCGTCCAAACACCACAACTTCTAATAATGAGTTACCACCCATCCTATTTGCGCCGTGAACCCCATTACAAGCCGCTTCTCCTGCCACGTATAAGCCATTAACAATACCATACTGATGATCAAGTGCGTGGCATTCTATGTCACTACTTACGCCTCCCATCAAGTAATGTGCTGAGGGTGCGATACTGACTTTATGCTGTTTAATATCTACATTGAGAAATGTTTCTGCGATTTTCTCAGCTTCTTTAATCGCATACTCTTTATCTTTTGGTACATTGCTTAAATCTAAGAAAAGTTCATTTTGTGGGTTTTTAATCAACTCTTTAGCAATTGCAATTGATACTTTATCTCGCCCCGCCAACTCTAACTTATCGGGATAAAAGCGTTCTAGCAAACGCGCACCACTGGCATCTAAGATTCGTCCTCCTGCAGCCAAGACCGGTTCAGGGATTTGAATCCCTGTTTTTCTTAATCCTAGTGGGTGGAATTGTACAAACTCCATATCCCGCAGCGCAGCACCGACTTCAATTGCAAGCGCTAAACCATCACCAGTTGTTGAAACTGCATTGGTATTCTGCTGATAAACATTAAGACCGCCCCCCGTTGCTAGAATGACTGCATTAGCAAGGAACTTGTAGCAACGCGTATCTCTTAAGTGGAATACTTGAGCGCCAAGAATCTGTCGCTCATAGCGTAATAATTTAACAGCCATCATTTGATCAAGCAAAGTAATATTGGGGTTTTTCTTAATCTGCTTTATTAGGGTAATCATAATAGCTAAACCAGTACGGTCTTTGCTAAAACAAGCTCGCGCTATTTTTGAACCACCAAATGCTTTATTTTGATAAGTGCCGCTATCATTTTTAGAAAAATGTACACCTAGTTTTTCAAGCCATAAAAGGTGTGTGGGGGCATTTTCACACATCATTTTTATAGCATCTTTATTGCCTATACCATCACCCGCTTCGAGAGTATCCTTGATGTGTGCAGCAGCATCAGACTCATTAATTGAGACATTTATGCCTCCTCGAGCGCTAACAGAGTGTGCATGTAAGGGCGGTATTTTAGAGATTAAAGTGACTTTTTTCCCAGCTAAGCCAGCTTCAAGAGCAGCACAGCAACCTGCGATACCTGCACCGATCACTAAAATATCACTTTCTAATGCTTTGCAATTAATCACTTTAAGCCCCTGCTGAGATTTTAAGTATTATGATACTAAAAATAATTTAATTAAATCTATTATGAATTAAACTAAACTAAACTAACATAGTAATTTAGGCATAATTCATGCTTAGTTTAACGACACTAATAAAATAAGGATTAATACAAATGGCTCTTATAGAACAGCGTTTAGGGAAACCCCGCAAAATAGGACGCACTAATATTTTAGATAGAGGCTTAGGTCTCAAACAGCTCCAAATGCAATTAGAGACCAGTTCTGATTTTATAGATGTTATAAAATTGGGTTGGGGTACGTCTTTAGTTACCCCAAATTTAAAAGCAAAAATAGACTTAATAAAATCATTTGATATAGAGCCATGCTTAGGGGGCACATTATTTGAATATTGCTACCTAACAAAAAAAATAGATGAATATATCGAATTCTTAAAATCAAACGAACTCACTTTAATCGAAATATCTGATGGGACTATTACCATCCCTCAAAATGAAAAGAATGAAATCATCAGTCGCTTTGCTAAAGAATTTACTGTGCTTTCAGAAGTAGGCAGTAAAGACGATAAAGTGATCGTTTCACCATCGAAATGGGTCGGACAGATCAAAAGTGAATTAAATGCAGGGGCACAAGGCATTATTCTCGAAGGTCGAGAAAGTGGAACTGCTGGCTTGTACCGTGGTGATGGCGAAATACGGATGGGTTTAGTCGAAGAAGTCATGGAGTCTGGTGTTGATATAGATAAGCTTATATTTGAAGCCCCTAAAAAAGCGCATCAAGTTTTTTTGATTAAACAATATGGCCCAGATGTTAACATGGGAAATATATTATACGATGATGTGATCTCACTAGAAACGTTAAGATTAGGTATTAGGGCGGATACTCTTTCCACCATCCATAAAATCTAGTATTACACTCTATAATTTTACTGATTATTCATAACCTAAAAATATTATCTGGCAGAAAAATGAATATTGCAATATTACCAGCCCGAGGAGGGAGCAAACGAATTCCTCGGAAAAACATCAAAACTTTCCATGGCAAGCCAATAATTGCTTACTCAATTGAAGCTGCTATTCAAAGTGGCTGCTTCGATAGAGTTATTGTATCAACTGATGACTCTGAGATTGCAGATATTTCAAGAAAATTAGGCGCAGAAGTACCTTTTTTAAGGCCTGATAATTTATCTGATGACTTTGCAACTACTCTAGATGTGATGAAGCATGCAATTGATTGGTGTGAGAAACAGCAGCTTTGCGTAAAGTTTGTTTGCTGTCTTTATGCAACAGCACCGTTCATCAGCCCTCAATACTTGCAGGAAGGTTTTACTTTAATTAAATCTGAAGAATTTGATTACGTATTTAGTGCAACGAGCTTTGCTTTTCCTATTCAAAGAGCAATAAAAATAACAACACAAGGCACCATTGAAATGTTTCAGCCAGAGTATTTAAATCATCGCTCACAAGATCTAATTGAAGCATATCACGATGCGGGGCAGTTTTATTGGGGAACTTCTGAGGCATTCATAAATCGCAAATCTTTTTTTTCATCGAGGTCTAAAGCTGTTTTACTACCCAGAAAATACGTACAAGATATAGATACCCAAGAAGACTGGGAACTAGCAGAAGCACTATTTAAGGTGCTAAAATGAGAGTAGTGTTTCGTGTGGATGCTTCAATACACATAGGAAGTGGACACGTTATGCGTTGTCTAGTACTTGCTCAAGAGTTAAAGCATATAGGGTATGATGTATTATTTGCAACACGAGCACAAAAAGCAGACTTAAATACTTTAATTAGTAGGCGAGGTTTTGAATTAATCGCACTACAAAAGCCCTACGAGTGGTCCATTCCCAATCATTCAAGCGATTATGCTGCTTGGTTGCAAGTTAGTGAAGAGCAAGACAGTCTTGATTTTATAAATAGAGTAAAGTATGCAGATTTAGTTATTGTTGACCATTATGGAATAGGCATAATCTGGCATGAAACCATTAAAAGTAAATTGAACTGTATACTAACGGTAATCGATGATCTTGTGAGAGAGCACCGCGCTCATATCATCGTTGATCAAACACTTAACAGGCAACCTAGTAATTATGAGAAAACATTTCCTTGTAAAGCGCTTACAGGAACTGAATACGCATTATTAAATCCAGAGTTTATAAAGCAGAGACAACTGCAACACTCTAATCCGAACGCCCATAATATATTACTAACGATGGGAGGAGTTGATAAGCCTAATGCCACATTAAAAGTGCTACAAACATTAGCAACTGTACAACAACCACGCCCGACCACAGTACTTCTAAGTCAGCGAGCGCCCAATTATCCAGCTATAAAAGAGTTTGCTAAAAATCACTCTACTTGGGTTAAACATATTGAGTTTGTTGATAATATGGCAATTTTCATGGGCCAATTCAGCCTTGTGATAGGCGCCCCTGGTTCTACATCTTGGGAGCGAGCTTGCTTAGGTATTCCATCAATTTTAGTACCCATAGCCGATAATCAAAATGACATTGCCAACGCCTTAGTCAATGCTGGCGCTATTAAAATCATTAACATAGAAGATATTGGCAATCAGCTCTTAGCCAGCATTGATCACCTAGTTACGCATTGGCAATATTACAGCAATCTAAACTTTGCGCTATGTGATGGTATGGGCGTAAAAAGGGTTACACAAACAATAAAAGAGGCCTTGCAAACATGCTAAAAGTTACATTAATCTGCTCAGATGAAAATCACCCTGTATTTAGATGGCTTCAAAAGTGGAAAGCAGAAAACGAGCATTACCATGCAATTAACTTGCATACGCGTCTAGCTGAAATAAACAATAGAGGGAATCTGCTTTTTTTAGTTTCTTGCTCTGAAATAGTCACAAAAGCGCACAGAAACATGTTTCAGCACAGCTTAGTATTACACGCAAGCGACCTACCTAAAAATAGAGGATGGAGCCCACATGTTTGGTCAGTCCTAAACGGAGAAAATAATATTACTCTATCTTTACTAGAAGCTGAGGATAAGGTCGATACGGGCCTGGTATGGAAAAAAACAAAAATTAAATTAAATGGTACTGAACTATATGACGAGATTAATCAAAAACTATTTGATGCCGAGCTTCAATTAATTTCTTGGGCATGTAAAAACCTTGATTCTGTTACACCAAAACCACAAAATAATAGTGCAGCCAATTATTTACCAAAACGCACAGCAAAAGACAGCGAGCTTGATATCTCAAAATCTCTTGAATCACAGTTTGATCTCCTAAGAGTGTGCGATCCAAATCGATTCCCAGCTTTTTTTAATATACGTGGCTGTAAATATAAGGTTAAAATAGAGAAATGTTCAGATGAATAAATACGTTACAATAGAAGGCAGAAAAATTGGCCCTCAGTTCCCTCCCTATATTATCGCTGAGTTATCTGCAAATCATAACGGTGATATGAAAAGAGCGTTACAAATTTTAGAAATGGCCAAGCGTAGCGGTGCTGATGCGATAAAAATTCAAACTTACACGCAAGATACACTGACTATAGATTGTGACAAGCCAGAATTTAAAATTAAAGGTGGCTTATGGGACGGTCGCACTCTATACGATTTATACACCGAAGCACATATGCCTTGGGAATGGCATAAACCGTTATTTGAAAAAGCCAAAGAACTCGGCATCACAATTTTTAGCTCGCCATTTGACTTTACAGCAGTCGACATGCTGGAAAAACTCGGTGCACCCGCTTATAAAATAGCCTCATTTGAAGCCATTGATTTACCCCTCATCGAATACGTTGCTAAAACCGGCAAGCCAATGATTATTTCTACAGGTATGGCCAATAAAAAAGAAATACAAGAAGCCGTAGAAGCAGCAAAAAATGCAGGATGTAGAGAATTGGTTGTACTGCATTGCGTAAGCGGCTATCCTGCTTCCGCTGAAGATTATAACTTAGCTACCATCCCTGATATGGCTAAGCACTTTGGTATTTTGACTGGACTTTCAGATCATACTATAGACAATACAACTGCAATTACATCAGTGGCCTTAGGCGCTTGTATAATTGAAAAACATGTGACATTAGACAGAAATGGAGGTGGCCCTGATGACAGTTTTTCACTCGAAGAACCTGAGTTAACTCAACTATGCGCAGACAGTAAAATAGCCTGGCAAGCAGTAGGAAAAGTAAATTATCAACGGAAAAAAAGTGAAGAAGGAAATATGGTTTTTAGGCGCTCACTTTATGCGGTAAAAGACATAGCAGAAGGTGAAAAATTCACCCCTGAAAACGTAAAAAGTATCAGGCCTGGTTATGGGCTACAGCCTAAATATCTCAATCAAATAATAGGATGCCAATCTGTAGAAAACATAAAAGCAGGCACACCTATGTCCTTTGAGCTCATCAACAAGAATAATTGAGAAAGAAAGCAAATTATGTTGAATATTGGCGAGTTAATGTATGAACGTGCTAGAGCACTGTTCCCTATCAATAGAAGCCTCACAGGTAATGGGGTAAGAGAAACGTTAAGTTATATAAAAACAATTATACCAGAGCTAACTGTCCATCAAGTACCTTCAGGTACTCAAGCATTTGATTGGACGGTGCCAAAAGAATGGCACATAGAAGAAGCATATATTCTCGACCCTTCTGGTAACAGAATATGTGATTTTCAGACATGTAATTTGCATCTGATGGGTTATTCTGTTCCAGTAGATTCCGTAATGCCATTAGATGAACTACAAAAACACCTTTATAGTATTCCTTCTTTACCTGATGCCATACCCTATGTAACATCATATTATAAAGAAAATTGGGGCTTTTGTTTATCGCATAAACAACGTCAAACATTACCAAAAGGTGATTATAAGGTTGTAATAAAATCGTCTCTATTTGACGGGTTTTTAAATTACGGTGAAATCATTATTCCAGGTAAAAGTGAAAAGGAAGTTTTATTATCGACATATGTATGCCACCCTTCAATGGCTAACAACGAGTTATCAGGACCTGTTGTGTCAACAGCTTTAGCTGAAGCTATTAAAAATATGGATAACCGTGAATATACTTATCGAATTTTGTTTTTACCTGAAACTATCGGCTCTATTGTTTATATTAATAAGCACTTAGCTCGGTTAAAACAGCACCTGCACGCAGGTTTTATTGTTACATGTGTTGGTGATGAGCGTGACTATTCATATTTAAGCTCTCGCCAAGAAGACAGTCTAGCAGATAAAGTTGCCATGCATACTTTAAAGCACCATACAGACAAATACACTAAATACAGCTTCCTTGATAGGGGCAGTGACGAAAGGCAATTCTGTTCACCAGGGGTAGATTTACCTGTATGCTCTATTATGCGTTCAAAATATGGCACATTTCCTGAGTACCATACATCTCTAGATGACCTTTCATTGATTACTCCGTTAGGGTTAAAGGGTGCATATGATGCATTACTTACTGCAATAAAAGTGATTGAGTTCAATTGGGTCTATAAAGTAACTACACCTTGTGAGCCACAATTAGGTAAACGCGGGCTATACCCAAGCACAAGTGATATGCAACAAGATTATAGTGATGTTAGAAGAATGACTAACTTCCTTGCTTACGCTGACGGAACAAAAGATTTAATTGATATCGCAGAGAAAATTAATGAAAGCGCGTTAAGTTTAATTCCTATTGTTGAAGTGCTTACCTCAAATGGATTAGTAGAGCGTATTTACTAGTAGAGGCACGATGTTAACTCGCAAATTACATTGCACTATTTAGATGTATGAATTTTGTAGTCTGATTATGGTTTTAAGCCTAAAACTTTAATCAGACATTTTGAAAATAACTGACTACAATAAAAATAACGCATAACGTTAAGTAAATAGAGAAGTTCCTCCTCTACACTCTAGATTAACCAAACTTCACTATATAGTCTTCTTTTATCGCCTCCAAGTAATTGCAAACTATCTGTGCACTATGCCGATAGTTTTCTAGCGCCTGCCTTTCTTCTTCATGGCTAAACAACGAATTAACCAACATAGAATGGGTATGTAAAATAGTGCCGCGTAATATCTCATCAAAGTAACTAATCATCGTGTTATGAAAACTTGACAGCCGACTAAGTTGCTCATCTAGTACCTCTAACACTGCATTAATAGAAGCCGGTTGGCTTGACAGTTGCTCAATAAATAAATTACATAAATCTAAAAACAACGGTACATCATTGTGGATCGCAGCAAAAGCATCATTAGTATAAGTTTCTGAGCTTTTAATCGCGTCAGCTATATGTGAAACCAGTGCTGCTTTATTTTCTATTGGAGTACTAACTAATGAGTCGGTCTGAGTTGGCTTTGCACCTTCAACATAGGCTCCATCACTGCAATTTTTTACCTTTAAATGCGAATTTTTCGCTAATGTTCTTTCAAGTACAGAGTGAGAGTACTTAAATATCTCATCTGTTTCTACAAAAGCATCAGGATCAAAATTACCTTTTAGTTTATATTTTGCTTTGTGTTTATATAAGCCAGAGTCTTGGTCGCCCTTATAATACACACTGTTTTTGGAGTGATGTTGCTCAGATTTATAACCCATATCAACACCAAATAAGGTAATATCGGTAAAACCTATTTTTTCACAAAAAGCCAGCGCACAATTACTCACTGTTGGATTACAATTCACCAATAATGCAGGTTTCACTTGAAGCCCTAGACCTTGAACAAAAAGCTTGCTACTTGCTTCCCCCCATTTTACGCCTTGGACTTTATTTTCAAACATAGCAAACACAGAAGGTAAAACAGTATTTAAAGCTAAAAGGGTAATATCACTAAAAAACTCTTTATCGTAAAAAGAAGCTAATACATCATGTGTTACTTGGCAGCGCTCCATCTCACAATGGAAGTCTGGCTTTAATCCATATTGATGCAAAGCACTGAGTGCCGTGCCACAACTTATAATAATTGCGTTATCTTGATGCTCAATCAGCCATTGTATGTCTTTATCTAATGATGGACCATTAGCAATTAAGAAGACAGGTATATCTTTTAACTTCTCTAAGCTATCAGGCCTAAGAAAAGGCACGTCAAAGTTTTTTGAGAAGTTTTCAATACTGAGGATAGCATCATCATAAAAACCAAACCCTAAAATATTACCAACAAATTGCTGTGAAAGTTGCTTAGTAACACGGTCGAGATAGTCATCATGATAATGTTTATATAAAAAGCTATATCCTGAGAAAAAGCGACCAAATCGCTGAAACACCGATTCCACTTCTTTACTAATACCCAGTTCAGTATCAAACTCACCAACGCTAAAATGCAATTCAGTATTATTTACGTTAAGCTGCTCAAAAATGTGCGACCAATCAGTTAAAAATAAGCTTAAATAAAGAAGATCAATATGAGGCTCATAAATATAGAGCTTTTTCACTATATGGTCACTTAAGATAGAGTGAATATGATAACCGCAACCTATTCCCATTAGCATTAAAGTTGGCAAAACCTTAGGTAGTCGATTACTTTTCTTTTGCTCGTTCTGCTGTTTTAAATTAATAGCAAGCTCATTTAAAAAATGACTATGAATAAATCCATCACTGATTTTTTCGCGGACAGAAAACTTGTTAGTTAGCACAACTGGGTTATCTTGAAAGCTTAAATACTGTACATATGAATCTTGATAAATATCATGTTTATATAGGTTTATTTTTTCTTTAGTGTCATAAACATTAACTTTTCCGTCTTCCATATGCAACTCAAAGCGGGAGAGCTGATAATTTAAAAAAGTATTGTAAATATCAGGATAAATAGCCTCAAAAGCTAACATATTAGATTGAAACATTTTTTCTAAATCAAAATCAGGCCTTATAAAATCTTTTAATTTAGCCTCGTATTTTTTTCTATTTTCAATCTGTGTCTGTAAAAATGATTGATAGCGCTCAAGTTCATCTAACTTTTCATTTATAGCCAATGTTAGGTCATTCATAATTACTCGCTTCCTTAACTATTGAGTAAGCTTTTAGCTGTTTTTTCTTTTTTTGCATTGAGATAAGTAACATATGCAGCCTTACTTTTTCATCACCTAACAAGTCATAATGCTTTTGAGTTTCTGCTTGGAACTGCACCATAAACTTACTGACAAACGCCTTACTTTCTGGTTCGAGACTACTGGATAGCTCAAGTAATTCGGCTAACAAGTTGTTTTTCTGTTTGATAACCTCTGCTAAACCGCTATAGTCTTCAGCCTTTATCATAGAGCACTCTTCTTTAAGTAAGTTTTTTAGGCACTCACTAAGCTGCATCGCCTTATAATTGAGAGACTTATCCACTTACAAACCACTTTGCTCTAAAAGTGCAAAACCTTTTTGTTTGTCTTCCTCTGTAATACCATCCCAAGCTTCTTTTATGGGCGAAAACAGCTCCTTTATTTCATCTAAAATATCTATCGAATTTTGTGTATTCGCTTCTGATAATCTAATAACTAAATAATCATAAAGAGCATTTAAGTTATCAGCTATATCACCACCTTGCTTTAAATTTAATCCTCCTTTTAATCCACCTATAATACCAATTGCTTTTTTAATACTATTATTTCTAGACTCAATATCTGAACGCTGAATAAAAACTTTAGCCTGATATACTTGAGTTAAAAACTCTCTCATCAAAATTTGAATAACTTGATGAGGATTGGCTTCTGAAAGAGAAAGTTCTTTTTGAGCTTTTTTATAGGTGTTTACACGTAAGTTCATATTATTCCTATTAATTATCACTTGATACACTTGTTAATATACTTGATATATAAGAGCTAGAAGTTTGGTATTGTGCAATTATGCTATCTAAAGACGCATACTGGCTTCGTAGTGATGCTTCAAGGTTTATAAGTCTTTCACTCAAAGTCTCTCTGTCTGTTTCAACTTTTTCTAAAGACACATTAAGACTTTCTTCTCTTTTTAATAAAGATCCACCACTACCGGTGTAAAGTTCAATTAAGCTATCGACCTTATTTACTAGACCATCATCACTGCTAAAAAAACTTTGTAATGAGCTATACCTATCAGAGATCGTACTATTTAGTAACTCTTCACCACTTTGTAATGTGCCAATACCTAATGATGATATTTCCATCTCACCTTCACGGTTAAAGTTAATACCTATTTCTAACAATGACTGTATCTCTGTAGTACCACCTAGATCATTAGTAAACATTCTTTGCAATTGTTGTTCCACAGTTCTAACGGTGCTGTCTGATGCCAAAGACCCAGATGAAGCATTTGACACTGTATCTAACTGTCCTTTAAGAACATTATAAGCATCAACAAACTCTTGCAAACCCTCTTTTACTACATCTTCATCGACAGAAACACTAAACTCTTGGGGTTGAGTAGTTACTGATTTAAGAGTTATTGTAGTACCTTGTATTTTATCACTTAATTCATTAGTGGAGCTACTTACAGTCTGGTCGTTAATTAATGCCTTTGCATCCTGTGATTGTTGTTGAATAATCATGCCGGAGCTGCCACTAGGAGAACTCGTTGCTATGGCAGCAAGTGAATCATCATCTGATGTAACTGTAAGTGTATTACCGTCACCTGAAATGGAAGAGCTAAATGTTAAAACTGCGCCAGAGTCACTATTTACTATATTCGCACTAACACCAAAGTTTTCACTTTCTTTATTTATTTTATTTCTTATATCTTCGAGGGTATCTGCGCTTTCTATATTTACTGTAAATTCAGATCCACCTGCATTAAACGTTAAATTGCCAGTGCCAATAGTGCTATTGGAAGCACCTAATGCTACAGATTGTAATTTAGAGCCCTTTGCTAATTGCAACACTTCGACAGAAAAGTCTCCAGATTGCATAGAGCTGCCTACTTCTACTTCAAATGCTTGCTCTGACTCCTCTAAACCATTACCGAATGATACAAGCCTAGAATTGTACGTTTCATCATCACCAAGTTTAGCAAGTGCATCATTAAATGTATCGAGGGCCGCTTTAAAAGTTCCAACACCTGATAGCTCTGTTGTGTAATTTATTTCACGAGCATTGAGTTGATTTGTCTTAACTGCGCTTTCAGCTTGAATAGTTACTTCAATTATAGACTCAAGATCTAAACCTGAACCTACCCCTGCAGATGTAATACTAGCCATAATTTAGCCCCTAAATTTCTTGGTCAAAAAGTAAACCTAGCGAAGTTCCAAAAATTTCTTCCTGTAATTTATCAATTTTACTTGCTAGCTCCAGCACTTCTTCACTTGGTATTTGACGTATAATTTCATTTGTTTCGGAATCTGTCACTACAACAAATGATTTTTTAGATTCTTCATGAATGTTAAACTCAAACTGTTTCGTTTGCAGTTGAGAGAGTGATTCAATTTTTAAAACTGACTCATGCAAATTTTGTACCGAAACAAGTTCACTAGGACTAACTTGAACCTCTTGTTCTAATTTTTCATCACTGGCATTTAAAGTGAGTTGCCGCCCTTCACTTAAAACAGAAGTTAAATTGATATTTAAGTTCTGTTTGTTTAAATCAGCGCTATTTGACTCCATTTAATTTCTCCCAAAAAAAAAGCTTTGTCTACCAGATATCTCCAGTATACAAAGCTTTTCTTAAATAAGCTTTTTTTATAAAAGAGACAAAGCAATCTGTGGTTGTTGGTTAGCTTGCGCTAACATAGAGCTTGATGCCTGCTGTAAAACTTGGTTTCGAGCAAGACTAGCGCTTTCTGCTGCAAAATCAGCATCCATAATACGAGATCGTGAAGCTGCAACATTTTCAGATACGTTTGTTAAGTTACGTACCGTTGAACTGAAGCGATTTTGCTTAGCACCTAGTTCAGCTCGCACATCATTTACAGCTTTCAAAGAATCATCTAAATTTGCAATTGCTTCTTGAGCGCCAGTTACAGTACCGATACTTAGAGCTGCAGTAGATAACCCAGTAGCACCCATACTAGTTGCTATTGAGACTGATATAGTTTGATTTTCATCTGCGCCTACTTGGAAATCAGCTGAGTAACCACCGTCAAGTATATTTACACCACCAAACGTGGTTGTCTCAGCAATACGTGTTATTTCTAGATTAAGTTGTTCAAACTCATTATTTAGAGCTGCGCGGTCGTCATCGCTGTTCGAACCATTTGCTGCTTGGATAGACAATACCCGCATGCGTTGTAACATGTTTGTTGTTTCATCTAACGCTCCCTCAGCAGTTTGAGCTATTGAAATACCATCATTTGCATTACGCGCCGCTTGGTCTAACCCATTCATTTGAGACTCTAAGCGAGAACCTATTTGTAAACCAGCTGCATCGTCAGCAGAGCTGTTTACGCGTAAACCAGAAGATAAACGCTGGAATGACGTAGATAAATCGTTTGTAGAATTTGATAAGTTACGCTGTGAGTTTAATGACATTACATTTGTATTTACGCTTAAAGCCATGATAGCCTCCTAATAATTTAACTAGATGGGAATCAAGCTTAACGTTAAACGTATTTTGCTCTGTGATTCCTGATTCAATTAAGTTATCGGCGCTAGATTTATTTACTTTAATGTTTTTTAGCTTTATTTTTTATTTTTATTTTCTAAAGCCTCAAAGCTAGGTAAAACCTAGCTTTAATTTGAAGGTAATGGTTACTGTAATAATGATAATGCAATCTGAGGCTGCTGATTTGCCTGAGCAAGTATAGTACTTGATGCTTGTTGCAATACTTGATTTCGAGCCAAGCTAGCACTTTCCGCAGCAAAATCGGCATCCATAATGCGCGATCTAGAAGCCGATACATTTTCTGCAACATTACTTAAATTTCGAATTGTAGAACTAAAACGATTTTGTTTGGCACCTAAATCAGCCCTAACATCATTAACGATTTTTAATGCGTCATCTATACTATCAATCGCTGTTTGCGCTCCGGCCGCTGTCGAAATAGTATCTGTTATAACTCCCAACCCTGTAGCCCCCATACTTGTAGCAATTGAAACTGAAATGGTTTGGTTTGCATCTGCACCAACCTGAAACTCAGCAGAATAAGTACCATTTAGAACGTTTACTCCACCAAATGTCGTTGTTTCAGCTATTCTGTCCATTTCTTCTTGTAATTGGGCGAACTCTTTTTGCAGCGCAGCTCTATCATCATCGCTATTAGAACCGTTAGCTGATTGAATTGATAAAACACGCATACGTTGCAACATACTTGTTGTTTCATCAAGAGCTCCTTCAGCAGTCTGTGATATTGATATACCATCGTTTGCATTTCTAGCAGCCTGATTTAAACCATTTACCTGAGTAGTTAAACGAGAACCAATTTGCAAACCAGCGGCATCATCTTTTGCGCTGTTTACACGCAAACCTGATGATAATCTTTCAAACGAAGTACTAAGGTCATTCGTCGAGTTTGCTAAATTTCTTTGAGAGTTTATCGAAGCAATATTTGAGTTTACTGTTAAGGCCATTTTACCATCTCCTAGTGTTAAGGTGCGGTTCTATATGCTTTAAGCAGGAACCACTATTTGTAGTTTATCTTTGTTAGTTTAAATGCATGAGTCATGCCAACTAACAAAAAAACTTAAGCAATTGTTTTTAATTGATTTATTCGGAAAGGCAGTAGAATGGGTTTGAATTAACATACTTTCATAAGAGAGTTATTAGTAAGTGACATATTTTTGCCGCTCACTTTCACTTGTTTTTATATGCGAGGAGGCAAGTTATTACCTTTTAGTAAGCTAATAACTCTAATAACGGAATTTACAAATAATCAAACAATGAAAGGTTGGATAAACGCCCAAAAGTTGCCTGCGATGCTTGCAATGCAGTTTCTTGCTTGGTCAATTCGCTAATTGCTTCAACCATATCAACTTCTACTAAGTTAGAGCGATTACTTTTATTTTGTATGTCAATCGACAAGTTTGAAGCTGTAATTCTATCGACTACATTTAGCCGCCCGCCTAAATTTGCTTGGGTAAATACAACTTGTTCACCTGCATTCTGCAGTTGTACAACTCCATCAGCAAGTACTTGTTGAAAGTCATCACCTTCAAGTGTGCCATCGTTAAGGCCTGCAATAAGTGCTTGCAATGTATTAAGTACGTTTTCTTTGCCTGGTTTTTCAAGGCTAATATCTAGCTGTCCAGGCGCACTGCCTTCTAATTCAATCGTCATACCTGCGTATTCAATTGTATCATCGTTAACTTCGCCAGTTACTGCGGGGGTTAGTGCTGCGCCGTCTCGGTATATTTCGTAGGTTTGTGGATCTGTTGCTGTAGCACCTGGGCTTACTAATACACTATATGTATTTGCTGTTGCCGAAGCTGCTGGGTCTGCGTTGTAATTTTCTTGATGAAACTTGTCAAACTCAGCTTGGCCGTCAACATATACACTTGCCGCTGTAATAGAGCCTGAAACACTTGCCGTGTTAGATTTTACGTTTAACCGCGCATCAATCTTTTCAAACGTATCAAAGCCGTTATCGCTTGATTTAATTGATACACCTTCAGCTATAGTTATTTGGTGCTGACCTTGGTCGCCATTATAAGTGTATTCTTCTGCAACTGAGTCAAACTGATATGGTTGCGTATTGTCTTGGTAACCTGAAAATATAAATTTCCCATCTTCTAAACGGGTATTCATTAGGTCAAGTATACTACTTTGTATCCCTTCTAATTCTGAAGCTATAGAACTTAAATCAGACTTACTTAATGCTCCGTTACCTGCTTGAATTGTTAATGTTTGTGCTTTTTGTATAGCATAGTTAATACTTTCTAATATAGTTTCTTCACTATTTAATCTATTACTAAGCTGGTCGATATTTTTAGTGTATTGCTCATTAGTTTGTATTTTATTTGAATACAGCATAGCTTGCGAAATAGCAGCTGGTGCTTCTGAGGTGGTTAAATACTTTTCACCTGTTGTTACTCGCTCTTGAGCATTTGCAACACCTTGTTGGTTGTCGAGTATTTTATTTATGTTGTTTTGGTACATTAAATTATTTGATAAACGCATAATTACCTCGCCGCATTTAATAAGGTGTCAAAAATTTCTTGAGCTGCTGCTAAAACTTGTGCTGATGCTGAATATGATTGCTGAAAACGCAGTAAATTTGCAGCCTCTTCATCAAGGTTCACACCAGATAGCGACTCGTACCATGCCTCAGACTGCTCTGCTAATGCATTAAACGCACTACCACTTGTGATTGCTTGGCCAGTTATAACACCTATATCACTCACTAATCCTGAATAAGCTTGGTTGAACGTTTTATGGTTGTCGGCCGTTGCTGTTGTTTCTACATTTAAACGGACTAACTCACCATTTTGTAAATCAGCTAATTTTAAACCATTACGGTTATCATCAAAGCCGCCTTCGTTAAACTCAAGTGTAAAGGTGTCGCCTGTTGCTGGTGTACCTTCTATATCAAAATCGAATCCGTAGGTATCAAATGGGGCACCCGCTTGCGATAACATTCCTTTTGCAGGAGGCGTAATAGTAAAAGTACTCGTTCCGCTATTATCTGTAATTTGATATTCGTTAGCATTACCTGTTTTAACAAGCGTTATTTCACCGTTTGTTAAGCTTGGTGTTGAAGTAAATCCACCGGAGGTAACACTTGTTACTTCTCCCGCTGAAATAGTAGCGGTACCTATATTATTTAAATCGTTAGCAGTACGAATAGGCGATGCTAGTGCTAAATCTTCTGCGCGCCCTGTTGCAAGTGTAATACTTGAAGCGGCATCTGAATTAAGCTTTATTTGAAACTGATCACCCTCAACACCTGCCCCAGATACATTTACTTGAAGACCAAATGATTCGCCTGAGGTTATAGTCGATGAATCAATAACACCTGTCGATATATCAGCAAGTGAAGGCTGCCCTAACGGATCGCCTTTGTTATCTATAGGCTGAATACTTACTTCATTAGCATTAGCTGTATAAGTAATAATAAAGTCACTGGCAGGAAGTTCACTGCCCTTACTTGGCTCTACCGTTGCAGTCATACCGGCAGTACCTGTGTTAGCTTGATACGCATAAGCGCCAACGGTAGGAATATTAAAAATATTACCCCCTAGCTGACCTGTTGCATCCATACCCAATTTGTTTTGTTCGTTAAATGCATCAGCTATCGCTAAGCCCATTTGACCAATTTGGTTTTGCGCAGGAACTAATATGTCATCTCTAAAAGCAAGTAAGCCGCCAATTTTTCCTTTAAGCTTACTTACATCAACTTCAAGCGGCACTGCTTTGCCACCATTAACGTCAAGCGTGAATTCTTTAAAATTAGGATCAGGATCCCCTGTCATCGAAAATAGGTTAAATGCACCATTTTGCATAACCACTGCTTCGCCTGTGCCCATAAAAACGAGTTTTTCGCCATTTGGACCATCAAGCGTTTCTATGTCTATTAGCTCTGATAAGTCGCGTATTGCTTTATCGCGTTCGTTATAGGTAGAGCTTGCATCTGCGGCATTATTAGTACCATTAACTGCTGCAATATTTTGATTTAGCGTACTAATACTTTGAATTAGTGAGTTTGCTTCATCTGAAAATATTTCGAGCTGCTCGTTCACTACACTTTTTTGATCAAGCACGATGCCCGAAAGTCTATCCATTTGATCAATTAAGCTTTGCGCATCTGTCATTACTAATGAGCGGGCAACGGTAGATGACGGCTGATTTAGTGCTTCTTGTACGTTATTAAATAAAGAGTTAATTCCGGTCGAAAGGTTGTTCGACTCTTCAGAAAAAATAGTATCAACTCTATTTGCCTCAGTAATAAACTGATCGAAAAACGATTTATTAGAGGTGTCACGATTTAGCTGTGACTGAGCAAACTCGTTTAGTAATCGGTATGTTTCGCCTCGCCCCACTTGGTTATCAACCATAGTGGTAAATTCAGTACGCTCACGTACGTAGCCTACGGTATTTACATTGGCAATATTTTTACTTGTCGTTTGCAATAGCTCCGAGCTTGCTCTAACCCCAGAACTGGCAATGTTTAATAAATTAAACGACATGTTACTCTACTCCTTGGCGGATCACGTTTGCCGCAATGTCTTTTAGCTGACTGCTATTGAGCACTTTTTTTATTTTGCTGGCATAATTTGGATCGGTTGCATAACCTGCTTTTTGTAATGAATCTAAAAAGTCATTTGGTTTTGCTGTATTTTGTAATGCTTCTTTGTAGCGTGGGTTTTGCGTTAAAAAATCAACGAAGTCGTTCACGCTATCTTTAATTGAATCGTAGGCTCTAAAGCTGGCTTGTTTTTTAACGGGTGTGCCTTGTTCAAACTCAAGCGTTACTTTACTTGCTTTATCGCCTTCCCAGCTTTTATCTGACTTAATATTAAATAAGTTATTTGAGCTGCCACCGTCACTTTTATTAATAATGTGTTTACCCCAACCGGTTTCAAGTGCCGCTTGTGCAACCATTACCGCAGGATTTAAACCAATTTTTTGCGCTGCAGTTTTAGCGTGTTCCCATACTGAACTTACAAACTCTTCTGCATTTTTAAATGTTGGGCTATCAGCTTTAGACTCTGCAGTATCGACTTTAGGCTCAGCAATATCGGCTTGAGTGTTATTAACGATAAGATCGGATTGCTTATTTTTTTGCTCATGAGGAAGAGCGGATCCGACTTGCGTATCGCTAAAAATATCGTTGGTTGTTCTAAGCACCGAGCCTGGCATAAAGTTTTTAGACTCAGGCGATAACTGCTGAACAATTAAATCGGCAAGGCCTAACGAGCCATTTGATGAAAGCTCTGTTGAAAGTTGCTGATCGTGCATTTCTTCAAAAAACTTTACGCCACTTGAATTAAATGGACTGTCTTTGTCTTCAAATGCTTCGTTAGCTTTGCGCATTCCTTTGAGCAACATTTGCGTAAAAATAGCTTCAAATTGTGCGGCCGCTTTTTTGAGCGCAGCTTTGGAAGCATCAGTTGATGCATCGCCACTCGTTAAGGCTTCTTTACGAAGTGAATCTAAGTTGCCTAAATCAAAAAAGTTTTGTTTATCGAGGTGATTAGTTTCCATCGGCTTTTTGACACAAAATGAATAATGCAGTTAAAAATGCAAAAATTGAGCCACTACCGATAAAACGAGGAAGATAAAAATAATAAACTTAAGTTGCTGTAAATAAAAAGCCCTATATCTAGGGCTTAAGTAATACGTTATTTATTGGCTTGGGTTATTTATATAACAACTAACTGTCCGTTAATTGCGCCGGCTTCTTTTAGTGCTTCTAAAATAGCCATTAAGTCACCAGGCGCTGCGCCTACTTCGTTAATTGCGCGAACTAAATCGTCAAGGCTTACACCTGGATTAAATACAAAGGCGCGCGAGTCGTCTTGGTTTACATCAATAATACTTTGCTGTGTAACAACTGTATCACCGTTTGCTAGCGGGTTTGGTTGTGACACATTTTGTTGTTCTGCAATTGTTACTGTTAAGCCACCGTGAGTTATAGCCGCAGGCTGAAGCTTAACGTTTTTGCCAATGACAATTGTACCGGTGCGCGAGTTAACTATAATTTTAGCGGCCATGTCAGCTGGCTTAAATTCTAAGTTTTCGAGTGTTGATAAATACGATACACGCTGGGATGCATCGCGTGGTGCTATAACACGAATAGAAACAGAATCTATTGCTTGTGCGCTATTTGGGCCAACTAAGTCATTAATTGTTTTTTCTAGGCGTTTTGCCGTTGTAAAGTCTGGGCGGTTTAAATTGAAGGTAATGTAATCGCCTTGCATAAATGGGCTTTCTACTGTGCGTTCAACTGTTGCACCATTTGGTATGCGACCAACTGTAGGGGTGTTAATTACAACCTTACTACCATCAAGACCTTGTGCACCTAAGCCACCAACAATTAAACTACCTTGTGCAATTGCATACACGTTACCGTCTACACCCTTTAAAAAAGTTTGTAGTAAAGTACCGCCACGTAAGCTGCCTGCACTACCAATAGAAGAAACCGTAATATCGATTGTTTGCCCGGGCTTTCTAAATGCAGGTAATTCTGCATGTACAGCAACAGCGGCAACATTTTTAATTTTAGGACTTTGAGTTGAAGGTAGCGTAATACCAAAGCTGTTCAACATGCCTCTAAAACTTTGTTGTGTGTATGAGTTTTGCTCGCCGGTGCCCGGTAAACCAACCACTAAGCCATAACCGACTAATTGGTTAGAGCGTACGCCTTCAACCATAGACACATCTTTTATGCGCTCAGCACTGGCAGTAAACTGCCAACCTAATAACACAACTAAACATAAAGCTTTAAGGCTATTCATGTTGTTACCCTCTAAAATGGAAACAGCGAACTGCTAAAGAAACGTGTAAGCCAACCAGGACTTTGCGCCTCTTGCGTTTGCCCTTTACCTGAGTATTGAATACGTGCATTAGCGATACGATTTGATTCAACCGTATTATCGGCGCTTACGTCTTGAGGGCGTACTAGCCCTTCTAAACGAATAAACTCTTCGCCAGTATTAAGCGTTAGCCATTTTTCGCCGCGTATAACTAAGTTACCATTAGGTAAAACGCGCATAACATTAACCGAAATATCGCCCACTAAGCTGTTTGACTGGTTAGATTTTGAATCGCCCGTAAACGACGAATCACTACCAATACCAAACTGAATACTATCGCCACCTATATTTACAGGTAGACCACCTAAGCCAATCACTGGGTCTAAGCTTGCGTCGGTTTCTTTGTCTGTTTCTGTTTTAGCGGCTTTTGTTGCTTGAGTAGACTCTTGCAATTTAACCGTAATTATATCGCCAGTACGTAGCGCTTTTTTATCAGAATATAAGTCGTTTGATGTATGAGTATTAAACAATGAACCTGTGGCTACCAGCGGCTCGAGAATAGGCTCGGGGTACATAGGTGCGTAGTAAGGGTCGTCCTGCACTACCTCACTATTTTGCGTAGACATACAGCCACTTAAAAATAATGTGCCCGCTGCAAATAAAATAATATTACGCATAATTCCCCCCTACTCTATTAAAGCTGTTGATTGATATAACTCATCATTTCGTCAACGGCCGAAATTACTTTTGAGTTCATTTCGTAAATACGCTGAGTTTCTATTAGATTTACCAGCTCTTCAGTCACATTTACGTTTGAAGTTTCGAGTGAGCCTTGAATAATACTACCTAACCCTTCAACACCAGGATTACCTTGTACAGGCGCACCACTTACAGCCGTTTCGGTATAAAGGTTTTGACCAATTGGCTCAAGACCCGATGGATTAATAAAGTCACTAATAGTCAGCTGACCAATTACAACGTTATCGGCTTGGCCTGCAACACGCACAGATACTTCGCCGTCTTGCGAAACCGTAATTGATTGCGCGTCATCAGGTACATTCATTTCTGGCTGAATAACGTAACCTGCGCCCGATGTTACAATTCGTCCATCGCCATCAGTAGTAAACTGACCATTGCGTGAGTAAGCAATATTGCCATCTGGTTGCAGTACTTCAAAAAAACCTTCGCCAGAAATCATCCAATCTAGTGAGTTTTCGGTGGTCAACATGTTGCCTTGCGTAAACTCTTTTTGGTTAGCTACAACTTTAGCACCCGCACCTAACATTAAGCCCGACGGCATTTCGGTATCTTGCGATGAACGACCACCCGGTTGATTAATATTTTGATAAAGTAAATCTTCAAATATAGCGCGGCTTTTTTTGTAACCTACGGTACTCGCATTCGCTAAATTATTTGAGATAACCGATATATCGGTTTGTTGAGCGTCTAGCCCAGTTTTACTGATCCACAATGCTGGATTCATAATCGTGTCCTCACTTTAAAGTTAAACTATGCGTAATAACTGATCTTGACGCTCGTCAATTTCTTCAGCTGTTTTCATTAATTTCACTTGTAATTCAAATTGGCGCTGGTGGCTTATCATGTCGACCATTTCGTGAACCGGATTCACATTCGACATTTCAAGCGAACCACTTAAAACTTTTACATTGGCAGAGGTATCTACTGTTACATTTGCTTTTGGTCTAAATAAACCGTCGTTACCTTTTTCGAGCTGTGAGCTATTTGCTTCTACCACTCTAAGCGTGTCGATTTCTTCTAAAAAGTTAGCGGGAGCGCCTTGTGGTCGAACTTGAATAGCGCCATCTTGGCTAAACCCTATTTTTTCGACTGGGACGGGTAAAATTACAGGTCCCCCTTCGCCAATAACTTGACGACCATGACTGGTTACAAGCATGCCTTGAGCAGTAACGTTTAACGTACCCACTTTTGTGTAAGCTTCATTACCGGAGGCATCTTGCACAGCAAGCCATGCGTTATCGCTCATTGCGATATCTAAGTCTCGCCCGGTTTGCACAATGCCACCCGATACCATGTTTGAACCCGGACGCTCTTGCATTGAAAATACACGTGTAGGCAAACCTTCGCCAAACGCTTGCATAGAACGCGCCTGGGCAAAGTCAGCTTTAAATCCTGTTGTATTTGCATTCGCCAAATTATTGGCTTTAAGCGCAAGCCCTTGTAGGCTTTGCTTAGCGCCAGAGGCCGCAATGTAGACCATTTTGTCCATAGTATCGACTCACATAAAAAATCTCTGAACTTATAAATGCAAAATAGGTGCCAGATTAAATTTGACGCAACATTGAGAGGTTTTTAGAAGGGCTTACAAAGAGGACTTACAAAAAAGGCTGCAAAAGTGCAGCCTAATATATTTAATGGGGTTTAGCTTATCGAATCTGCAAAATACTTTGCTGAATAGTTGAGTTAACTTCAAGCGCACGTGAGTTTGCTTGGTAATTACGCTGTGCAGTAATTAAGTCTACTAGTTCATTAGTAAGGTTTGTATTTGATTGCTCAAGCGCTGATGAATTGATCGATCCTAAAGTACCTGATCCTGGTTCGCCTGCAATTGGATCACCAGATGTTAAACTTTTTTTCCAAGCGGTATCACCGACTTGCTGTAAGCCTTGTGAGTTAGAAAAACGAACCATAGCGACTTGACCTAGAAAAGTTGAGTCACCATTACTGTAAGATGCAACTACTTTACCATCAGTACCAATATCAATACCGGCTAAACGGCCAACAGTAGCACCGTCTTGCTCAAGCGCTTTTACTTCAAAGTTACCTGCATACTGAGTGGGAACTTTATTACTGGTTCCCGCTTCATCACGCCAACTGACTGACACATCATCAGGAAAACTTGCACCATTAGTCAAAAGAGAAGTCAAACCTGTAGTCGCATCAGAAGATAAGTCTATATCATCAAAAGTTGTAGCCGGTGATGTTACATTAGGCAAACCTGCTGATGTAAATTCAAAAGTATCTATAGGAGTATGTGAACCTGCGACTGTTTCAACTCCATCTGTCCCAAAATTTTTCCCGTCTAAAGTTCCATAAACTTGCCATTGATTTGGTGTTGTCGTTGGGTCTTGCTTTACAAAGAAAAGCTGTAAAACATGTGGCTCACCTAATGAGTCATAAACTGTAGTTGATGTAGAACTATTATAAGAAGCACTCGTACTTGAATCAAAAGGAGTTACTGTAGGTTGAGTTTCTCGTGAATCTAAGTTAAATGATGAGTACACTTTACTTGTTGCGCGAGGAGAACCAGACGAATCCGGTATCTGTAATGGTGATGAAGTACTCAAACTTACTGATGTAGTGGCACCTGTAGCTTCATCAACAGGGAAACCTTGTAAAAAATTACCTTTGGCATCTACTACAAAATTATCTTCATTTAATTTGAATGCACCTGCACGAGTGTAAGAAAAATCTTGAGAACCTAAGTCTTCACTCATCGCGAAATAACCTTCACCAGTGATAGCCAAATCAAGTGAGTTATTTGTAAATTGCAGTGAGCCTTGATGAAACTGCTGTGCAACCATAGCGGTTTGAACACCATCACCATTTTTAGTCTTACCAGAGCTAAATACTGATGAAGCGTAAACATCGGCAAACTCAGCGCGTGACTCTTTAAAACCTGTTGTATTTACGTTTGCAATATTATTTGCAGTTACGTCTAAATCTTTTTGTGCGGCAGCTAGGCCGGTTAATGCAATATTGAAGCTCATAATTCACCTCTAACCTGTTAATCTGTGGCCTGCTGGCAGGCAAGAAATATTAAATTTGTTACGCGATTTCTGCAATGTCGGTTAACCTAACCGCACCTTCTTTGGTGTTCACAATGATGCCGCTTGAGCCGTTAATGTTTACACTTTCAATATTTTTGAAAGTTGCAATAGGCAAGCTAGAAAACTGGCCATTGGTACTACCTTGTGCCGATAATGTGTATTCCCCTTCAGGTAAACGCTCACCGCTTTCATTATTACCATCCCAAGCGAAGCGAACAGCGCCCGCAGGCTGAGAACCCATATCAATTGTTCTCACTAGCTGTCCTGAAGCGTCAGTTACACTAAGTGTTAAGCTTTCAACTGCACTTTCAGCAACGATAGACCCTTTAGCATCACCTGATTCATTTAAATCAACAGTATTTGACTCTAGTAAAGCCTGCTTGCCAACAAGCGTTGAAGCTTGCAGGGCTGAGTTTGATGTCATCGAAGTAGCCAACGTATCAAAATTTGAATTCAAATCACTGATACCTTGCGCCATCGTAAAGCTAGTCATTTGAGCAATCATTTGATCGTTATCCGCAGGGTTACTGGGATCCTGATACGATAATTGCTGAGTTAACAAAGAAAAAAAGTCTTCTTGCGTTAACGCATCACTCTCATTGTCGCTGGTCGCTACTTGCGATTCTTGCCAACGCAAAGAGTCTAAATAGGATGAAGATGTACTAATATCGTTACTCATAACCTACCCTCGGTTACCGCTGCCCTAGCAACAGTGTTTTACTTAGCATTTGCTTAGCTGCATCAGCAACTTGCACGTTTGTTTGGTAAGAACGAGAGGCAGAAATCATATTTGCCATCTCCTCTACAACATTAACGTTGGGTTTATAGATATAGCCATTTTCATCCGCACTTGGATGGTTTGGGTTATATTCAATTTGCAATGGCGCATCGCTTTCAACAATGCCCAAAACTTTAACACCAACTGCGGAGCCCTGCTGGTTACTTACTGATGCTGAAGCCTTTGTTAGCTCAGCCGCAAATACAGGTTGGCGCGCTCGGTACGTTTTGTCTTGAGATGAACTAATGGTATTAGCATTAGAAATATTACTAGCTGTCGTATTTAAGCGAACGTTTTGTGCGCTCATACCCGAACCTGCAATATCGAAAACATTATATAAACTCATAATTTTTATCCTTGACTACCGAGAGCTTTATTCAGGCCTTTAAATTTGCCGCTTAAGAACTGCAAGCTGGCCTGATACTCCATAGCATTCTGTGTATACAAGTTTCGTTCCACTTGTATATCAACCGAGTTACCATCACCAGTATCTGATTGATTTGGCAAACGAAATGATTCTGAACTGCCCATACTATGAGTACCTCCACCAATGTGTTTATCATTAGTTCTTACCATAGTATTGCCGCTTTGCTGGGTTGACCTTGCCGCTTTTAAAGCAGAGGCAAAATCAATATCTTTTGCTTTATAGCCAGGCGTATCAGCGTTAGCTATATTAGTTGCAATTAATTCTGCTCGCTGTGAACGGATCAACATGGCTTGCGGATGCACACCTAATGCTTTATCAAAACTGATAGCCATAACCTTCTCCAAAAAATTGACTTACCCATTAATAAAGCAAAAAATAAGCCATTAATATTAGAGCATGCTATATTTTTATAAGACTATGTATCTAAATAGAAAAACGACGCTAGGTGCGCCGTTTTAGGGAAGGGAGTTAGCTTAATCACTTCTTTTGGTAAATAATACCAGGGTTGCACCTAACCATATCAAATTCAGTACTTAGGCCAGTTAGGGACTCTGACGCGCCTAAAAATAGGTAACCGTTTGGATTTAACGCTTGTGCAAACTGGTTAATAATTTTAGCTTTTATTTCAGGCGCAAAATAAATTAGTACATTTCGGCAAAAAATAATATCAAACTTGCCCATTAACGCGTAAGAATCAAGCAGATTTAAATGCCTAAAACTAACTTGTTTTTTTATTGTATCGTTTACTTGTGCCATACCGTTGCCGCTGTCTTTAAAAAACTTTTTACGACGCTCTGCAGATAACCCTCTGGCAAGTGCCAACGCGTCATACTCTGCATTTTTACACATATCAAGCATGGTATTAGATATGTCGGTACCAATAATTTGTGCCCCCATACGAAGCACACCTGGTTGCTTAGCACTAAATTCAGCAACCGACATAGCTATTGAATAAGGTTCTTGGCCTGACGAACTGGCAGCAGACCAAATTTTTAAAGGTCTTCTTAAATCTTTAAATTCAGGGAAAAGCTTGTTTTGGAGCAACTCAAATGGGTATTGATCTCTAAACCACAAAGTTTCGTTGGTGGTCATTGCATCAACAACAGCGGCTCTTAATTGCCGCTCGTGAGGCCCTAGAGTTTTACTAACCAATTCCGATAAAGATCCCACATTAAATCGAGTCATTAACGGAGCAAGTCGGCTTTTAACTAAATACTGTTTATTTTCACCTAAAACAATGCCGCATTGCTGCTCTAAAAACGAACGAAACTGGTCGTATTCACTTTGCTGCAAATCTTTATTATTCAAGTTAGTAGCACCTATTTTTGTTAATCACAATGAACCCACTTTTTAACCGCTGTTGCTAATTCATCTGGGTTAAATTTAGCAATAAAGTCATCTGCCCCTACTTTTTCAATCATCGCTTGGTTGAAAACACCACTCAAAGAGGTATGCAAAATAACATGCAAAGGTGCAAGTTTGGGATCTGCTTTTATTTCAGCTGTTAAGGTATAGCCGTCCATTTCTGGCATTTCAACGTCTGAGATAAGTAATGCTACTCGCTCTGTAATATCATTTTTACAATCAAGCTCTGCTATTTCTTTAAGCCTAATTAAAGCTTCCTTACCATTTTTAGCAAGCTCTGTTTGAACACCTAGCGGCTCTAAGGCCCGTTTAACTTGATTACGCGCAACAGCAGAGTCATCTGCAATAAATACGATACGTTCGCCTAAATCTCTTTGAATATCGCCACTTTGTGCAACTTCAGCACTTACTTCTGTGTTTACTGGACAAATTTCGTTGAGAATTTTTTCTACATCGAGAATCTCGACTAATTCATTTTCGATTTCGGTCACTGCTGTTAAATATGAATAACGTCCGGCGCCTGATGGCGGTGGCATTATTTTTTCCCAATTCATATTTACAATACGTTCAACTCCGCCCACTAAAAACCCTTGCACAGAGCGGTTGTATTCAGCAATGATTATAAAGCTGTCTTTAATGTTGTCGATTGGGCGCCCACCTACAGCCATTGATAAATCAATAACCGAAATGGTTTGACCACGAATATGTGCAACACCACGAATATACGGATTAGATTTTGGCATGCTTGTTAGTGGAGGGCATTGCAGCACTTCTCTCACTTTGAATACATTAATACCAAAACGCTGACGCCCTCTGAGCTTAAATAAAAGTAATTCTAGGCGGTTCTGCCCAACCAACTGTGTGCGTTGGTTTACTGAGTCTAAAATGCCTGCCATTCAAATCTCCTAAAGAAAACAAATAATACGGAACGATAATTGCTTTCTATTTATAAAGCTACATAACATCGCGGGTGCGTCTACTTTTTGACGCAAAATATTTATACCCTGTTTGAAACCATAAGCATAGTCGAAACATTATGAGTTTGTTAAAAAAAATCAGAAGATACAGTGTTTTTTATTTTGTTACTAGCTTGTGCTTTGTATTCCCTTTGCAAGCTAAAGTGTTTAGTAAAGATTTATTACAAGACATGGCCGTTGCTTACATAGCTGAGCAAATTGGTACATTACAAAATACTAATACTGAATTAAGTGCTCTGCCTTTAGACAGTCGCATTCCTGATCGTGTCTGTAATACAGAGCTTGAATTATCAACATCCGATGAGCCACCATTTAACCGCCAAGTAACCTTACAAGCCAAGTGCAATGATGCGCAAACGTGGGCTCAATACGTTCATGTAAGAGTTGTTGAAATGGCCCCTGTTGTTGTTGCCACTGCTAATTTAACCCGCGGTGAAGTAATAACTAAATCGCATTTAAGTATTGAAATGAAACCAACTCACTTTGTACGAATACAGTACTTAGATGATCCCACAATGCTAATAGGTAGTAGAAGTAAAAGAAATATTAGAAGTGGTATGCCAGTATTACTAAACCAAATTTGCATGGTGTGTAAAGGTGACTCTGTTAATATTTACGCAAACCTGAGGGGCCTTAGAATTAAAACCACAGGTATTGCTTTAGAAGACGGTACTTTGGGCGAACAGATACAAATAAAAAACAAAAAATCAGGTAAAGTTTTAAATGCGCGAGTAGATGGTGTAGAGTCTGTTCAGGTGAATATTTAATTTAGATTTATACTAAAGTATCCTACGTATATGCCGATAACATGGCATAAGTTGGGTAATATACGGGTTTATTATTATGGTTAATCAAGTTAATGGCAGTAATCAACAAGCTAATGCGTTAACAAATGCAAAGCAACAACAAGTTGATTTAAAAAAAGATAACGCAAATACACAAGCTGCTCAGGCCCCTTCGCCTAAAGCAGCAAGTGATTCTGTAAGTTTAACGCCGCAAGCGCAGCAATTAAAAACGCTTCAAGATAAAGCACAGCAATCGCCTGGCTTTGACAGCGATAAAGTTGCTGAGCTAAAAAAAGCAATAACTGAAGGTAAATACCAAGTGGACAGTGAAAAGCTTGCTAAAAACTTAGCTGATTTTGAGTTTAACGTGTATGGCTGATCATAATAGTTTAATTAGCGTAAAGCTAAACCAACAAGTAAGTTGTTTAGACTCTTTACACACGCTATTAAACGATGAGCTTACTGCTATTGCCTCACGACGTGGTGCTGGTTTAAAAGAAATTGCCCAACAAAAAATGTCTTTTTTAACTAAGCTAAGCACTCTAGATAAAGAGCTAAGTAAGCTAATTGCCAGTAACGATACACAAAGCCCTGAAATATCTGAGCTAATAAGCCAAGTTAAAACTCAACTTGCACAATGCCAAAAACAAAATAATGTTAATGCTCATGCTGCCCGTCAAGCGCAACTTAGTGTTAAACAATTAAAAGAGATATTAATTGGCGCACCAACGTCAATGACCTACGACCAAGCCGGTAAATCTGTAAATACCGAGAGTAAACTGGTTCGTAATTTAAAAGCGTAAGCCCAAAATTTTACATTAAAAAAGCCTTATTGATAAATCAATAAGGCTTTTTTAATGTCCTTTGTTCTTAAATTTCGTTATAAATAATATCAATTTGCTTAATAATGTAAGCCCCCTTAAAAAATAATTAAGAGGGCTTTATTGATATTAAATATCCGTTTGATTATTACTACTTTCAATTAATTGTTTAATCATCTCTTCCGATTGATTTTGTACATCAACCGCAGGTGCTGCTGCATCAATGCTTCCCCCACTTTGAGCTGGAGTATAAGCAATTGCAGAGCCTTCATCCTCAACCAGTGTATTTAGCGCTATAAGCTGCTCTGCATCTTCATCAATGATTACATCATTAATGTTAAGTGGCTCCGCCGAACTCACTTGCACCGTTTGCTCAGGTGTTGATAGACCACTCAAGTTACCTAAATCAATCGTTTCAGTGCTTAATACGTTGTTGCTTGAAACTTCATTAGGGGTTGTATCGCCTAATGCTGACTCCTCACTAAATGATTCAGGGATTGTGTCGCCGGAGGCTGAATCTGCTGCTGATATACTAGCAACTTCAGTACCTTCACCATCAATGGTTGTGGTATTACCAGCTTCGTCTTCAAATGTAATTCTGACATCTCTTAAACCGTTACCTAGTAAAGCTAAAAGATCTATATCCACACTTGTAAAAGCCCAACTTCCATCGCTTTGAACTGTCGTTGTTTCATTTCCAACGCTTATACCTAATAGTAGCGAGTTATCTAAAGTAACTGTGGTACCAGGCTCAGCATCTGTAGTGCCGTGAAAACCTATAACAGCTAGCTTTATACCTGTGATAGAAGCTAGTAAATAATCAACTTCAAAATCATTTACTGTAGGTGGTGTAGTATCAACAACCAATCCAGATAAACTACCGCTTGATGTTGCGTTTCCAGAACTATCGGTCGCTACAGCTGTTACAGTATAAGCCCCATCAGCTAAGGTAGTATTAGCTGTTACGCTCCACTCACCAGATGCATCAGCAAATACTGTTTCAGTTGCCTCTGTAGCGCCACTAAAGGTCACCGTTACAAACTCACCAGGAGCGGCTGTACCTGTTATAACTGGGTTTTGATCTGTAGTTAGTACCAATCCTGAATCAATTGTAATACCTGAGTCAATTGCGCTACTTGTGGATAGCGTACCAATATTGCCTGCGCTATCAACAATACTTACATCTACAGTGTAATTACCTTCACTAAGCATCTCTTCAGCCTCAATACTCCAGGTTCCATCATCACCAACGTTTGTTTGAACATTGTGAGTGGCGCCTGCAGAATCGGTAAATGTAACGATTACTAATTCACCTGCAAAACTTCCGGTTACTGACCCCGTAACAGTAGGCGTTGTATCTTGCCCTACTGTAATTGGGTCTATCACTATAATTGGTGCAGTGTAGTCTGTGCTTGACACCATTGTATCGCTTGATGAGTTACCCGCAGCATCACTCACTGTCGCAGTAGCACTAAAACCACCTTCACTAAGCGCGCTGGTAGCTGTTACAGACCATGTGCCATTGCCTGCAACTTGAGCGGTAATAGTTTGTGAATCGTTATTATCATCAGTAATAACAACACTCACATTTGTACCTGCTGGTGCATCACTTATACCTGTTATAGTCGGTAGCGGGTTATTGGTTACAGTTAATTGATCAACTTCAACTGTTGGTGGTGTTAAATCAATTATTCCATCAAGACTTGTAGAGCTTGAAAGCCCTAAGTCTTCAACTGTAGCACTTACAGTAAAGGAGCCTTCAGCTAATGGTGTTGTAGGTATTAGAGTCCATTCACCGGCAATGGCTGTGGTGTTATATGTCGTTGCTGTACCGCTACTATCGGTAATAACTACCTGTACATCACCTGCTAATACATCCGTGGTACCTGTAATCGTAGGCGTTGTATCGCTTGTATCAATTATTGGGTTTATCAACAAACTTGGCAAGGTTGTACTGACAGTACCTATTTGATTTACAGTGGTTGTATTACCAGCGCTATCGGTACTTATGGCCTCAACTGTAATTTCTCCTTCAGGTAATAAAGAAGCAATGACAGACCAAGTGCCATCTCCTAAAACAGTAGTAGTAACTGTTTGTACTGCGGCTGTTGAGTCAGTGATATTTACAGTAATTAAACTCCCTACTTCCTCATCGCTAGAGCCTGTAATTGTTGGTGTTAGAGTATTAAGTACTCCGAACGCATCTATTTCTAACGCTGGTGGAATGGTGTCTATAGTTACTTGTTCAATGGCTGACTGCCCAGTATTACCTGCGGCATCAGTAATACTCGCATACGCATCATAAACACCATCAGATAAGCTGGTGGTTACTAGAGACCAAGTACCATTACTACCAACTACAGCATCAAATACTGTTTCATCACCATTGCTACCAATAACAGTTACGTCAATGTCTGTACCTTCAGGCTCTTCCGATGTGCCTGAAATAGTTAATAAATCGGTATCGCTAATGCTCAGTGGTAAAATTCCAACTACTGGTACTAGCGTATCAACGACGAATTCAAGCGTATCAGTTACTACATTACCTGCTTCGTCTGTAATACTCACATTAGCAACGTGCTGCCCTTCAGTTAGTGCATCTACCTCGAGTGAAAATAACCCAGCTGCATTAACCGTAGTGGTTAAAACTGAACCACCATCAAGTTGTATTTCAACAACACCATTAATTAAATCACTGGTACCTTGGATAATTGGCGTGGAGTCTGATGTTGTGCCAATAACCTCTAAGCCAAGTGTTGGCGATATTGTATCCACCACTGCGGTAAGTAGTTGCGTGGTAGTAATACCGACTTCACTTAACACGTCAACTGTTACGCTGAATGTACCTTCAGCCAATGATTGAGGAACCTGCACAGCCCACGTATTATCGGCCTGCACTATAGCCGTAAGCTCTTGTACTACATTTTCGCTATCTACCACTCTCACTAGCACTTCGGTGCCTGGGGCTTGGTCGGTCGTACCGCTAATTATCGGCAAATCTCCCTGGCCAGTAGTAAAGTCAACTACCGCATTAAGTAATGGCGTTGAAGCATCTACATCAGCCGTAGTTATAGTGGTGGTGTTACCCGCTTCATCAGTTGCAGAGGCTTCAACAACCGATAGGCCAATAATATTAACTGCCAGGCCTAATAACACCCAATCGCCATTGGCATCAGTTGTTACATCGTATGTTAAGTTAGCCAAATCACCTGCTAATTCTAAATTAACAGTGACTGTTTTACCTTCTCCTAAATCAGATGTGCCAGATAAAGAAACCAACTGACCTAATAGGAACGAAGGCACAATAGTAAGCTCTGGCCCTACTGTATCTACTTCGCCACCCGTTTTACTATCAACAGAGGTATTTCCTGCGCTATCAGTAATCGTTGCCGAAACACTGTAAACACCTTCTGCTAATTCGTTGTCTGCAGCGGCTTGCCAGTCTCCATTAGCATCCGTTTGCACGGTAATTTGATGAGAAACTCCAGCAGAATCAGTAAAGGTAACAATAACGTTTGTATTTGCCTCGTTAGACGTACCTGTAATCAATGGAGTGCTATCTTGAGTTAGTATTAATGAACTTTGATCAATACTAATTTCGGGAGCAATTGTATCAATGGTTGCTGTATTTGTTGTGTCCCCGGTATTACCCGCGCTGTCAGTAACAAATACTTCAACTGAATAATCTCCTTGTGATAGAGAGCTAGTTGCCTCTACAGACCATACACCACCCGTTTGAACTGTTGTATTTACAGTATGCTTATTCCCGAGTGCATCGGTAAATATCACAGCAACTGCATCACCTACCATGGCACCTGTCACGCTCCCTGAAATACTTGGAGTTAGATCGGTACTTCCAACAATATCGTTAATAGTCACAACAGGTGCTGTTATATCAACTTCCCCTGTAATACTTGTGTTTACAGGATTACCTGCAGTATCTGTTGTTGAAGCTAAAACCGTGTAAGTGCCCTCGCTCAACTCTGTACTTGCAGCGACTGACCATGTGCCATTTGCACCAACTGTAGCATTAACCGTTTGCTCTACACCTAAGCTATCTGTAATTAAAATAGCGACTATGGCGCCTTGTGGAGCTGTAGTTGTGCCTGAAATTGTTGGCGTTGTATCATTTGAAATTGTAAGCGGTGTAATATTAAGGGCTGGTGGAGTTAAATCGATAACACCGCTACCTGTTGTATTACTCGTTAAGCCTCCTTCAGTTACACTTGCCGAAACAGTAAATTCACCTTCAGGTAGAATATCTGTCGCATCAACACTCCACACCCCGCCTACCACAGTTGTAGTTACAGTATGTGAAACGTTATTAACGTCAGTTATGACAACCGTGATTTCTGTATTATCTGCCGCACTACTTGTGCCTGATATTGCTGGTGTTTGATCGTTTGTATCAACAATTGTATTAATATTAATTGTAGGCGCATTGGTATTTAACATTGCGGTACTATTTGCAACTGATTCATTCCCTGCGGCATCAGTAACACTTGCAGAAACTGTAACTTCACCATCAGTCAGTGCATCTGTAATATCTACAGTCCAAGCACCACCTGCACCAACAACAGTTGTATAAGTCTCGGTACTATCTCCATCGGTCACAGTTACTGTAATACTCGTGTTTTCAGGTTCATTGGATGTGCCTGAAATAGTTGGCGTGCTGTCATTAATTGTACCTAATGCGTTTATAGTAATACTTGGTGCTTGAGTATCAATAAAGCTAGAGCCTGTATCCACCCCTTGATTGCCAGCATCATCGGTAATACTTACCTCTACATCATAATTACCATCAGGCAAGCTTGGCGCCGTAACTTGCCAATCGCCGCTAGCATCAACTATTGCGGTTAAAGTATGTATATCACCGTTGCTATCTGTAATAACTATATCGACCACCGTACTCTGTGGTTCAGTTGAAGTACCACTTATAATTGGTGTATTAGTGTTAAATACAGTTGTGTCATTAAGTACAATAACAGGTACTTGGGTATCAATTGTTAAATCAATAGTCGTGCTGCTGGTATTATTAGCGTCATCGGTAATGCTTACTTGCGCCGTATAATCACCATCAACAAGTGCTACGGGGACATCTACTTGCCAATTGCCATCAGTACCCACAGTTGCTGTTAGTGTTTGACCACCAATAATAATGCTTACATCTGCACCTATCTCATTACTTGTGCCTGAAATTGTAGGTGTTGTATCTATTGTCGCGTTAACTTCGTTCACAATTAATGTAGGATCAACACTGTCTATTTCACCTTGAGCCTGCTGCGTTGTTAAGTTACCAACACTGTCTCTAACCTCTGCAACAACGGTATATTGACCTTGCGCTAGCTCTGCAGGTACAGCAACAGACCAGTCGCCACCGGCTTGAACTGTCGCAGTAAACGCTTGGCTTTCTCCTTCACTATCAGTCACGGTTATATTAATTACAGTGCCTTGCCCCATATCGGTGGTTCCGCTAATTACTGGCGTACTATCATTAGATAAAGCATCGACACTAACGGTTAATTCTGGTGCTACGTTATCAAAATCAAGTGTATTGATTGTTCTTACATTACCAGCTGCATCCGTTGCACTGGCAGTCACATAGGCAAGGTTTAGTAAAGGTACTGTTATGTTTGCGAGCCCCCACGTACCATCAGGATTTGTTGTCGCTGTATAAGTTGCACCAACTAATCCCCCAACTAGGTACTCTGTAATAGTGATTACAGAGCCTCCCGGTAAATCAGAATCCCCCGAAAGAGAAACTAAATTACCTAATAAAAACGATGGAATAATTTCAAGATCCGGAGCGGTTATATCCACTTCGCCAGTGTCAGTGCCGGTACCAGTGTTGCCTGCCGCATCGGTAATGCTGGCGCTGACGCTGTAATTACCTTCAGCTAATGTACCTGTTGGTGTCGCACTCCAGTTACCATTGGCATCGGTTTGTACATCAATGCTTTGAGTAGCATTTGCTGCATCTGTAAACGTCACCGTGATGGTGCTGTTAGGTGCATCACTGGTGCCTGTCACTGTGGGCGTGCTGTCGTTTGTTAATACTGGCGCATCTACACTCACACTTGGTGCTGTGGTATCAATGGTGCCGTTGCCGGTAATATCGGTGCTGTTACCTGCCACATCGCTAATACTTGCTTCGATGCTATATGGTCCTTCTGCCAAGGCAGTCGGTACTTCCACTGAGAAGTTGCCATCAGCATCCACAGTGGTGGTAAAGGTTTGTCTATTGCCTTGATCGTCCATAACCGTGAAGTTAATAACCGTGCCTTCAACCGCATCGCTTGTGCCGCTGAGTGTCGGGGTGATGTCGCTACTTGAGCCTGGACTGGTAAGTACAAGGGTCGGTGCAATGGTATCTATTTCACCAGTGCCTGTGGCAGTGGCTTCGTTGCCTGCGGCATCGCTCACACTGGCGCTCACTGTAAAGGTGCCTTCAG